>NZ_JANRMI010000001.1:0-300000 GCF_029531655.1 Bdellovibrio svalbardensis
ACAATAAATAATTTATGTAAAGTTCTGATCTATTTCGATTTCTTAAAAACACGAAAACCACCTTGCGGTGGTTTTAAAATGGTAGGGGCTGAGGGACTTGAACCCACGATCCTCCCGTTATGAGCGGGATGCTTTAACCAACTAAGCTAAGCCCCCATCGGGCTGGTTGGAAAATACCTTACCAAAAAGGACGAGGACTACAAAGCCACAGCGCGCCACCCCAAACTTTATCTGGTCAGGTGGAGCGCTAAAACTTACCAACTGCTTAATCGAGAGCCAAACAAGCCGGGCTGTTCTTCACCTTATCGAAAATCATCGGCAGCGGCAGCAGGCCATAGGACAGAACCTGATCATTGAAGCATTTAGGGTCAAAGTTCTGCCCTGCTCTTGCCTCAGCCCATTCTCTGGTTTTTTTAACCATCAAGTAGCCATAGTAATAAGACGGCGCCTGGCCCGGGGCCATGATCGAATAACGACGCAGTTCCAGCTCGGCCATTTCCTTGGAAACGCCCAGTTCTTTGGTGAAAACATCAAACACACGTTGATCTTTGATTTTACCTAACTGAATTTGCGGATCCAAGAAGGCTCTCGCCATTCTCCAAAGACGCATTTGCAAGCCCACAAATTTTTCCTCGTCTTTGACATAAGGATAAACCATGTCTTCCGCATACAAAGCCCAACCTTCGACATTCACGCTATTCATGGCATAAGTGGCGCGAATCATCGACATTCCGCCTTCCAACATACGACTGAACTGAAGATCATGCCCAGGACGCCCCTCATGAGCCGTCAACATGATCGCCGCATACTGATGAGTGAAATCGTCATAAGGCATTTTGCCCTTCGCCGTCGGCACAACAAACTCAGGACGCTCCCCTTTATTATTTACGAACGGAGGAGGATTCAAATGTGGAACTGGAGCGGCTTTACTTTCTGCCTCCCCAGCAAGGCGAATCACCAAAGGTTGCGCGGGCAAAGTTGCGATTCTGTTCTTGATAATAATGTCTTTCAGACGGGCATCCGCTTCGTGATAAAGCTTTTCCACTTCATCATGCTTGGTCACTTGCTTCTTTTTCAAGAAAGCCATGACGTCTTTCGGCTGTGACGACTGCAAGTGATACTTTTTAGCTAAGTTTTTCGCCAATGCCTGATAGCGAGGATAAAGCTCTTTGTACCCTGCCTCGCCGATCTCGATCAGCTCTTCAGGACTTACTTGGAAGCCCATGGCCTTTAAGTTAAAGGCATACAGATCACGGGGTAGCTGAGCTTTCGTGCGCGCATAAGGTAAAATGTCGGATTTAACAAAGGCATCGAACACCACGGCCTGACTTTTAAACTTTTCATAGTCTGCCTGCCAATCCGTGCGCCCCGTTGATTTCAACAACTCTTCAATTCCCGCCGTGTAGGTCGGACTTTCGGAAAGATACAAATCCACTTCGCGCTTATACGGATAAACAGGATTTTTTCCGGCAAATTCTTTCGCTTGCTCTTTCATGTGCTCTGCACACGCCACCAGGAAAGGCTTGTACTTGCCAAAACCATTCACGTACTTTTTAAAACGATCCACAGCCTTGGCCTGTCTGTCTTTCGGGATCTGTGGATTGATCATGGCCTGCAAGCCTTGGAAAATGTCCTTCGTCCCAGCGTTAAAGGTCATCACCGCCAGCTTCTTATCCAGCTCGGTTCCTTCAATGGTCAGTTTCACTTTTTCCTTAAGGATTGCAATGTCCTCAAGAGTTTCAGGGGGATGAGATTTCTTCGATTCAGATTCAAGCTTTGCCAACCATTTCTTTTCAAAAGAAAGAATACGTTCTTCATACGTGGAATCTAGCCCTGTGACCTCGGTATCAAATTCAGAGAATCCCAAGTAAGAAGCCATCTCTGGTGAAAGACTTCCGCGTTCGCGTGAATATTTATTTGCGATCTCGTCAGACTGGCGAATCCAATCCTTCACAGAAGGCAGGGTCGACGTTTTTTGATGGGAACAAGATGCCAATACAATCAATGCAGAAACAAGGACAGTCTTCCAGGTCATAATATCTCCTAGTCAAACTTGATTTGATTTTCAAATCTGTTCATTGGCAATATCTTTCATGACTGGAAAAACAAAAAGCCCTCCGAAGAGGGCTTTAAAGTCGTTCAAATTTTTTTGAAGGCTTATCTAACGGCTCCAGATCTTTCCGCCTTATTCTCTTTTTCCTTAGGCGCAGATTTCGGTGAAATTCCACCACCCATCATCACCACGCCGCCGCCAATCATCATACCACCAACTCCTGGCATCATGCCCATGCCGTATATGCCACCACCATAGACACCCATACCCCAGGCTTGGTCTGCCATCGTGCATGCTGCTATCTTAGAACCGAGGTCAAAATTCCCCATCGCATTAGGTTTCTCGCTCTCAGCACCCAAGAAGCTAGAAAAAGATTTTCCTTCAGCCTTGAGTTCTTTCGCACGACCGTCATAAGCCATTTGCGCTTGAGCGAATAAAGATCCACATTGAGCCGCATTTTGTGAGCCCATTTGCTTCACAATCGGAGTCAAAGCATCACAGAATTTTTTGTCATAGTTGACCTTAGCTTCGACTGCTGCTTTTTCATCTTTTGCTTGGTACGCAATATCCTGGTTCACAGCGCAGTTGTCGCCATCGTAGACAAAAGTGCTTTCCAACGATTTAAGAACAGGCATCTTCATCGTACAAGTTGGACAGTTATACTTTTTCGCCAATTCAACCTGCTTTTTCATATCAAAAAGCTTATTCACAGACATGATTTTTCCATCTTGTCTTTTGATTTCGACAGTTTTTCTAACGGTCTCAAAAATCATTTTACCGCTACCATCCATACGCGGCTCTTTAGATTTATAAACGATTGTCTCTACGCCATTGGCATTTGATCTTGAAACAATTCTATTTGCATCAAACACTTCCGTTTGGCCTTCTGGATTGATTGCGAAAGCTGCGCCATCTGGATCCATTCCCACAAACATATCCATAGTGGCTTGATTCACCTTCGCCTGACAGGCAAAGTTCTTATTCATTTTAGCCAAGTCCATGCCAGATGCCGCCATTGCTGTCGTCGCTGAACACATCAATGTCAGCAGAATTCCCAATCTCACCAGAGCCTCCCATTTAAGTTTTGATTGCAGCTTATCAGAGGATCTACAAAACATGATATGGTCTAAGAAAAGAGCAGGTCCTTGGTCTACGGCAGAAATCCGAAATTTGTGGCTCGGAGGGATCTATACAGCGATAACGATAAAAAAAACGGGGACAAATTGTCCCCGTTTTAATCTTCAATATTTTTTTATAACCTTAGTTATCAACGAAGTTTTTCAACTTGTTGCTGCGAGAAGGATGACGAAGCTTACGAAGAGCCTTCGCCTCGATCTGACGAATACGTTCACGAGTTACGTTGAAGTCTTGCCCCACTTCTTCCAACGTGTGATCCGATTCTTCACCGATACCGAAACGCATACGAAGAACTTTTTCTTCTCTTGGAGTCAAAGTCGAAAGAACACGGCGAGTTTGTTCCGCCAAGTTCAGGTTCACAATCGCTTCTGCAGGATTGATCACCTTTTTGTCTTCGATAAAGTCGCCCAAGTGTGAATCTTCTTCTTCCCCTACTGGAGTTTCCAAAGAAATCGGCTCTTTTGCGATTTTCAAAACTTTACGAACTTTGTCTACCGGCATGTCCATTTTATCAGCGATCTCTTCAGGGGTTGGCTCGCGGCCAAGCTCTTGAATGAGGTAACGAGATGTACGAACAAGCTTATTGATAGTCTCGATCATATGAACAGGGATACGGATCGTACGCGCCTGATCGGCAATCGCACGAGTGATCGCCTGACGAATCCACCAAGTTGCGTAAGTCGAGAATTTGTAACCACGACGGTACTCGAATTTATCAACGGCTTTCATCAAACCGATGTTACCTTCCTGGATCAAATCCAAGAATTGCAAACCACGGTTCGTGTACTTCTTAGCGATCGAAACCACGAGACGAAGATTCGCCTCTACCAACTCAGATTTCGCTGCATCGGCCTCACGCTCACCTTTCCAGATGGCTGTGTATGTTTCTTTCACCCAAGTGTGATTCATTTCAGTTTCTGAATCCAAACGCTTGATACGGACTTCAGCTTCTTGAGCCTGGATCACGTAAGATTTGTACTTTTGATAGTTCAAACCTGTATCGCGAGTCATTCTTGTTAATTCTTTTTCATTCGACTCAACAAGCTTCATACGCTCAATCATCGATGCAACGTCTTTAGAGAACGTGCGCTCAACACCGTCTTTAATACGACGACGAAGAGTTCCGATACGACCTACCAAGTTTTTGAACTTGATCACGATACGGTTGATGGTTTTACGGTTGAAGTTCACTGATTCAAAATTCGCCATCAACTTGTCATTCATTAGAACAAGTTCTTTCATGGCTGCTTGACGAGCAGGCGTGTTCGTTTCTTCTTTACGAAGAACTTCGAACTGCTTCGCTGAGGCTTTTTGGTACTCAGTGACTTTGCCGATCAATTCATGAATTTTGTCGATGTACTCTTTTTCATCGTACTGAGTGTCTTCGTCCTCAAGACCACGGAAGATCGCCTTAACTTTGATACGTCCTTCATCAAGACGTTTACCAAGTTGGATGATCTCGTAAGTTCCCAAAGGAGACAAAAGGATCGCACGAACGATCTCGCGCTCCCCTTTTTCGATACGACGAGCAATCTCAACTTCACCCTCACGAGTTAGAAGCGAGACGCTACCCATTTTACGCAAATAAAGACGAACAGGGTCATTGCCCTTAACGTCTTCGCTTTCAGCTTTTTCTTCTTCATCTACTTCTTCGTCGTCAGAATCAGGGCTTTCAAGGAATGAACCTTCGCCTTCTTCGTCTTTCGAAGTTTCAGACAAGTCTGAAATTACTACACCACCAGCCTCTAGGCCATGCATGAAGGCATCTAGAGCTGCGGGGGCGATAATTTCAGGAGGAAGGAGGTCGTTGATCTCTTCGATCGTCAACGCGCCTTTCTCTTTTGCAAGCTTCAGAAACTTCTGAATTTCTTCTTTAATTAGAAGTTCTTGTTCCTGCAAAGAAAGAACTTTTGTAGGTTCTTTCTCTTGTTTGTTTGGTAGGTTTTGTTTCATCAATACCTCGCCTTTACCCTTTATTCAGAGAGAGTCTATCTCTATGAGCTTTCATTATCTGTTCCAACTTTTCTGAGCTTGGCTCGGACTTTAATTCCTGAGCCAATTGCTTCGCTTGATCACGCAAGAAATTGTCGCGTACGCGCTTAAAGCAATCGCCTAGAAGCTTCATCTCTTTCTCTTCGTCAAACCCTGGGTCGCCATCTGGAGTCGGCTCCGCAACAAATAATAATTCAGGGTGATCTACATAAGAGACTAGAAGACTGGTCAATTTATCAAACTTATTAAGATCTTGTCTATACACATCGGAAGCTTTCTCGAGGATCTTTTTCACTCCCGTGTGTGCAATGTAATCGAGTACTTTTTCATTCACAAAACGCTCGAAGTTGGCACGACTTTTGAGCACCAGGCCCAGCAGCATTACCTCGGCTTTGGAGGCACCTTTCAAGCTAATCTTGCCCCCTTCTGCACTGTCTGACACAGCTGCAGGAGGTGTTGGGTTAGCATTTTGAGGCTGCATACTTGGCTGCACCGTCCTAGAGATTCCAGGGCGATTTTGCGAATATACAGGTCCGCTGCTTTGTAGACCCACAGCCTGACGGAGCCAAGGCAGGGTCACACTCATCTTCTGAGCGGCCTCAGCCAGGTACAAATCGCGCAAACGCTGATCTGGGATCACCTCATACAAAGGCTTCAATTTATCCGCGAGCTTAACCTTCTCAGAGGCATCACCGCGATAACCTTCCATCCAACGTGCCAAGATCATTACAAACAAATCTGGGGCGCGTTCCAGCTCAATTTTCAAAGCTTCCGCACCATACTTCTTCACATAATCATCAGGGTCCATGTTGTTTGGAAGCGTCAGACCTTTCGGATACAAATCAGCCGCCAACAAGATTGGCAAACTTCTTTCCGCCGCTTCCATTCCCGCAGAGTCACCATCAAAAAGTGCCACGACGTTTTTAGTCATACGTTTCAGCATTCTTCCATGATCCGGAGTCAAAGCCGTTCCCATGGTCGCCACAGAGTTGCGAATGCCCGCTTGATAAAGCGACACCAGATCCATATAGCCTTCAACGATCAAGGCCATATCTTCGCTGCGAATGTATTTTGCCGTCTGCGAAAGTCCGTACAGAACTTTGCCTTTTATGAAGACCGGCGTTTCTGGAGAATTTAAATATTTAGGTTCAGTTTCTTTTTTCTCGAGGTAACGTCCACCGAACGCAATGGGCTCACCCATTGGAGAAAAGATCGGGAACATCAAACGATCTCTGAACAGATCGAAGTAACCTGGCTTGCCATTGCGGGCTTTTACCAAGCGCGCTTCTTCAGCCAGGGTCATTGAGATTTGCTTGCCTTGCAGATGTCTTTCCAGACCATCCCACTCAGCAATCGCGTATCCAATACCAAAGGTTTCGATCACTTCCTGAGTCAGTCCACGACTTGCGATGTACTTTTTCACAGGATGATCATTGGAAACGCGTTTTAGCTGATCAGAAAAATAATCAGCTGCAACTTTATTAACTTTTAAAAGGGCCTTCTTTTTATCCGCCAGCTGATCACGGTTTGGATCATCATTTTCAGGAGCCGGAATCGGAATGCTCGCGCGATTTGCAAGATACTCCACAGCTTCCGGGAAATTCATCCCCTGGTAGTCGCGCAAGAACGAGAACATGTTCCCGCTTTTGTGACATCCGAAGCAATGATAGACCTGTTTGGTTTCCGAAACGGAGAACGACGCCGTTTTTTCAGCGTGATCTGGAAACGGACAGCGGCCCATAAGGCCGCTACCACTAGGTTTTAACTGTGTGTATTGAGAAATGAGGTCTACAAGGTTATTCGCCTCGGAAACCTTCTCAATAAAGTCTTGAGAAAATCGCATGCTTGTCTACACTCCGGCTTCGCCGGAGTAGTCATCCAATTCAGCTTTCCTGAATTGTCTTCCCTATCTCCGACCACCATTAAGAACATGTTCACAGATTGACTTGCGTCAAGGTCTGGGAACTAGGCCAATTTAGCTTTAATAACTTCGCTTACGATTTTGTTGTCGGCGGCGCCACCGGATTTTGCGATGACTTCTTTCATCACAGGACCCATGTCCTTCACGGTTTTAGCACCCAATGCTGCAATAACTTCTACAACCAAAGCTTCGATCTGTTCACGGCCCATTTGCGCTGGCAAATAGACTTCAAGAACTTTCAACTCTGCAGTTTCTTGATCAACGAGATCCTGGCGGCCAGCTTGTTGAAACTGATCGATAGATTCTTTTCTTTGTTTTACTAATTTTTTGATTACGAGCAACACTTCATCTGGAGTGATTGCATCCGGGCGCATATCGATTTCACGATTTTTGATCGCTGCTTGGAGCATACGAAGAGCTCCCAACTTAACTGATTCTTTTGCGATCATTGCGGCTTTAACGTCGGCGGCGATTTTATCTCTGATTTCCATAGGGTCTCCCAAAAGTCATAAGAATGCGGAATAGCGTACTTTTGATAGAACAGAGGCGACCAGTGGCCGCCTCTATCAAACGTTTGAAAAACGAAGTTCTTATTCAGAACTAGTCGTTCCAACCTTTTCTAGATTTCTTAACAGCGCGCTTACGAGCTGCGATAGATTTCTTTTTAAGTCTTACTGAAGGCTTTTCAAAGTGTTCACGTTTTTTAACTTCAGAAAGAATACCTGCTTTTTCGCAAGATTTTTTGAATTTTCTGAATGCAGATTCGAAAGACTCTCCGTCTTTGATCTTAACCATTGCCACGACAATCACCTTCCCTTCAACTGTGGAAACAAGAAGCAGAGTGTATAACAAAGCAGCAGCAAAGGGGCAACCCTATGAGGTCGTGACGCGGCGAATTGTTCATTTCCCCGGTGTACCCTTTTGGATAAAGATCGCGTAGGGTTTTGTTTATGATAGTTATCTATTCAATTTCATTGAGATTATTAATAACTTAATTGATTCCTGTTCATCGAGGTCTGAGGGTTATGAGTACTGAATTTTCTTCTCCAACGATCCAGTTGGCGAGCAAGTTAGACGAAAAGTGGATGAAGAAAGCGCTGAAATTGGCAGCCAAAGCTGGCAACAAGGGTGAAGTTCCAGTCGGAGCAGTCTTGGTCTCCCCTTCCGGCGAAGTTTTGGCCCAAGCCTCAAATGTGCGCGAGACCCTTGCGACAACACTCGGTCATGCAGAACTTCTTGCGATCCATCGCGCTTCCAAAAAACTTCAATCATGGCGTTTAGAAGACTGCACTTTGTATGTAACTCTTGAACCCTGTGTGATGTGCGCCGGCGCCATTCAACAAGCTCGCTTGGGTCGTGTCGTGTATGGCGCAACTGATGCGAAAGCAGGCGGCGTCGAAAGTCTTTACAACATTCTTGCAGACACTCGCTTGAATCATCAGGTGCAGGTCACTCGCGGAGTTTTGGCGGCTGAATGTTCGAAGCTGTTGACTGATTTTTTTCAACATCGTCGTGATGAAATCAAAAAAGAAAAGTCGGAAAAAATTTATCGCCCCCGCGCCTCTGTCATCGTGGTTCACAAAAACAAAGTATTGGGATTCAATGCCGTGGATCCTCATTCAGGACAGAAGTATTTCTTCATGCCCGGAGGTGGTGTCGAGACTGGCGAATCCGCAGCCGTAGCGGCCCAACGGGAAACACTCGAAGAGACGGGTTACAAAATTCGCGTTCTTGAAGAAACTGAATTCCGCAGAAAGTATGACTTCCCCTGGAACGGCAAAATCAATCACTGCGATACGGTCTTCTTTCTTGGCGTCCTGGATGAAGAATGGCATGCACCTAGCGAAGTGCAGGATGCCGATTATCATCGAGGCGTTCAGTGGATCGAAGGGAAGAATGTTGATAAAGTCTTTGCATACAACAAAGATATTCTCTGGGCGGCACAAAAACTTATGAAGGTGGCGAGGAAACAGCGCCTTTAGAGTGGACATGTTTCATTTTGCTCTCTGAGCTTATAAAAAAAGCGGAAGTTTCCTTCCGCTTTTTTATTTTTTTTGCGCGCTGTAGACCCAAAAAAGAAGCAGGTACCTTTTTATTCTTGGGCTTCCAGGCGGTAGCCCAAAGATGGAACGGCGACGATGCGGCCGTTGAATTTTTGGATCTTGCGTTTCAAATAGTTGATTTGAGAATCGACGTTACGTGATGTCACTTCCGTGTCTCCCCAAATTTCCATCAAACACTTTTCGCGAGTGACTAGGTGGTTCTTCGCGGCAACTAGCATTTTTAGGATATCAAACTGTTTCGGCGTAAGATTCACTTCCTCGCCATCTACATAAACTTGACGAGACAGAAGGTTCATCTTCAAGTTGGCAGCAGTCAGTTCCGCAGCCACATCTGGCTCTTTCTCGGAAAGGCGTGCCTTGATTCTAAGAATCAATTCTTTAACGTGGAACGGCTTTGAGATAAAATCATCAGCGCCTGTCTCGAAGGCTTTGATACGTTCATCAATAGTTGCCGCACCAGAAACGAAGATGATCGGCGTATTTTTAGTCGCCTCATTTTCCTTCACTTCACGGCAGACATCCACACCCAACAAACCAGGCATTTTATAATCCAGCAGGATCAGATCTGGTTTTTTTGAATTAATCAGATTGACCGCAGACATGCTGTCCGAGGTGTATGAGCATTCATAAGTTGAGCCCAAAATTTCTGCCAAGAGCTTGCAACTTTCTTCATAGTCATCAACGATCACTATTCTTTTAGCAGCCAAACTAGCTCTCCTCATGGAATCTGTAATGTTCGTAAACATATTCATATTTGAAGAATGTCGCTTATCGAACAAAAATACAAGTTTTGAAAAGTCTAGATTTACATACCTTTGTATCGTAGGCCCTTCGCATCAAAAATCTTTTTGAGCTGCTCGCGCTTGTCGCCTTGAATTTCGATGGTTCCATGCTTTTCGCCAAGGCTGTGGGATCCACCCACACCGCATTTTGCCTTGAGCTCCTTGGAAAGGTCTTTCAAATAGTTTTCATTTCTTGGAAAACCGTCCATAACCGTGACCGTTTTGCCGCCCCGGCCGTTTTTCTCTAGACGGAAAATAACGGTAAACTTAGCCCCCTCGGCGGAATCTTCCGGACGACAACGGCATTCCGCCTTCAATTCCTTGCAGTTTGCACAAACGACATTGTCTTTTGGATCGGTACTATAAACTAAACGAGTATTCTTCATGAACCTGTGCTCTCTTGATTTGACGAATTCGAGCCCGAACTCGCGCCCGGCCCCTCTCCCAGTTTATGCTGGGTATATTCTTTTCCGTCAAATCTGAAAAGCTGCGGGCTCTCGTCCATCACTGTGGCGATGTTCACCGGTCTTTTCCAGAGCTTAAATACGTTTTTTAGAGTCTCACTCATGAAGTCGGGCTGCATGTCGATGCCTTCGTGCAGATGCGTCAACAAAAGCTCACCACGATTTTCAAAGTTTGCATCTTCGATACGAATAATTGGTTGTCCAAAGTTCGTCATATGAAACAGCAACTGCGCTTTGATCGCCTTGAAATTTTGCGTATCGACTTCAAACTTCTGGGTCTTCTTATTGAACTTGTAAACGAACATCTTGTTCTTAACGCAGAACTCTTCTGTTAAGAACTGGTCAATAAAGGTCACATCGTTGCAGACCTTGCGCACTTCAAAGATTTTCTCACGGCCAAGATTCAATTTCTTGTCCCAGTGCTTTCTTTCGCGAACATCATCGCACTCATCCCATTCGCGCCCGAATTGACCTTTATTCCAGCGTTCTTCGATATTGCGCATAAGTTCGATGCCGACCTTATACGGATTGTATCCGTTGGGTGCCATCGCCATAGTCCCGGCGTGATGATCGGCGAAATCAATGATCTCTGAATCATCCAGAATTTTTGTCGTCATCAATTTTGAATGCCAGTACGAAGCCCAACCTTCATTCATGGTCTTGGTCATACCCTGCGGAGAGAAGTAGTAAGCTTCATCTCTGATAATGGTCAGTACGTCCACCTGCCAGTCCGCCAGCGGAGCGTGGTGAATCAAAAATTTTAAGATGTCTTTTTCAGGTTCTGCCGGGAATCGTTGCGCTCTTTGCAAAGCTTCGTCCTCAGCACGTTTCTTTTGTTCCGCCACGAAAGCAGGCGGATTGATATAATCGCGCATGTAATCGCGATCTACGCGAAGCAAATAGTTATTCTCTTTCGGAGGCTCTGGAGACTTAGTCACAGACTTTTCCACAAAGGGACTATAGCGATCGATAAGATTTTCAACGCTCAAACAAACGTCGATGAAGTTTTCCACCACATCAATACCATAGCGATCCATGTAACGGCGAATGCGAGTCGCATGATTCGCCATTTGGTCCATCATTTTCCTGTTGGTCTTAGAGAACCAGATATTGTTCTTAAAGAAATCGCAGTGACCATACACATGGGCCATCACAAGCTTCTGATCCATCATCGCATTGCCTTCCATCAAGTAGGCATAGCAGGGATCCGTGTTGATCACCATTTCGTAAATTTTTGAAAGACCGTACTCATAGCTTTTAGAGAGATGTTCATACTCCATCCCGAATTTCCAATGTGGATAGCGAACCGGGAAACCACCATAAGCCGCAAACTGATTGATCTGATCGTAAGAGATCAATTCAAAAATAGTCTCGAAGCAATCCAGACCCGCTTCTTTGGCAATCTGACAAATTCTTTTTCTCTCTGCTTCTAACTCAGGTGTTAAATTAGCCATATGGTTCTCGCCTCTCTGCAAAAGGTGCCAGGCACCTTTTGCTTCACTCGCTGCATAAATTGCTGCTCTGAGCCTCAAAAAGGTACGGCGTACCTTCTAGCGTCCTTTGCCGAGGAAATCTTTGATGGAATCTAGGATTTTGTCTCGGGTTTCGATTTGGCTTGTTGTGATTCGTTCATCTTCGCCGAACTCTTTTTGCAGATCTTTTAGGAACTGGCCGCTGCCGTATTTACTTTCGACTTGGCCGTATCCGAATTGATTGCAGTTCGGGAGGAAGAACTCCTGCAACATCTTAATACATAGACGCGTATCCTCGCCGCTCCAGTTATCGCCATCTGAAAAATGGAACGGATAAATGTTCCATTCGTTCACCGGGTAATCGGCCTGGATGATTTCCTGACAGAGCTTGTAGGCAGAACTGATCAAAGTTCCGCCGGATTCGCTGGTCCTAAAGAAAGTGTCTTCATCAACTTCTTTTGCCGAGGCATCGTGGATGATGAAGCGGGTCTCTAAACCCTTATAATGTTTCTTTAACCAGGTATTAATCCAAAAGCTTTCAAGGCGAACGATTTCTTTTTGTTCGTCCCCCATACTGCCCGACACGTCCATCATATAAATGACGACGGCCTGAGTTTGCGGCTTCGTCACCTTCTTAAAGGACTTATATTTCATATCGCGCTTGATCGGCAGAACCACCGGATCTTCCGCATTATAACTTCCTGAAGAAACATGACGTTTTAAGGCCTGCTTATAGGAAGATTTAAAATGGCGCAGACCTTCAGGTCCCACCGGAGCAAGCCCCGTGAATTTGGTCTTCACCGCTTCAATATTTTTAGAACCTTTGGGCTGGATGCGCGGAAGCTCGAGCTTTTCACCAAGAATATCTGCGAGTTCTTCCATGGAAAGCTCAACTTCAAGCAAGTGTTCCCCTGGGGCTTCACCGGCTCGACCTTTACCACCTTCACCTGGATCACCGACATCTTGACCGGGCTGACCCTCGCCTTGACCAACACCGCCCGATTGTTTCGGACCATATCGGAAATTGGGAATGTCGATGCGAGGAAGCGGAATCTTTACGAACTCGTCTTCACGTTTCCCAATCATTTCGCCTTGGGAAACGTATTTGCGAAGGTCTTCTTTAACCTTGCCTTTGACGATGTCTTTAAATCGATTTTGATCTTCCCGTATCGACATTATTTACTCTTTACATCCCCACGAGCGAAGATACTAGCAACGTAATGAAGTACGTCCGTCGCAGAAATCTCATCATAACCAAAGTCTTTGATGAGACGGGTTTTAACTACATCAATCTTTTCCTGGGTATCCTTGTCGGCAACATTACTTACAAGCGTCGTAAGTTTGATGCTGTCTTTTTGATCTTCAAAAAGTTTCAGCTCAATCGCTTTGTGCAAGCGTTCATTCATCTTGTAGTTGAACTTTTTGCCTTCCAAAGCCAGTGCACCGATGTAATTCATAATCTCGCGGCGGAAGTCGTCTTTGCGAGACTCAGGAATTTCGATCTTATCCTCGATCGATCTCATCAAACGCTCATCCGGCTCTTCATCGTTCCCCGTGAATTGATTTCTTACGCGCTCTCTTTGTGTGTAAGCCTTCACGTTGTCGATGTAATTGCCGCAAAGTCTTTGCATCGCACTTTCGTCAGCGCTGATCGCTCTTTGCACTTCGGCCTTAATGATCTCTTCGTATTCCTGCATCACCACGCCCAAAAGTTCGCGGTATTCAGTTTTCAACTCTTCATCAGAGATCAAGGAGTGACTCTTCAACCCCGATTCCAACTCTTTAAAGACCATGAACGGATTCACAGAGCCTTTGTTGGACTGTTGAGCTGCGACCAGGGCGTTCGATAATTTATCTTGGATGTAACGAGCGGAAATACCCTCCAGACCCTCGCGCTGAGTTTCTTTACGAAGCTCACGCACGTTGTCTTCGGTATAGTTCGGCAACGTTTTACCATTATACAGTTTGAGTTTTTGCAAACGTGTGAGGTTTGCTTTTTTAGGTTTTTCCAAACGAGTAAGGATCGCCCACATCGCTGCCATCTCAACCGTATGCGGAGCAATGGATATACCACGCACCTTCTGCGAATTGAAATCGCGCTTATAGATATTCACTTCATCTCTCCAACGAGTAATATAAGGAATATCTATCTTCACAGTACGGTCACGAAGCGCTTCCATGAATTCGTTGTCTTGAAGACGACGGTACTCTGGTTCATTCGTATGACCGATAATCACTTCATCGATATGAGTCTGTGCGAATTTCTTTGGTTTGACTCTGTGTTCTTGTGATGCGCCCAAAAGGTCGTACAAGAACGCCACGTCCAATTTCAATACCTCAACGAATTCGATCATACCGCGATTGGCGATATTAAACTCTCCGTCAAAGTTGAAAGCCCGTGGATCTGAATCGGAACCGTACTCTGCGATCTTACGGTAATTGATATCACCCGTAAGCTCCGTGGAGTCCTGATTCTTTTCATCTTTCGGTTGGAAGGTACCAATCCCTACACGGTCAGCTTCGGATAAGAACAAACGTCTTACGCGGACATGCTTGAAGACCTGCATCAAGTCGCCGTCGTATTTTTCCATCAAAGCCTTGAAAATAAAGCGCGATGGCGGACTGAGCTCACCGTCCACATTGACCCGGAAGCTGCCGTCTTGTCCTTTATTCAGGGAATCATAAACAGAAGAGCGTAGGTCATCCGGAATGAGTAACAAAGGCTCCTCATTCATTGGCGTTGGGAAAATTTTAACGCCCTTGCCAAGAATGCCATCAAGTTCAAGTTTTTCATCGACCCAGTCAAATGTGTAAACCGCACCGGTGTCAGAGTAAGAATAGCGTTCAAGGCCTTTTTTAAGCATCCGACAGATCGTCGACTTTGCCGAACCCACCGGACCGTGCAGAAGAATAACACGCTTCTCAGTTCCGTAACCAAGAGCCGCGGCTTTCAACACGTTCACCAGTTTCATCAACTGCACGTCCAATCCAAACACCGCATCTTTACCGTTGTTGAATTTGTCGTCGAAGAACTTATAGCGAACGACTTCTTTTTTAAAATCTGTGTAGGTTTCTGTGCCTTCTTCAACAATCATGTCGAACATGCGTTGATAAGCATTGCGCGTGACCTTGGGGTTCTTTTTGACGATATCAAGATACTCGTCAAAGGTTCCGCTCCAATGTGCTTTTGCAGTCGCGCTTGAGTTTTGCCAGTTGGCTACTAACGAATGAAGGTCGAACTTAGAGGCCATATTATCTCCCCCGGTGGTGATGGGTGACACACCTACTAAGTTAGATTATGCATCATTGCTAGACGGTTAACGAGTTTTTTAATTTATTTGTATTGCCTTGAAGCCCTCAGGCTGCTTCAGCGTGAATGTCTCAGATTTGAACTCGACCTCTGTCTGGGGTGCTTTAAACAGCCACTGCATCTCGAATTGCGGGGCTGTAATCACAACTTTTTTCTGACCTTCATTTCTATCTTTCCACTCAACACGAATAGCTCGCTGAGCGTTCTCACACCTTGCAATCAATCCTATTGCATCTGAATAGCATTTCCAGCCCATTCCACGCACCGGCTCATCGAAGGCAATATAGGTCAGATTCATGGGATGCAAAGGCAATCCTATCATTCGTGCGACGGCGCTTTCTGAGTTTCTTCCATAATAAAATTTCTTTTCGGGATAGATAGCATAAGAAATTTCTTTGGGAGACATAACCAAACTTGCTACCTGAAAACCCAGCAAAGCAGTGATCTCGAGTCTAGCTCGATCGTTCTTAATCGCCATGATATCGATATTTACTGACTGAGTTTTTTGTTCTTTGAGGTTGCGAATCAACGCTTTTGTTTCCCATTGAGCTTTTTGAAATCCACCTTCGTGCACTGGCTTCGTCGCGCAACCACTGAAAACCCAAGTCGCGCAGAACAGAACAAGCGAAACAAATGCCGGAGAAACAAAAAAGAGATTGAACCTATTTTTCATTCCCTTAGCATAGGGAAATGAATCCTGTTAAACAAGCCCTGATCGCATTTAAAACAAATTGGAAAGAAAGTCTTTACCTCGGAGCTGCGGCCACCGTGTTTATCTTCTTTTCACAGGTTGTTCCTTTTATCGGCGCATTTCTAATCTCATTGGGGCTTTTGATCTTCCAGGAGCTCACCAATATTCGCCTGCGCACAGGTCAATGGAAGTTGGATCTCTCTCATTTTCAAAATGATTGGATGTCATTGATAATCACAGCCATCATCCTGATGCCCACGGGCATTTTATTAGGCTCTGCATTTGGCCTTTTGCAAAGCCCACAAGAACACTGGCGAACCTTCCCCATGTCACTGGGACTTTTCATTCTGGGCATCTACTTCTTTATGATTCTTTCCCACGGCTTTAATCTTCAACAAAAGCTGCATGGTGGAATCGCGAAGGCCCTGGATGCGACGGCTTTGGCTTCTATCAAAAATTTTAAACTCTATTTGGTTGCCAGTTTTTACACGAGCGTGGCACTCATGATTGGCGGGCTGCTTAAAGGCGTGGGCTTTGTCCTGGCTCTGCCGTTTCTATTCTATGTCGGCTACTTTGTTTTCGCCGACATGGTCAATAAAGACGCTTTTAAAAAAGGTTCTTGAAGAAAGAAGCAATCTTGCCAAAGAAGTTGCTAAAGAATCCGCCGCCCTCTGCAGGTTTCGGCAGATTCGCAACGGAAGCTGAGGCAATTGGTTGCGACGAAGCCGCTAAGGCGGCCGCTTTGCGTTTGCCATCCAAGATATCGCGCGGAGTTGCCACCACCACAGAATTAGATCCACAGGCTCTTTGAATTTGCTGGAATTGATTCTGCATACGGCTGTGAATCATAGAGAAACTGCCGTCCTGCCCATTACACACACCACTCGTATCGCCTTGCACGCAATATGATTTCGTCAATTTAGCGTAGCTATCTTCAAGCATGGTAGTGTTCTGTCTGATCAATTCACTCTCAACCAAAGAATCCGTGTCTTTATCCACAGTTTTACTCATGGCGATCATATTCAAACAACTTTTCTCGTGATCTTGATAGTTCTGCTGCTCCATGCACAAGTAGTTACACTTCTGCGAGATGGTCGCGGCACCGCATTTACAGTCATTTTCTGAGATGAAGTCTTTGACGACATCCAGCTTGCTGTCTTTACATTCATTGCGCTTTTTGCGATCTGAAGCCAAAGACTCATTCGCCGCTTGTGTCGCCTTCTCAGCCCCCGTCGCCAACGAGACCATATCATTCAACAAGACAGAACGCGCGTTGTGCATCTGAAGCTCTACATTGGCCCACTGCTGATACATGCGATCAAAGCCAGCACACAATTCCGCTTGAGAGCGAGGCTGCTCAGACTGCAAGATCGGCTGCATTTGTTTAAGCAGCTCAACCTGCTGACTCATCTCACGAATCGCAGAACTACACTGCATACGAGATGCATTGTCAGAAGATTTATCCATCACACTTTGAAGCTTACGGATATCACTTTCCAGAAGCAGACGACGATCTTCAAGTTCATTGGCAACCACCAAGGGATCTTTGCCATTCAAAGAAGTCAGAACCGCCAGACGCAATTGTACATTTTTATCAATCTCAGCGACTTTCTCAGAAAGCTTTTGCAAATCATCCCAGGCCTTTTGCCCACGACCCGTCATACGCTCGCGCGTTGCCGGATCCATTTGCCCTGTCACCTCGTAGAAAATCTTTTTAACTAAAGAAGCAGCCCCGTCCGTTGCGAACTGCACCAGCATGGAACCCAAGGTGTATCCAAAACCGCTGGCCAGACCAATCTTGAAGAAGGTCTTTGGATCCTGAAATCCCTGAAGAGTCTTATTGATATCACTCACCGAGCTCCTCATAGTCTCCGTTGAGTTCGCAATTGTCCCTTGAATGGAATGCGCTTCACCCGCAAGATTGTTCACAGAGGAGGAGGCATTATTGATGGAACTCGCGATATTGTTTCCCGCACCCGCGACATTGTTTCCCGCGCTGGCAAGTCCATCCACAGAACCTTTAATCCCGCCGACGGTGTTGTTCAGACCATCCAAGGATCCCTTCACACTGTTCACTGCGCTGGAATCAATATTAATATTTGGAAGATTGACGTTTGGAATATTGCCATTGAACCCGCTGGTCAAATCTGCCAATGAAAATCCATCCGCCGCATAAGCCGGACTTACGAAGAATTTAAATAGACGATTCCAGTTTTGATGAGACTCTAAAGAGGCTACTGCCTGTGTCCCTTCAATTTGCTGGCGCTGCAAAAGTTCAGCTTCATAGTAGGTTGGCAACATGTAAGCAAGACGAATACTTGCTACAGAGTATTTAAAGTTCTTTTGATCTTTAGATACAAATAGCTTAATCAAACGCGCTTCATTGGGAACAGGTGCCTCATAGGCAATATAAGATCCGCGATCTTCTTTTTTCCACACCTTAATCCCCATCAGCTTCGACATCTCTGCCGCAAGATCCTTGGGAACACCTTTGCCGTGTGGAGATTTAATTTCACCGGAAGTCATTGTCGCGACAGGTATCACGTTGCCGCGCAACCTGATCATTCGCTGACGGCCTTGGGTTGTAACGCGAACCCCGCCTTCGGAGATGGAATACTTATCCGAAGTGGCCCAGTTTCTTTCGATAGATGAAATAGCCTGAGGGCTTGCTGATTTAGCAAACCCCAAAGACGAAGCTAATAGTATTGAAATTCCGACTACGTACGAAATCATCTAAAACTCTCTTATTTGCTTGTATGTTCGGCTAACGGAGCCTCCACCGATGCTGGCAAACGTGGGGTGCTCAACTCTTGTTTTTCTATTGCAGTAATCTTGTTGCGAATCTCTTTAACCTTGTTCTTGTCAGATTCCAGATCCGCAGCTTTGCGATACATCTTCTTCGCTTTATCCACCATGGATTGCTTGTAGTATGCGTCGCCCAAATGTTCCGCGATAACACTCACTGTGCCTTGGAATTTATGTGCGGCTTCCAGGAATTTCACTGCCTCAGTGAATTTACTTTGCTTGTACAAAATCCAACCCAATGTATCGAGCACGTAACCATCTTGTGGTTCGAGCTCCATCGCTCGACGAGCCAATTTCTCTGCATCCGGAAGATTTTGATTCAACTCAGCCCAGGTGAAAGCCAAATAGTTCAAACCTTGTACGTGGTTTGGATCCAATTCCAAAACTTTTTTCATTTCAGTGATCACAACGTCTTTTTTACCAAGGCGATCATTGATAGTTCCATAATAGAATCGCAATTGCGCATTCTCTGGGAACTTCTCCAAACCTTGCTCAAGAACTTTTGCAGCCGCTTTGTAGTCATTCTTTTCATCCAAAAGCGAAGCGTACATAGCGTAAACTTGCGGTTGGTCACTTCTTTCAGCCAAACCTTTGGAGATAACCTCCACAGCCTCATCCAAACGATTCATCCCTTTAAGAAGGTAAGCCGAATGAACCGTCGCCTCACCAAAGAATGTGCTGGATGCCGGAATCTTTTTAAATTCACGCACCGCTTTTTCATTTTGATGAGTTTCTTCGTAGACCGCCGCCAAATAGAAGCGCACTTTATCAGATTCTGGAGCTTCCTTAAGAACAGCCTCCAACTTTTCAGTCGCCAGCGGATACTTCTTCTGCTCAATCAAAATCAAGGCCATTTTCATTTTGACGTTCAATGGCTCATCCGTATTTTGCTCCAACACTTCCAATTGCTCATAAGCCAGGTCATATTTACCTTGCTCAATGAAAGTTTGTGACAACACTTCAGCGATCTTCGGACTAGGAGAGTTCTCTTTCTGGAAATTGCGATAAAGAGTGATCGCCTTTGCTTCGTTTTTTTGCTTGCTATACAAAGCACCCAAAGACAGAACTGCATCAGCAAAATCTGGTTTAAGAACCAAAGCTTTCTTGAAAGCTGCCTCAGCTGCTTTTTGGAATTTCGCTTCTGGCTGCTCCATGCGAACACGGCCAATATAGTATTGTGCCAGATACGGGGAAGTGTAATCTGGATTTTTCACCAAAGACTCAAAATAGCTGACTGCTTTATCCGATTGCTTTTGTTCAGAGTACAATGCCCCAATGTACAATGGAGCTTCTGTATTTTTTGGATCCAGCTTCAAGACCGTGTGATATTGATCCATGGCTTTTGGATACAATTTCATTGAAGAGTACAAACCACCCAACAACAAATGAGCATCAACATTTTTTCCGTCTTTCTTCACTGCTTCTTCAGCCTGTGTCAAAGACTCTGAGATCATACCTTGCTTAAGATACTCTCCTGCCAAACGCATATTTACTGTTGGAGAATTTTGATCATAAATCAAAGTCATCTTGAAGGACTCAATCGCCTTCGCTGCATTCCCCTCAAGACTGTAAGCTTCCCCCATAGAGAAGTAGTAGTCCGCTTGAGTGCGCATATAAAGAGGATCCAAAGTTGCTTGTCCATCTTGGCTGCTGATCACTGGAGGAGTGAGTGAAGCAGGAGCGCGATTCTTATCATCGAAGGAAGCTTCGAAATAAGGTGCTTTGTCATTTTCATTCGTAGTGAAAGTCGCGCAGGCGGTCAAAGAGAGAAGCAGGGTCGCCGAAATCGCGGTCTTAGTGAAGGAAAGCATGGAATCTCCTTAGTCACTAGGCTGATCGGCGAATTTTGAGAAGACCTTGAAGGCTCAGGACCTCATCAGGACTTTAGTTTTGAGTCATGCTCAGAACCACCCCGATATCGTCGCCAACATAGATTGGTTGGCTGGAGATGGCTTTAGATTCATTTTCCAGTTCTGCGGTATCGGCTTTCTTGTTTGGCCCCGAAGACCAAACTAAGATGCGCATAGCTTTGTTTTTTTCTGCAGACAGAATGCG
Organism: Bdellovibrio svalbardensis; assembly: GCF_029531655.1. Lineage (NCBI taxonomy): Bacteria > Pseudomonadati > Bdellovibrionota > Bdellovibrionia > Bdellovibrionales > Pseudobdellovibrionaceae > Bdellovibrio > Bdellovibrio svalbardensis. The sequence continues at coordinate 20,746 of NZ_JANRMI010000001.1, forward strand.
GTAATGAAAAGGCTGGCCCCATGGATCATTTCCCATGGTTCCCGTCGTTCTGAGGCTTTCCAAGGTGGTTTCTGGGGCCACAGAGGCAGGGTTTCGGCCTGATTTGCTAAAAGACAGGGCTGAAGTTTTTGCCGCCTCGCGATAAATTTGCACGACTTGGTAACCAACAACCTCAGCCTTCTGCAAGGCAGCATCCACTTCAGTGTCGCGATGTGAACGGTTCCAGGGCGCAGCTATGATTGCTGCCGAAAAGCCAACAAGTCCTAACAGCGTCAGAACACCAGATGACTTAAACTCTTGTTTTCGTTCATTATTCATTAATTTATTTCCCGCAACGTGGTTTGCCTAAGATACCTTTCGGCAGCCTTTCGGAAGAACTTTAGACAAAGGTCTAACAATTTTAAAAAACAAACTTATGTTTGTGATTTTAAAAGCCCGCTGGGATTGATTTAATAACGCTTAGAGTCTTTTCTTTTGATCTGAGGACCGCTTGACAAGGGGTGGCGCCGGCGATAGGTTGCGCCCATCGACCGGGGGATGTGCTGAATACTTTAGCACTTAATCAGTTGATAATTTTGGGAAAATTTCAAATTGGGAGGCACTTTTGATCAACCAAAACGAAACAATGACATCTAAGCCAAATTCAAAAGTTAAAATCATTAAGCGTTATCAAAACCGTAAACTCTACGATACACAACAAAGCTGCTACGTTACTTTGGACGACATCGCTAAGATGATCCGTACTAACGAAGAAGTTATGGTTATCGATAACAAATCTAAAAACGATATTACTGCAGCGACTTTGACTCAGATCATTTTCGAAGCTGAAAAGAAAGCATCTCAATACGCTCCTCTTTTCACACTTCGCGAAATCATCCAAAACGGCAACGGCAGCATCTCAGGCTACCTAGCTAAATTGGGCGCTTTCCCTCAGGACTACATGACTAAACAACAAGTAAACACAGTTGTTGAAAATGCTTCTACTGACAGCGTAAAGCAAAACTTGGAAAACCGCGTTGCGACTGCAGCAACTCGCTACAACACAGACACTACTGCTAAAGTAGCTGCTGAAAAAGCGACTGTACTTCCTGGTTTGCAACAAGACGAAGAAACTCCAAATCTTCCTGGAATTTCTCTTGGCTTGAACAACTAATCTTAGCCTCGGCTAACTTAGTGAAAATAGGCTCTGCTTCGGCAGGGCCTTTTTTTTTGCGCCTACGCCAAGACTTCGGCCACAAGGCACCCTTCAAAGTGGACAAGGTCCGCAGTAGCTTTAGCGATGGTGGATTATTTTAACGAACGCCAGACAACGAACTTCTTTTTCCCTGCCTGAATCTCAACTTCTTGGTCTTTCAAACCTTCACCGGTGGGAACGCCCGCCAAAGTTAAACCCTCAAGATTGAATTTGTACTTTCCCGGAGCCAAAGGGATGCGAATCATCTGAATGCTTTGCGGAAGGAAGGACCATTGACGAAGATCAGCTCGGTCCGCCAAGTTCAATGCAATATAAGTCAGGTCACCCAAAAGTCGATCCTGTTGGCGAACTTGATCTGCGGCTACAGCCTTGGCTGCAAATCCCGCCATGCGCTTTGCCACCAGAATTCCATAATCATCTTTCAAAGTTTGAATAGCCGCCATTTCGACATCATAAATTAGACGGCTCACGTAATTCCCCCCACCTTCAAAGGAAAGTCGGGTCAAAACTGTTTCACTGCGGACGGGCATAAGAGCCGGCAAACGATATTCATTCGAGGAAGGAACCTTTCGTGGCCCCCAACCTTGTTGAAATATGACCACCAACTCCCCTATGTTTTTATCATACCAAGTTTTCTCTTCCTTCACGTCGGGAAACTTCTTTTTCCAGCTTTGATAGGCATCATTTCGTCGCGCCAATTTTGCGGAACGAATGAGGTCTTCCCCAATAGGCCCAATCGTAGGATCAATTTTGTAAGCCTCAGTGTAAGCAATGTAAGCATCATCGTAGTTCTTATTGGCTTCCCAAATCACTGCCGACAAATACTTACTGAAAGAGTTCATCTCGAATGACTTTTTCTCTTCCTGACGATTCTTGATAAATTTTTCGTTAATACGACGAGCTTCGACCAAAGCGTCATCCAGGTTTCCAAGCTCCAAAAAATTCATCGCCAAATACGCATTGATGAATATCTTTTCGAAGGTATCACCTTTGTATTGAACCATTTCCTGATTCAAAAGAAGCGATCCCGTCTGCCGGGAGATAGATTGATAGTCGACGAGTTCAGACAGGCGGTCGGCCTTCAAGAAGGCATTGTTACTGTCCTTGTAGTTTCCGGAAATCTGCAAGGCCGTTGCATAATCCAGAAGATACACCAGCTGATCCCCATTTTCATTCGCAGCCAAGGGCTCCAAATCCTTCAAAGCTTTGCTGAAGTCATGACTCACCAAAGCCTGACGCGACTCTTGGACTTTATTTTGATAAGTCGCACAAGCCGTCAGAGATAAGCTAAAAAAAAGACCCGCTGCAAGCGCGAGTCCTTTTGAAAAATCAGTATTCATTAAAGACCGATAGTTTTCTTTTTATATGTTTTACGAATTTGCTTTTGATCAGACCAAGTAATCATACTGGATTTTAGGTTCGTCAGATTCAAAGTGATTTTGTAGTAGACGGATTTGTCTTTGCCAACTTCTTGAACGATAGAATCAAGACGTCCATTGATAATATAGTCGGCACCAATTTGACCACCAGGTCCCTTTTTAGTCTCTTGGGAAACTTTGCCAGAATTCTGGTAATCATATTCGTTCGCGATATCTTCGCGAGCTTCTTTATCAATGAAACCTACTTTTCCAGATTTCATCAGCTCAACACGAACCATATCCATAATGCTTTGAGTGTCGATATGCTCGCTGGTTTTGTTCTGAAGATTTGTCACCATCACAACTGGCATTTTTTTAGCTTGAGCCAAGGAAGGAGAGTTCAATGCACTCGCCACCAGATCATGAACAGCTTTTTGCATATCTGTTTCTGACCACTGATCGTTCAAATTGTTTTCTCTATTAACATCATCGTACTCGCCTTTAACAAAGGCTTTAGGACCACATGCGGTCAATGCAAGCATGGTGACAATTACTGAAGGGAGCATCCACTTAATCATAAAAATACCTTCCTTAAACCTTTTAGGTTCTAACACACGCAAGTTTATGCCTATGACTTACAGGGCGCAAGTCATGCCCAGCCGTTTCAAGACGGGTGTCCTAAAATCGAATATAGAAGGCCCCATAGTGAATAATTATGAGGGGCATTAATTGCAGAGCCCCATTTATTATGACGAACGAAGTTAACTCGAGCCTGCATGCCTTCGAAACACTGAAACAGTATTTCAACCCTTACGCAGAAGAAGTTTGGGCCGTGGCGCTGAATTCCCATCTTCAGGTCTTAGGTCGAGAGATGATTTTTCGGGGGACTGCAGATCAATGCCTGATTCATCCACGGGATATCTTTAGGTTTCTAATTCTATCTAATGCCAGTTCCTTTATTCTCGCACACAATCATCCAAGCAAAGAAGTTTTGCCATCGGATCAAGATCTGATTCTGACTCGAAAAATCCACAATGCGGGCGTCCTGTTTCAGATTCCACTCCAAGATCATATCATTTTCAGTAAAGAAAAATATTTCAGCATGGCGGACCACGGATATTTTAAATCTTGGAAGAAATCATTTCGCGCAGAAAAATTTAGAAGCTAATACCTACTGAAGGGCTTCACCATTTGAATTGAGGATGTCTTGATCGCCACCACCCTGATCTGAAGGGCTGCGAATTGGCGTGACTGAGAGAACTTTAAAGTCTTCACCTATCTTCACTTTATATCCACCACGACGAGCATTCTCTATAAATTGACGAACGTACTCTTCTTTGTAGGCTTTCGAATACTCTGCCTGCTGCTGCTGATTGAAGAGTTCTTTTTGAACGACGTCATTGGGATTTTCAAACGACTCTGCTCGTTTATCTCCGCGCCCTAGCTCATTGGCAATTTCAGCAGCACGGGAATCACTTGATAGATCCACACCGCCTTGCGGAGGTGCATAGACAGGCTGAGCGGATGTCGCATCAAAGTCTTTCGCCAGTCGGGCGTTTTCAATCTCCATGCGTTGACGAGCCATCGCCATGGTTTCATTTGTCACCATAAGATGCTTGTTCACGGCTTTCTCATACTTTTCGGATTTTACTGTGGCAGAGATTTCTGCAAATTTCTTTTTTGTTCCGTCAGAACCCAGATAAAGAAATGCCATAACTCCTGCTCCCAAAAATAGAAGCAGAGCCAGAAGTTTGGAACTATCCTTTTCTTCCTTGTTGGCATTCTCGGATGACATAGAAACCTTATCGGAGAATATGAGAAAAGCCTTTAGTCCCAATGAAATGGAACACATAGCTAACCGGAATCAACTTAAGTGGTGTCAGCGTATTAAGGTCGGGTGTCTATGAATTTGACACCCACAAACGCGATATTTTATCCCAAAAGAATCATATTCCATTAAAAACCAGTAAAGATACTGGCACGAGTAGTGAATTAGGGTCTTCATGTCTAGTGTTGAATAACAAAACCGAAAGGATCCCTCATATGCATATGAAATCTGTTAAATTCGCGGCAGCCCTCTTATCAACTATGGCTGTTGGAACTTCCGCAATCGCTGCTTATGGACCGACTGGCACTCTCACGATCTCTGGAGTTGTGACGGCTGTGACCGAACTTGAAGTGACTGCTGCTCCAGACGCCACCACGTTGAATATCCTTGCTGGCGAAACGGACAAGCTTGTTGCTTCTGTTTCTGAAAGATCAAACAACATCGGTGGATATAAAGTGACATTGACCTCTGTGAACAATGGCCAGTTGGTGAATGGCGCGAATGCAACCTTAAAGACAGCTTACAAAATTGGCTACGACGGTGGAACGAAATTGAGTCTTACTAACTCTGCAACTCAAGTTAAAAACGTGACGGCGTTAACGGGTCTCACGACTGTAGCTTCTGCGATGAGAGTGGAAGTAACAGCTTTGCCAACGGCAGCTGCTGGTACTTACTCTGATACCATCACTGTTGCGATCACTGCGAACTAAGAATTTCTTTTATTGAAAAAACAAAAAGCCACCTCATAACAGGTGGCTTTTTTTATTCCGTCGTTTCAATCGTCAACTGAACTTGATCGCTGTAGGCTCCGGCCTTTACATTCCCAAAGTTTCCTATGGTCACAGTGATAGGAATAGAGGTTCCCGACGCTGGAGAGACCCCAAATACGCGATAGAGTTGTTGTGGACTTGTTGTCAAACCCACGGTGTCGTTATTGAATTTGATCGTGTACGGAATATATTGCGCATCAGTTTGATGTTTGAGTCTTCCACCATTTGTCGAAGAAACATAAAGAGTATAGCCCGCATTGTACTTCATAACTGCACTGGCTGACCGAGTAGCTCCCGCCGAGAGTGTACCAAAGTTCATCACTTCATCCGTGTCGCCCAATACAAATGCACCACCCGAGGCCACCATGGAAACGTCGACTCTCTTTGGTGCATTATAATTCAGTGAGATGAGGCGTGAGGAAACGAAGCTATAGTTGGACAAAGTCCCTCTATACAGATGAGCACTTATGTATTCAGTGTAGTTTCCGAATCGCAGCCATGGGTTTGTCATATTCAAAGCCGCCCAATAAGAAACATTCACTTGAGCGTCGTTATTTCCATCAGGCAGAGTTCCACTAAGAATGTCACTGTTGCTGGAAGCATCCGTGACGTTCTTGATAATATTCACCCCCGCAGAGTCCTTATAAACCTGATAGGGCCATTCATAGCCTGACATTTTGAGACTGCGATTCACATAAGAACTGGAATAACCGTAATCAAACACAATGAAGAAATCACAGCCGCCGGGATTGGTGTTGGCTTTGACCGTGAAAGTTCCTTGAAACTGAGGATTGGATGTAAAATCAATGTTGGTTTGCCCCGTCTGCAGTTGCATATTTACGCACGGAGCTCCCAGAGCATAACTCGAAAAAATGGTTCCCAAAATTAAAATCACAGAATTAAGAGTTCTCAATCTTCGCCTCCGGTCTTAACCGTGATATTTCCAAGGTCAATGACACTGTCTGGGCTCTCTTTAACTTGCACTGTTACAGAAGATAGGTCAGGACGATCTGTTACAATTCTATATTCGCCTGGTTCAAGACCTTCGATCAAGAAGCCACCCTCTTTGTTTGTAAAAAAGCTGTTGTCCACAAGGCGGCCCTTGGCATCTATGACATCTCCAGCAGCATAAGACAGCACTTCGCCATTTTCTTTAACGAGGCGCCCTTTCACCATCACTTTGTGTGTAAAGTTCAGCGAGATCAAGATACCGCTACGATATGTTGGCTGAATGCCGTAATACTCTTTTTCCAGCAAATAACCCGGGGGCAATGAAGTCGAATCTAAATTCACAAGGTATTTGTAGTAAGCTGTTTGATCTTTAAGAACCGTCGATGAACGAGGCCCCAACTGAGCTTCCCCGCGAGTCCCATTCGGATTGATGATCAGCTCTTGACCATCTGGAAAATTATTGGCAGCCACCAATACAAAACTATCCGTGATTGGTTGAGTAAAGGCCCCATGACTTCCGACCCAAGCAAAGCCCGTATTGATCCCAAGGGTGGTGATATTGTTGGTTGTACTGCCAATTTGGGTTGAGTATTGATCCAAGCGCAAACTCGCCGGCTGAGTAAAGTACTCTGCAGACAAGCTCTCTTGAGTGTTCATCTCGTTATTCTGTATCGACGCTGAAGCCCTGAAGTCATCATACTTCGAAAGATTATTTTTGCTTAGAGTGACATTGGAATTCTTTTGTTGAGAGTCATAGAATGAACTTGCGCTGTACCGGCCCTGAAGTTCATTCCAGAAGAATGAAATGTAACCGCGATCATCCACAGCGTTATCCACAACCTTATTGTAACTCACTTCGACGCGACAATTCCCTGCGAGAGGAAAAATGACGTTGGCGCGGTACAATCTTTGATCCGCGGTATTGCGCTGTTCAAGGTAGCTACCACCGATTCCGATAGTCCAATAAGATCCGGGACGGAAATTCAGTTGTCCGTCATAGCGACGTAGAAATGTTGAAGGCACCAGGTTGTTCGCCGATACCGGATTAAAATCCTGATCGTGATTTTCAGATTCCAAAGTCAAAGTGACAGGCATGTCCACACCGGCCATACGATCCAAAGTGCGGTACCTAAACTTCTCAGCATATCCCTTTTGACTGGAAGTCTGCGCCGAGTATGCCACGTCCGCAGAGAGATATCCCCAATTGGTGATTCCAGAAGCCTCAACACCCGTAAGCGATTGTGAAAGGTAATTTTGATAATTAAATCCTACGGTCAGTTCATCAGAAAGACCCACGCGATGAAAGGCATTCGCAAAGACAGCATCTTTCACATAGGCGCGATCGGCACCTGATTCAGTCCACGGAGCCCCCGCGCCATAAGAAAACTCCTGCACCCCTTTGGGAAGAATGCTGTTTTCAAATAAAACTGAAAAGTCGTAAATTTCTTCCTGGCCAAAATTATCGCGCACCTTAACTTTCACATTGTTCTGACCAATTGCCAGAGGGAAATCGCGAATGTTGAAGACCCCAGGGGCCAGACGCATTTGACTGTACATGAAGCCGTTTACATACACTTCAACCTGCGATGGCCGTTTAATCACTATTTCTGTGGAACTGAGAGGGCGCAAAGTTTTATATGGCTGAATTCCAAACTCTCGCACCAATGAGAATCCCGCCATATTGGGAGCCATTTGAAATCCCCGGGAAGTCAGAGTTAAATCACCCAAGGTATAGCGATTCATGCGCTGTTCATCATCCCAACGAAGACGTGTGTCCTGTCGCTTCCAGGGATGGTCATCCTGCTCAAGGTAGTCCGCCATGCTTTCCAGAACGAAACCATGGATGTTTTCTACAAAGTCGACGTGGCCGGAAAGAGGAAGCTTCTTATTTTCCGTATTCAATGACCCGTACTGATAAGACTGATTAAAACGAAAATTCAAATAACCACTTTGCTGACTGGGTCTTAAATATTTTTGATTTCCGTCATCGAAGTAGTTTAAGTCGACGTCGTTACTGCGACGATACTTTAACGGAAGATCCAGACGCAGCTCCAAATTGGCGTCGTTAAAATATGCTGAAACACCCGAGGCCTTCAGATCGCGCATCGTGATCACTCTCTCCGAGGTGACTTTCTGTTTCAAGTTGGCAAAAAGATCTTCCTTCATTCGCATTTGCAAAACCTGCAATAGAGGCTCTGCTTCTATTGAGAAATCACGATCTGTATCTCGTGGAAAAATCCAGGCTTCCTCGATGACCGCTCCATCTATTACGATCGGCGCCACCACATAAGGCTTTGCCAAAGCAGGGCGAGGACCCACCGCTTGAGCCGCTAAACTAGATAGAAACACAAATAGAAAAATAAAAGGCAGAATCCTCAATCACCAAGCTCCGCAAACTCAAGCTCTGCTTTTACACCTTGAGGAATTTCTTTGGATAAAGTCAGAGTGACAGTCTTTTCGGTCTTAGCCAAAAGATTCAAACCCTCAAATTCTTTGGGATCGGCGATTTCCATCACGATTTTATTGCCAGAAACAAGTTTCAACTTTTTTGTGTGAATCACCTTGTGAGCCGTGCCTTCATTGACCAAAGTCACCAGCACTTTTTTCGGGCCAAGTACTTTGGTCTCTTTCACTCTCACCTTGGCTGCGGCATTGCCGGGAGTGACGTAAGCGGATGCTACATATTGCAGAAGAAAATTCAGACTGACGCCGGGTTTTTTGGATTTTGCATTTTGCTCTTTAAATTCAACGGGAATTTGTGAAACAACGATGCGATATGATTTCTCATCGTCTCCTTTAAATTCCCCGGCCCAAGTGACGCGTACATTTCTTTTTTCGTTGGGAAGCAGAACCACCTGTTCAGGATAAACATTAAAGTCCGAACTCTTAACTCGAACCTCTTCCCCTTTGGCGTCCACCCCACGCGTGAAAACCTCTATCTGCACAGGAATCTTTTCGGAATCTGGATTTTCCAAAGTCAAAACCTGCGTCGATTTGCTTCCTGAAGGCGCAAAATAGATCACCATCGGTGACATCTTAAATGCGTAAGAAAAGACCGGAAATAAGAAAAGAAACGATATAAAAAAGAGTCTTAAAAACTTTCTTTGCATATAGATATAAGTTAGAGCACCGCAAAGAGATCGGATATCGGTAAAGAATGGGTTAAGACAATCTGGCCTTAAGGACTTATCCGTGGGAATGCATGCAACTAAGGAGCCGTGGCACTTACGACGGAAGCCGGTCCTCTGCGAGTCATTTGGATTTTAAGCTTATCAGGAGAGTTCTGTTTGATGGCGACTTTGCCTGCAGATGAAGCCTTTATTTCAATATCTCCACGCAATGGAACTGTGCCCGCAATAAACAAACTTTTTGAGTTTGCCTGTGCGGTCAAAGAACCTACTAAAATTGCTGTGAACAATATCGCGAGCCTCATAGTCTTCCTATCGGAAGACTAGACTAAAGCTTTAGGACGTTAGTTGGGGATGCTTATCTTGTACTGGTGGGTAAACTGGGATAATTACAATAAATTCAGTACCTACGCCCACTTGTGATCGCACCTGAATCTCTCCGCCGTGATTTTGAACAATGCCGTATGAAATACTTAAGCCCAACCCTGTACCTTGTCCCACGCCTTTAGTCGTGAAGAATGGATCAAAGATCTTCTCAAGAGTTTCCGCGCTCATGCCCTTGCCACTGTCTTGAACTGAGATTTGCACCCAACCCGTTTTATCTTTCGAACCTTTATAATCTTTCAACGCCATCGTTGAAATCCACACATGCCCCTGCCCGTCGATGGCCTGAACTGCGTTGGAAAGAATGTTCATAAAGACCTGATTCACTTGGCTCGCATAACAATGCACCAACGGTGTTGGTTCATACTGTCTGTGGATTTCAATACGATTTTTAATTTCACCCTGCAAAAGATTAAGAGTGGTATCAAGACTTTGATGAACATCAATCTCTTGCAACTTCGCTTCTTCCAAGCGTGAGAAATTGCGCAAGCCTAAGACGATATCGCGAGTTCGGCGAGCTCCGTCCTGACAGGAAGAAACCAGTTTCGGCAAATCTTTTACGATATAGTCGAACTCGTATTCCTCTTTTAAGGCTGTTAGCTTCTTAGGATCTTTTTCTGCGACATCCGCAATCTCAATCAGCTTTTCCGAGTAGTCTTGAAGATGAGTCATGTTGCTGTAGATAAAGCCAATCGGATTATTCAGCTCATGAGCCACACCAGCAACAAGTTGCCCCAGGCTGACCATCTTCGCTGAATGAACCAGTTTTGTCTGAGTGTCTTTAAGCTCTTTATTTGCTGACTCAAGTTCTGTGATTTTTTTGCGAAGATCCGATCGGGCAGTCCAAATCTTCTTACTCATCTCGTTAAAGCTTTCGGTCAACAGACCAATCTCAGTGTCATTCTTCACTGGAATTGTGACTGCCTGCTCTTGGGATTCGAAAGACTGAAGAGCTTCCACAAGATCATAAAGTGGTTTAAGCACCCAACTTGAAGTCACCAGGATTGTCAGAATAAGCAAAACAACGACAGCTCCGACGACAGTCATGAAGGTGTAGTTAACGTTTTTCAAGACGGCAATCGCTTCAGATTTAGAGGCGCCTAGAGCGACGTAAAATTTCGTAATACCCCAATCAAGTGGGTAAACCAAAAATCCGTAGGGATTTCCACGCACATTCAAATCAAAGAAGGGCTCTGCACCTGGTCGGAAATAATTTTTAAAGAAATCTTTTTTGTAGAGATAAAAGTCAGGATGACTTGCGACAACCACTTGGCCGTTATCTTTAAAAAGAATCAACTCCAATTTCAATCTATTCTTAATTTTTGAAAGAAAGTCTTTATTCAAATCGACGATTTGTTCGATATAACCCACAGTGCGCCCGCCAGCAGCCGTCACTTTTGAGATCAAAATCAAATTGAGCTTTTGGTTTTCAGTAAATTCCGCAAGACTGATTTCTTTACTGTCTTTCAAATCCGCCATGTACTTCGCTGACAGAAAAACCGCATCTTGGACAGGAACAAAACTTCGGACGTTTTCTTTGTCATCTTTGAAGACAGACGCCAGCATGCGACCTTCTCTATCAAAGAACGTTAGGCTGGAAATCCCATCGGATTTTAACCATCCGGAAGAGAGTCCTTTAAGAGTCGCGCCATCGCCTATCGAGATATGGTAGGTTAGACTTGGATCCCGAACATAACGATCTCTTTTTTGCAGAAGATTCGTTTTATAGTCATTAAGGATGATTCCAATTTCACGGGCGTTTCCACTCAAGCGCTGAGAAAGCTCATGGTCGATGGCCTTTTCATACTTGATCATGGAGTATCCGGTAACGAAGGCCAAAGGAACAACGGAGAATAGGACGAACCAAACGATTAGAATCGTTCTTAATGATCGCTTAGGTTTACGTCTTGATGTTTTCACTTTTTAGCTTCATCCACAGTCAGAATCAGACGAATGATTCCGTCAGGCATCACACGCGGATGTTTTTCTTTTCCGATGTGAACCTTCCCGTAGGTCGCAAGATAGTTTGAAAGTTCCTGATATTTCGCCTGAGGAATTGTGAAGTGATAGTACATTGACTTGGATGTCTTCTGCCAACCAAGCTCTACCCCACCGGCTTTACGACCGCCCAATTCAATAATTTTATCGGTGATCTTAGGGCCGACTACCGCCAGGTTGGTCACCCCGATATCACCACGGAAAAGAAATCCACCAGAACCCGCAGGCGCAATATCAGATTTCTCTTCTTCCATCTTTGCCACCGCGGTCGGTGACGGAGCTGGAGTCGGAACTGCTTTCACTGGAACCGCAGGTGCCGCCGGAACTTTCGCTGCTGTTGCGGCAGGCTTTGGAGTTGGCGTCACCAAAGGTTTCGCCGTCTTAGCATCTTCATCCACAAATTGTGGTTTTTCCTCAATCGGCTGTTGAGCTGTTTCGGTTTTAGAAACTTCCGCCAACACAACTTCTTTAGAACCGGTCGAAATACCCATGTTCAAAAGTTTCTGCCACGGAGCAATCGTCAGAACGGAAACAATCACCGCAACCACGACAAGAGCTTCAAGACCCCACTTCAAACCTTGAGGCCATTTGTCGAAGTTCGACTTCTGCATCAACGTTGTAAGATAAGTCGACGTGGTATTGATTTGTTCAATGATTGGTTGAGAAACGATGGTGTTAGCCAACTGACTTGCGTAGGCATCTCCATTTTGGATTTTATTAAGATCCAACTGTGCATCACGAGAGTATTTAACATGATCAGCAACTGCGCTTGAGCGCTCCTCATCGAGCATCCCAGAGAGATAGTCATAAAGAAGCTCATGCCCGATAAAGGGAGAAATCTCCCTCTTGCCTTTTTTTGAGAACGGAATCTTATTTTCCTGCTGAGCCATGCTTTAGTTTACTCACACCTTGGGTCATCGTTCCTAGTTTGCGTAAAGATCTTCCAAGACGATAACGAATCGTGCCTGAAGTGATCCCCAGCCCCTCTGAGATATCTTGATCATCAATTTTTAAAATTTTAGACCAAATAACTGTTAAAAGCTCGTCTTCAGAAGCAGTCTTCTGAAATTCACGCCATGGGCCTAGATCGACACCCTCTGGAACAAGCCAGCCGGATTCGACGGTGGTGTTAGGACGTCCACGTGCTACGCGCACTTTGAACTTATCCCAAACAGCTTTGGTTGCGGAAACCAAAGCCACTGAGTTTTTAATTTCTGGATTTCGTTTTTTCTTGTCTAGACAAACGGCTAGGGCTTGAGTCGAAGCCTCGATCGCCTTTTTATCATCTAGCAAAGCAAAGTAGAAGAAGAGTGCGATCGATTGAATGTCAGCTTCGGTCATATAATAGATACTAATCGACAGTTAGCTGTCTGAGAAGGTCAAGCTGGTCTAGAACTTTACCTGATCCCATCACGACACAGCTCAAAGGATCTTCCGCGATAGAAACTGGAAGACCAGTTCTTTCACGAAGAAGAACGTCGAGGTTTGCAAGCAAAGCTCCCCCACCTGTCAGAACAATACCGTTATCAACGATATCAGATGCAAGTTCTGGTGGAGTTTTTTCAAGCGCCGTACGAACAGCATCGACAACCTCTGAAAGAGGATCCATCAATGCATCGTTCACTTGTGAGCTAGTGATCTCGATAGTTTTCGGAGCACCGGCAACAAGGTCACGACCTTTGATTTCCATCGTTTTTTCTTCTTCGAACGGATAGGCGTTACCAATTTGGATTTTGATGTTTTCCGCAGTTCTTTCACCGATCAACAAGTTGAACTGACGACGTACGTAGTTCACGATCGCTTCATCGAACTTATCGCCTGCAACCTTGATAGATTTACAGTAAACGATACCGCCCAAAGAGATAACTGCAACACCAGTCGTACCACCGCCCATATCGACAACCATGTTGCCTGATGGTTCAGTGATTGGAAGACCGGCACCGATCGCAGCTGCCATTGGCTCTTCGATCAAATACACTTCACGTGCACCTGCAGATTGAGCTGCTTCTTTTACCGCACGTTTTTCAACCTGAGTGATTCCGTAAGGAACGCAGATAATGATACGTGGACGGATGAAAGATTTTTTCTCACCAAGTGATTTACCGATGAAATATTTAAGCATGGATTGTGTCACTTCAAAGTCAGCGATAACACCGTCTTTGATCGGACGAATGGCAACGATACTACCAGGAGTACGTCCCAACATGTCTTTCGCTTCTTTACCGACAGCAAGAACGCGGTTTTGCATTCCGCGATAGTTCTTTTGAACTGCGACAACGGATGGTTCATCAAGAATGATACCGCGGCCTTTTACGTAAACGAGAGTGTTTGCGGTGCCGAGATCGATGGCGATATCATTCGAAAAATAGTCTTGTACTTTATCAAAAAAACTCATGCTGAAACTCACTTCAGAGAAAATTTCAAATAGGGCCTAATATCTGTTAACAGCTCAAGTCTAGGTATAATGAAAACCAGAGTCAATGCGGATATTTAGGCCCACCAGTGAGTTATTTTGACGCAGGAGCACAACTAAGGACTATGTTTATCCCTGAATCTCGCGAACTAAATCGAATCTCCAGACCTTCATTCAGTGTGCTTTCAGCCCTCATAGATTTGTCATAGTCGAGGTCTGCAATCTCCAACTCCACTTTCTCGTCTTGCCCATTCATCGCGGGTTTCAGACGCAAGGAGATGTTTTCAGAAGCGCTATTTCCGAAGATCTGTTTGGACGTTTCGGAGCGCATGTCCCAGTTCACCAGCTCTTCCCGAGGGTTGCGATTGCCGTCCGATTTATAGGTACAGCGCACCTGGTGAAGATCTACTTTGGGTTTTTTAAATGAGCTGTCGCTCATGCAAACAACCTGGGTTTCCTGCTGGGCACTCTCATTTTGCACAAACAATGAGATTTGCGAGCCTAAGTTACTACGCACCAAGTAGGCATCGCTGCCATTGCCTTGAACCAGACCCACAACACCCTCCGCCGGAAGATTTCGTTGAGAGGCGTTCATGGTGAACTTTGCTCGCCCAAAGGTTGCGGAGATGGTTCCAAGAATGTCGTAAGAACGATCTGCACGGCCATCCCAGAAAATGTCGCGAATCACTTGGCGATTTCTTGGATTGAACGGGTTCAAGCTCTGCAACAAAGTGCGATCCTTAAGATCACTACCATTCACCACACAACGAGCGGAGTTCATGATATTCATCGTTCCCGGCTGAATCACCGTCCCACCGTTCACACACAAGCGATTGAAGGCCGCGACACGAAGCTCGCGCGCGCAGTTGTTGTTAAGGGCGTCATTCAGCATGGCATCACAATAGCCTTTTACGCTGGTGAATTCGCGTCGCCCCGTCGAGCAGGTATTTGTTGAAAATTGATAGGTATATTTTCCGTTAACCACTGGAATTGTGTTCGGGGTTGTCGGAGTCGTCGTGGTTGGAGTCGCCACCGGCGAAGGCACTGGAGTTGCCCCACTTCCGCCGCCACCATTGGAGCAAGCGGCAATGGAAAGAGAGAGCATCGCAAAAGTTATTTTCAATGTGCTTTTCATGGTGACCTCCGGGAACTATTTTTGACAAGTGAACTGTGCCGACGCCAAAGTCGCTACCAACAAAGCTTTCGCCTTATTTTGCGCTTTTACGCTGACCAATTCGTTGCCATCATATCTCAAACCAATTTGAATAATCATTTTAAGACCTTTCAAAGACTCTCCTGTCTGTGGAAGATCATTCGTATCCAGTTTAAAAGTTTCACCATTCGAAAAAATGTTCTCCGAATGAGTGAAATAGGAATACATACCCTTACTCTCTTCAGCGATGCCCAGGACCTCACCGCCACCTTTTTCGCGAATCTCAGTTCGCGGGCCATAGCCATCGCTTTTTTCTGCGATAATTTCAAAAACCTGGGAAGCACCCTCAAGAATAACGCTTTTTAAGAGGTCACCCTCTCTCACAATCTTCACCGCACAGGCTTTTCCATCAATGCCGATGCCTTTCATAACTTGCGTTTGCTCCGCAGCCACACCCTTAAGGGAAAAAAGGATCCCGGCACACATCAGAACCAGCTTCGTTTTCTTCATAGTTTCTCCTGTACGTTCAAGAATGGGTTTACTTCCTAATCGGAATGCAGATATGCCACTTTCATTCCACCCCCTCAGCGCCATGGCGAGACGGTCATGTGATTTTAGGGCAGCCTCAGGTGTCGATGAACTAGACAAGGGCCACAAAGGGGCACCCCGAAATAAGCGCGGATGCAACAATACTTCCGTAGAGATTTTGATTTTCCAATACAGATTGGGACCCAAGCAGCTATAAACTGGTAGCTATTAACTGACCCTCAGAATAGGACCTCATCAAATGACTGAAACGCCGACGACCAGGGACTGGTGCTACCTCACCCTCAACAAAGGGCACAAAGTAAAAATAGACAAGGAAGATTCTGCTCGAGTTATGCAGCATACATGGCGTGTCCTGCAAAAAGAGTCGGGACGACTTAAGGTAGTCACGACCATCGTAACTGAAAAAGGCAATCGCGTGCTGTCACTTGGACAGTTTCTAATGAACCCACCCAAAGGAAAGATGGTCTATCCCAGACGATTCCAAGACGGTCTTGATTATCGCAAATCCAACTTGATCGTCTGCACGATGGCAGAACGTCAGCGTCTGCTGCCCAAAACCAGAGGAGAAAAAAGCTCTCAATTCAAAGGCGTTTCTTACTCTGCAAAACAGAAAAAATGGCGCGCAAGTATTCGGATCAACGGCAAAGGCATTGCATTGGGAACTTTTGAAACAGAACTAGAAGCAGCCAAAGCCTATAACAAGGCCGCCAAAGAGCACTTCGGTGACATCGGTTATCAAAACCAAATCGTGCCACGCAAAAATATTAAAAGACCTGGTGATGATTAAACCCGATTGAGATCGTGGAAGAAGTTTTTAGAGGTGCTTCTTCCACTCTAATTCGTGAGCCATATACTCATTCAGCATTTTCTTTTCATCGTTCAATCGAGAATCCGTCCATCCCATTTTTTCCTGAAAGACCTTGCCGATTTCATCCATATACTTCACACCATGATGGCGATCCGCCAGGAAGAGATGCACGCGTCGAGCATAGAAGTCGCGTAAATGAAGACACATAGTATTGTCGATAGCTTGAGCGGCTTCAAGCTGCCAGTAGCTATAGCTTTCGCTGTATTTACTGCAAATCACTTCGGCTTCTTTGCCATATCTGTCTACGAGCTGCTGCAGATCTTCTGCAGAACGAGCCAATTCAGAAGACCAACTGTAGACCAAAGATTGCGCCTGTTGGAAGTTTTCAACGCCCGTGTAATCGTTCAACGGTAAAGTTGTATCCGGTCTCGCGAACTTAATCTTTTCTTCCATCGAGAAGAATTCCAGAGCCTTTTCCACAGTCTGTTGGCACATCAAGCGATAGGTCGTATATTTACCACCCGCCACAAAAGTGACTCCTCGATGATCATTGATGATCGTATGTTCGCGGCTGGTTTTACCCTCGCTGGATGATCCATCATTTACCAGAGGTCGCACCCCTGCATAAGTTGCAATAATATCCTGCGCTGTCACTTTCGCACCCGGGAAATATTGATGGGTGATATCCAACAAATATTTCACATCTTCAGGGGTGGTCGTAACGTTTTCTGGAGCTTCTTTATAGTCTGTGTCCGTCGTCCCAATGATAATCATCTCGTGACGAGGGATACCAAAAACAATGCGATCTTCTTTTTCCGCTCCCATCACCACCGCACTTGAAAGCGGCAGGCGATGTTTTGGCAAGGTGAGATGGACCCCTTTGGTTGGACGAAGAATTTTTTTCCAATCCTTCAAAAGATTCTGACCAACCTCATCGGTCCAAGGGCCGACAGAGCTGATCACATGGCGGGCTTTAATGGCAAATTTTTCTCCGCCCACTTGATCTTCACAAAGAACAGCGGAAATCTTTCCATCGCTGCCAAACTGGGCGCCACTGGCTTTTATATAGTTCGCACAAATCGCCCCATTTTCATTGGCAGAGCGTAAAGTCTCAATCACAAGGCGGTCATCATCCATATAGGCATCAGAGTAGATATAAGAGCCTACAAGATTTGTTTCACGCAAAGCTGGCATTCTTGCCAAGGATTCCTTCGAGCTGCAGCGTTCATGCATCTCCGGAGTTTGGAACAAAGACAAGGCATCATAGAGCCACATCCCAAGGCCCATTTTGAACATTCCCACTCGGCTTTCCTGATACAAGGGAATCATAAAGCGCAAAGGATGCACTAAGTGCGGTGCCATTTCGAACAACTTCGTGCGTTCATTCAAAGCTTCGAAAACTAATTTAAACTCCAGATTTTCCAGATAGCGGATGCCACCATGAATAAGTTTGCTGGACTTGGAAGAAGTCCCAGAAGCGAAGTCTCTGGTTTCAATCAAAGCGACTTTCATGCCACGAGCCGAAGCATCACGCGCGACTCCGGCACCGTTAATTCCTCCTCCAATGATCACAAGGTCAAATTCTTGTGTTTTCATTTTTCCAATATTTTGGATTCGATTGGCGAAAGAGAAATTTTTCATAAGATCACCCTTTTGTAGTCTTCACAGAAATCGTCCCAGGCTTCCATGTCTCAGGCTTAAAGCCGCTTACAGAGTTAGGCACTCCATTTTCCTGCGGGAAGTAGACACGTTGTAGATGTTTTTCGCGGCCCAGTTTATACGCCAACTCACACAACTCATCGCGGGCTTGCAATGAACAATGCTGAACATGCTCAACCCAAAGAGACTGAGTTTGACCGTCTAGAAATAATAATGGCTGCGCAATGAAATAGCCCATTAGTTTATGAGTTTCACTGTCTCTGGCCAGAAAACTCCAGCCCATTGGAATATAGTGATTCAGAGCTTCAAGGCGAAACTTGGAGTTCCAGCCTGCTATCATGCGCTCCATTTCATCGGGATATGCTTCCTGCAATTTTTTGTTTTCAAGATCCAGGATTTCTTGCAGGTCTTCTGCCAAAATTACTTTGCAATAGAGGCTCATGGTCGCGGGGCTCCCCTTGTCAATTTACTGATCCTATTTCATACTAAGAGAGCATGAAATACAAAGACTATTCCCAAGACATTTGGACGCGCCTTCATTCGACACTTGATGAGGTTTTAAAATCAGATTCGCATCCTGTTGCAGCCTTCGACGCGGATGGAACCTTGTGGGATATCGATTTGGGAGAAAGCTTTTTCCACCACCAGATTGATAACAAACTTGTGCAACTCCCCAATAATCCGTGGGAACACTATGAGACTTTGAAAGCCGCTAATCCGGTCGAGGCCTACCTTTGGCTAGCTCAAATCTGTCAAAGCCAAGAACTTAAAACAGTTCATGAGTGGGCGAAGGATTCCTTAAAAGGAATCTCTCCAGTTCCTGTCTTTTCAGAACAGAAAAAACTGATCGAGCTGTTTCTTTCCCGAGGAGTTCAGGTCTACATCATCACCGCCTCAGTGAAGTGGGCAGTGGAGCCTGGCGCGGCTCTGTTGGGTCTTAAATATGAGGATGTTCTGGGTGTAGAAACCATCCAGATCAACGGTGTCATCACTGAACAGCAAAAGGGAACTGTGACTTACAAACAGGGCAAGGTAGATGCTTTGCTTGAAAGAACCGGTGGGAAGAAGCCGTTCTTTGCCAGCGGCAACACCATGGGTGATTTCCAGCTTCTGCAATCAGCAACTCATTTAAGCCTGGCTGTCAGCGCTGCTTCTCGCGACGACAAACTCTTTAAGACAGAGGCCGAACTGGCGCAACACGCGCAATCCAGTGGTTGGTTGTCACATCGCTTTATCTAATTTGATCGCTAATTCTAAAAATAAAAAAAGCCCGTTCAACATCATTGAGCGGGCTTTTATTTTCATTTAATTCAGTTTAGTTCTTGCCGACAACTTTTTCGATGTCAGAGATTTCTTTTGGTACTGAAGTGGTCATGTTTTCAGTTCCGTGAGACGTCACACGAATGTTGTCTTCGATACGGATACCGATTCCACGATACTTCTGAGGTGCTGATGTATCATCCGCAGGGATGTACAAGCCTGGCTCAACAGTGAAGCACATATTCGCTTCCAAAGGGCGAGGCTCGCCTTTTTTAAAGTAAAGCCCTGAATCATGAACATCCATCCCCAACCAGTGACCGATACCATGTGGATAGTACTTCTTCTGTGCAAGAGCTTGGATCAAGTCTTCTTTGCGACCAGAAAGCAATCCCAGTTCCAACATTGCGTCCGTTAGCATCGATGTTCCCATATCATGCAATTCTTTAAACACCACACCTGGTTTGATAAAGTCGATGATCGCCTTTTGAACTTTCAATACAGCCTCATAGACACGCGCTTGCTCATCCGTGAACTTACCATTCACTGGATAAGTTCTGGTGATGTCACCGGTGTAATAGTTGTACTCTGCACCCGCATCAATCAAAAGAAGATCACCATCTTTGCAGACTTGATCGTTGAAATTGTAATGCAAAGTCGTCGCCGAATTTCCTGATGCCACGATGAAGCCGTAACCTTCACGCGCTGACCCCTTCATGTAGAAATGATGAGCCAAAACAGCCTGAACCTGGCGTTCATTCACGCCTGGACGAGTGAAACGCATCGCTGCCAAGTGCGCCTGTGCGGAGATTTCGCAAGCCTCGCGCAATTGTGTCAGTTCATATTCTGATTTCACCAAACGGTGCTCACCGATCAAAGTGTCAGCATCATGAATAGTCAGCAAACCGTAACCAGTGCGGCCCTGAAGGGCTTTCACAGTTTCCAGAACTGTTTGCATTCTCTCATCAACTTCTTTGTTTTTAAACTGACGATAGTAAACGCGGTCCACTTCTTTCAAAAGTTGCGGAGCGACTTTTTCAAATTCGTCGATTGGGTAGCATTTCTCGATTTTGAATTCACGTTCGCAACCTTCCGGTCCATAACGGAATCCATCCCACGTTTCTCTTTCAACGTCTTTACGACGTGTGAACATTACCGTTTCTGGTTTCAAACCTGGGCGATAGATCAAGATCGAATCTGGCTCTTCCCATCCGGTGAGGTAAAACAAATTCGAATCCTGACGATATGGGAAATGCACATCATGGTTGCGAATCAATTCCGGGTGAGCAGCAACTACCAAGGCTCCACCTTGGATCTCTTGTCCAATTTTTCTTCTTCTCTCTGCAAAAATACTCATGTCGTAGATTGGTTTTCTCATCGTTGCTCCTATATGCCCCATTTACGCGTCAATGATTTCAATTGTTTGGCCGCCGATTCTGCGCCCTTGTTCATGATCTCACGGCGTTTATCGAAATCCATAATACCATACTCAGAAGTGTCCAGCGAGATCACACTGTCGACTCCTGGCAAAGGCTTATTATACACGCCCGAGATCTCACTCCATAATACATTATCAGTTGCTGAGGTGTCCAAAGTGAAGGGTTTAGCCCCTCCTGGTGGTTGCAATACGTTCACGAGAACGATGTAGTTGGCACCTTTTGAACGCAGATAATTGGCCAAAGCAGTGACATCCCGAATGGCACTGATATTCCCTTGGTAAGGTTGAAAGAAAGGCGGATAAGCCATGCAGAAATAAAGAATCTGCTCGAGGCTTCCGCGATTCATCAAGAACACCTGGTTCTTTTTCATGTTGTAAGAGGGACATGCAAACGGAAGCTTAAAATCTTCCACCTTTGCTTTGTTAAATGCCGTGTTCGCAAAATCTTTCAACAGAGATACTTCGTTGTTTTTATGAACCGAGCCCAAAAGGCTCTTCTTCACAACCTGATCATCTTTAAGTTTGAACATCTGCCACTCGACATCGTTAGCCAACTCACGGTTTGCATACAATGCCGCCATCGGCGTCGCCAACTCAATGCCCCCAATGGCATAGACTGGAACCTTGAATTTCGCGAGCTCATGCAAAAAGCCGATGTGTGCATAAGTTTTGGCCCCGCCCGCGCCCAGGATAATTCCAATTTTTGGCAAAGCCGGAATCACTGGAGCCGGCAAAGGAGGTGGCGCCATTTCTGTTGTCTGTGGAATATTCTCTGATTGAGTTACAGGTACTGGAGTGGGTTGCTGTTGCTCGCGCGGAGCCGAAGGTGCCGAAGTTGATGGATGCGATGAAGAAGGTTGAGTGCTTTTACGAATGTCTTCTCTGGTACGAACTGATTGGCAGCCCGCCAAAACCAGTAACGCCAGGAACCAACTCTTATTTGCTCGCAGATTTTTTTGCGAAAACAAAGAACTCATGATTGCCATCCTTTCCTTCGATGGAAGATGCAAAATAGTCTTTCACTTCAAAGCCGTGATTTGCACAGCAGGATTTGATCTTTTCTTCGACTTTTGCATAGAGAGAAACATCCTTGACGATACCACCCCTAGCCAGCCCGTCAACGCCGACTTCAAACTGAGGCTTTACAAGACTCAACAAATGGCCAGTGGGCTTTAGGAAAGTCGCAAGCTCAGGAATGATCAGCTCAATGGAGATAAATGAAACGTCCATGACAATAAGATCAAACTTCTGTGAAGGAGTTAAAGCCAAAACTCTATCCTCTTGGGATAGAGCTCTCGCGTTCACACCTTCTAATACTTTTAGCTTCGGATGATCTTTGAGCATGACACTAACTTGTCCATGACCGACATCTACACCCAGAACAAAGTCAGCACCCTGTTGAAGCAAGCAGTCTGTAAATCCACCCGTTGAAATGCCAACATCTAAAGCTTGCAGACCTTTCACGGAAAGACCAACATGTGCCAATGCTCCCTCAAGCTTCAGGCCACCGCGTGAGACATAGCGATTGGCGGGACCCAATTCAACAATGATATTGCCGGCCATTCCAGGCTCAACTGCCAAACTTGATTTTTTAAGTGGTTTCTTTTGGGTACCTTGCTCGAGGAAAACCTGACCCGCTTCGATCAACTCCTGAGCATGAGTCCGCGAAGATGCGAAACCCTTTTCCACGAGATAGAGATCTAAACGAGTCTTTGCCATACGGCTTCCTTAAACTTGGCGATTCTGATTAAAATTGATGAGATATTCCAACATTGGCGCTTCAGCCGAAACCTTATGAAGTTCCGCGAGAGTTTCTTTACTGATTTTTTGCAAATACTCTTTGGTTCCATCAAGACCCAAAATTCCAGTGAAGCTGCGCACGTCTTGATCCTTTTCGCCGTGATCCAAAACATCGTCAGCTACCTGGAATGCCAAACCCAAACCTTCACCAAATTTTTTCAGACTTTCAATTTCAGAAGGCTTCGCACCTGCAATTGTGGCAGCACCCTCGACGGACAGACGAATCAAAGCGCCCGTTTTTAGACGGTGCAAATGAGTCAGCTCTTCCAAAGACATGGGCTTGTGGCCGGCACGAAGATCAATGGCTTGACCGCCAACCATCCCACGTAAACCTGCCGCATCGGAAAGCAATTCAGTCAGACGTCCGATCAAAAAACCGCTATCACTGTAGTTCTTGGCAAGAAGCATGAACGCTTCCGTCAACAGGGCGTCCCCAGCCAAGAGAGCGAAGTCTTCACCGAAAACTTTGTGATTGGTCGGTTTACCACGACGGATGTCATCGTTATCCATGCACGGCAGATCGTCGTGAATCAGAGAATAGGTGTGGATGAACTCCACAGCCGTGGCAAAAGGAAGAACCTTCTGCACCGGACAATTAAAAAGCTCTGCAACCAGTAAGGACAAAACCGGACGAAAGCGTTTGCCGCCATTCGTAGCTGAATACAGCATGGACTTCCGAAGTTCTGCAATGGCCTGCCCCTTGGGAAGATCCATATCAGACAGGTATTTTTCCACAAACTGATTCACAGTTTGCACTCGCAAAGCCATTTCCTGCTCAAGCTGAATAGCCAAATCCAAACTAATTGTCCTCTGGTGTGAAGTCTTTAGTTACAGGATTGCCGTTGGCATCCACACTCATCAAGATTTTTACTTTGGTTTCCGCTTCATTCAGACGTGAATGACATTCACGAGAAAGCTTTACGCCCTCTTCAAACAATTTCAAAGAATCTTCCAAGGCCAAATCGCCTTTTTCCATTTTCTGAACGATCTCTTCAAGACGTCCGAGTTTCTTTTCGAAATCCATCTTTAATCCTTCTTCACTGTTTCAGCCACTGTATCGACAACAGCCGTTAGTGAACCTTGCGCCAATCGAATATCGAGCATGTCGCCCTTCTTCACTTGGCTTGCTGATTTAATAACTTCATTATTCTTGGTTACAATTGAATAGCCACGCTCAACAACTTTGAGCGGACTCATACTGTCCAGCATGGCCATCACACGACTTAGCCGCGCCTTCTTCTTTTCGATAGAGTACAACAAAGCCTTCTCAGATCGCGCGAAGAAATATTCCAATTCCTTTTTCTTACGATCGATCAAATTTTGCGGACTGCCCAGCTTTTGCTGCAAAAGCTCCACACGATGCTTACGGACAGCGACGACACGATTCATCGCCAACTCAAGACGAGTCAACAGGTCATCGTTGCGCAGTTCAAGATCCTGCAGGCGACGTTGCGGATCCACTAAGCGTTTAGAAAGACCCAGCATCTTTTCACGCAGATACTTCATCTTTTTCTCAAAAGACATATGCAGCATGCGCTCTGCCGCTTTTACTTTGTTTGAAAGTTCTGATGAACTTTTCGCTACCAGCTCTGCCGCGGCCGATGGAGTCGGCGCACGAAGATCCGCCACAAAGTCAGCAATCGTAAAATCAATCTCGTGTCCTACTGCTGAAATAACCGGAATGGGGCTGGCCGCAATTTGTCTTGCCAGTTTTTCGTCATTGAAGCACCACATGTCTTCAATGGATCCCCCGCCACGCCCAACGATAATCACATCCACGCCTGGCAGAGTCGTGGCCTTCAACAAGGCCTCGCTGATTTTTAAAGCCGCGCCCTCACCCTGAACAACTGTCGGCACAACCGTGACTTGAATAGACTTTGCTCTGCGCGAAAGAACATTGATGATATCGCGAATTGCCGCACCTGTTGGCGAAGTCACAATGGCGATATGGCGAGGAAATGTCGGGATAGGACGTTTTCTTGTCGCCTCGAAAAGACCTTCTGACTTCAACTTCACCTTGAGTTGTTCGAAAGCTTTTTGCAAAGCCCCCGCACCCACCGGCTCCATCATGTCACACATCAACTGATAGTTCCCGCGCGGTTCATAAACCGTGATACGTCCGCGCAGAATGACTTCCATGCCGTCAGTGGGCTTGAATTTCAAACGGGCATTATTCCCGCGAAACATCACCGCCATGATCTGGGATTTAGAATCTTTTAAACTGAAATAGAAATGCCCGGAAGTATGCGCTTTGAAATTTGAAAGCTCCCCGCGCACCCACACCTGACCAACTTGGCCCTCTAACAGCTGTTTAATATAAATATTCAATTGCTCAACAGAAAGTACTGAGGGCTCGTTGGATTTTTCCGCAAGCACATTTTCACCCAAAGAAATTTGGGCACTAAAATCTGATTTACGAAGAGGCTGATTTGGAGTGTTTGAGCTATCGGACATTGGGGCTCAAGCTAATGGGAGCCACCTTCGGAGTCAATACATTCAGAGTCAAAGAGCCGGCCCGCCAGGCCCGCTCCGGACACACAATTTCAAGGAATTATAATGAAGAATACCAGATGTTTTGTGCAGCCCAAACGCCACCCACAAAGAAACACACCCAGCCCAAACTTTTATGACGAGCGAGGTTTTGGAATGCCGCTCCCATGCGCTCTTCACCGATGCGCACCAGATAAGGGTTTTCCAACACAAACACCATAAACAGTCCATAGAAAAAAACGACGAAAGGAAAAATAAAATCTAACTTTTGAGGCGTCATAAGCAATTTATCGGTGCTTTGCCGAAAAGTAAGAGTCCGGTTCGATTGACGGGAAATAAGATTATGCTAGTATTGTTTCTAGGGTTCGACGGCGTAAAGCTCATCGAAAATAAACCTTACAAGCATATTTTTGGGGACTGTCCCTGATGATGGTGAGCAAGCTCAGCTCGTACTGAGAAGCCTAAAGTCGTTATAATGGTCACCCACCTTAGCTACTGGGTTTACTTTTCAGAGTGGCCTTCGAGCCTTTTTTTTTGCCTTTTTTTATTTCCCCACCAGCTTTCTCAACTTGATACGGTCCTGAAAATAACTTCGACATTTTCCATTAAACATTTCTCATGAAACTCCTGTCGCTCACATACAGCAGAGTTTACCTAAGTCCGATAAGTTCTTCATGGATTTGCGACTGTTCTGGGTGGTGTTTTTCACCGCGATCACATTTTTATTCACGGGTTGTGGACAGGGTTTGGTCGCGGGAGACTTTGCCTCGAGCGGTCCAGCAACATCAGAACCAGAATACAAGGCCACCCCAACGGTGATCGCAAATCCCATTGCCGTCCAGATGAAAGCCAAGTTCCTTTATCGCGCGCTCGTCTTCAGCCCTTCGACACCTACTTTAAACGGACTGCGTGATGTGGTGGCCTCAGGCTCAGCATTGCCAATTCCATTTGCGGAATTTCACATTTATGACTCCGCAGGAAACCGAATTCAGCAGGGCGAAACGGACACCACAGGAACTGCAAAGTTTAATCTGCCGAAAACAGCAGGTACTTTCACACTGAAAGTCTTCTCGCGCGCTTACAATCAGTTTCTTCGCGCAAGTGTTTTGGAAGACACTTACGCCAATCAACCCTATTCAATTTCAAAAGACTTTACGATCAGTGCTGCCGACATCACTGCGGGCACGAAAGATCTCACGAGCACTCCAGTCTTTGCCCAGGCCGATGAACATCTGTCCACTAAGATTGAAGGTGCGGCATTTAATATTTTATTTGATATCCTTTTGGCCAATGAATACATCCGCGACCAAATTGGTAAAAACATCCTTGATGGCAACGGCGTTCCTTCAACAGTAGCTGGGCAGTGGTGGGTGGCTGATAAAGTCACAGCTTATTGGAAAGCGGGATTCAATCCACGCAGCTATTTCTCTACAGACGGCGCCAATCTTTCGTTTTACGGGATGGGTACTAACAAGCTTTACATCTTAGGCGGCGCTAACGGTGATGTGAAAAATGCGGATACCGATCAATTCGATGACTCCGTCATTTTGCATGAATACGCGCACTTCCTGGAAGACAACTATGGCAACTCTGTTTCGCCCGGGGGTTCCCATAACGGAAACTTCATCATTGATCCACGTTTGGCGTGGAGTGAAGGATGGGCGAACTATTTCCAAGCCGCTGTCTTAAATGGCAATGATCAAATTCCCAGCGATATACGCCTTCGCTATTATGTCGATACCATTGGATATAAATCCAGTGCCGCCGATGCCAATGGAAAAATTGGTATTGCCTTTGACCTGACTGCAAATCCACGCTCTGCAACTTATGACAGGATTGACCAGGATCCGGAAGACACAGGGCTATTCAGGGAACTTTCGATTTCTCGCACTCTTTACAAATCAAGCCGCGCCGGTGATCAACTTTACGATACTGCAAAGTATGGTGGTGGAATTATTTTCAAAGATATTTGGACGACCTTCTCTGGGGAAAACAATTCCGGAAAAGATCGTAGCAATCCTGTCAGCACAAGTCTGCGCAACACAGGAACCTATCCGATTTCAAACATGGGTCTTTTCAATTACCTTTTGAATATCAATACCACAGTCGCAAGCAAGACGAAGTGGAACGCCATTTTAGCGGATGAAACTCAGAAAGTGACGACAGTGGATTATGCCCACTATCTTTCGACTGGCGGCAGCTGCACTTTCAAATTTGACAACCCGGCGCCTGAAGTGAACTTTGCCGATGTGCCAAGATCCAATCCACAGATGAGCAATAACTTCTATTTGTACTATCACAATGGATCGCAAAGTGAATCCATTGCATTGACCTATAGTAACACCGGAACACAAACGTTGGATCTAGATCTGATTGTGTATAAAAAAGATTATGTCTATTTTGAAGACTACTACATTGGAAAATACAGCACCTCTTCAATCGCCAACCAAAGTCGGCGAATCGCCTCCCTAGACGGCGGAGTGGAAACTGTTTCTATGGCAAACCAACCTTCCGGCTGGTACATCATCGACATTAAAATCAATGCCTATAATAAAAGTGCTGCGGCTCTTAATGGCAAAGCAACTTACACTTTGAAGATGAATGGAGTGGAACTATGCGGTTCAGAGCGATAGTCATCGCAGCAACAGGGCTTCTTTTGGGGATCACGGGCATGGCTTTGCTGCAAAAAACACCAAGTCGCAATCCCGCGAGCACTCATAAAGCAAAATGGATTCCGCAGGAATCCGCCAAGCATCTGGCAGCTTTGAAAGTAGAACTTTCCACTGAGAAAGCCATCCCAGAATCTAGTGATGCGGAAGTGACTTTGATTGGAAAAATCACACTTCAGCAAAATGCCCAGAGCGAAGTCACTTACTCCTGGACTTTGCCGGAAGGTGTGGAAGTTCTTGAGGGCGATCTCAGCGATAGCTTCCCGAACGTCACTGCTGGCAAGACCATCGAAGTGAAACTCATCGTAAGTGGTTTTTCCAAAGAGAAACAAAGTCTCATCGCCTTGCAAAGCTCTGTCATAGCCAGTGGCGTGCAACTGGGTGGCTCTGCGGTTATCACAAGTCGTCCGGAAGACACATGGGAGGCTGTTGCTCCGCAAATGCAACAAGCCGCCGAGGAAAACTTGGGAGTTGAAGCCTTCCATGGACGCCGTAAATAGCACCTTTAATTGCCTGATAGATTCACAGATAGTTCCCGCACCAGTTGCGTAAACTCAGCGGGATAATCAGCATTTGATTCCTTGTTCAAAAAGAATGGATTCATGACTGTCAGGCGCAATAGCACCAAACCTGAATCATCCACTTCGAGATTCCAATCCTTTGCAGCCGACTGTATCAGCTCCTCATATTCAGGGCGTTTTAGGAAGGTTTTTGAAACAATAAATCGGTTGCTCTCATTGATTTTCTCCACAAGCTTCGCCGTCTGTTGATTTACTTGCTTTAAGCTTTTGGATTCTCCAATAAATGATAAAGATAGAAGGTTCAACCCAGGAACCTCGAGAACCTTCACCAACGAATTGCTTTCTTTCATTAGGTCTTTGATCTTATTTCTACCGGCAATAGTTCGTTTCAATATTTTTCCATAGCCGTTATTATCAAAACCAATGGTGTGCCCAGTCATCCAGGTGGCGGTCGCGCCCGAGGCACTTCGCGAACCCTCAAGAGTCTTCATCCAACGATCCACGCTGTGATCCGGTGATTGAATGTATTTGGCATCAAAGGCAGATACTCGGTAGTTCAAAAGATCTCGGACTATGATTGCTCCACAAGCATAAGGGACATAACCCAACTTGTGAGGATCCAAAGTGACTGAATTCACTCTTCCAATCGCCCCCAGGGCCTGCATCACGACATCATCAACATCACTTTCCGTATCACCAATCATGCTGCAGAAATATCCACCATAAGCCGCATCAACATGATGCCAAATATCCAGGCGCAGAGTTTTTAGATAAGAATCCAAAACGTCCTGCACCAGATGAATGGGATCAAATTCGCCCAGTTCTGTCGTTCCACCGACAGAGACAACCATCATCACCGGACGACTCTCGCTGTTCGCTTTCTCAATTTTTTTCTTCAAATCATTGATGTCCAAAATTCCATTGCGATCCAGATTGACAGGCCAGAAAGCCTCCTCGCCCAAGCCCAGCAATGAAACACCTTTCATCCACGAATAGTGCTTAGAATTTGGAACTAAGACGACAGGGCCTGAGTAATTGATAGCGAATGCCTTTTGATAAACAGCCATGACCTGCCAAGGGCTGTTAGCCACGGCGCTGTACTTCCGCAATTCATTTTCTGGAATCTGATATTGATCAAGATAGGAATTATAGCGTTCCCAGCCCATGTGTGCCGCTTGCACCACCGATAGTTTTTCCGTGGTGTTTAAGTTCAACCAGCATCCCAAGGAAATAAAGTGATCAACCCGGTAGCGAGCCCGCCATAGGGCTTCGATGTTCGCCACAGTTCCACCACTGGTGAAGTGCCCGGTTGCTTGGCCTTTACCATATCCCAGCATCTGTGCTAATTTTTCAATGGCTTCATCCTCGATATATGCACCGACCTTCGCCGCTTCCGTCGAGATGTTGTTCGGGTTGTGCAACAATGCAATGAAATGTCCAAACAAAGCGGGCAAAGAAATTTCCGAATACATATGTCCTATGTAGCGCGGAGAAAACTGGGGAATTTCCTGCTCAAACCTGACGCATAAATTTTCAAGGGCATTATGAGTACTAGAACGTCTTTTTAGAAACTCAGGGGATTTTTGATCTTGCCTGGAGATGGCCTTTCCATCTTCTGGAAAGATGTCTTGTCGCCACTGAAACCAATGATCCAAGATGGAAATCAATTCCTGGCGGACCCAATCTGCATTTTCTGACTGAGGGCCAAGAAAAAAGCTCTTTAATGATGCTTCATCGGGATTGCAATTTACGTCATGTGTATCCATGACGTAAAAGATGGCATATCTCCCACGGAAATAGCATGACCGAAATCATGCTATTTTACTTTCCGCAAAAAATATCGATCTGTGTCTGGACACTATTACATGGGAATCACTTCAATCTCAGGATTGAACTGGTCTCTTAAAATTCCTTCGATGGCCATCAAAGTTCCAGAAGTCGCGCTTGGGCAAGTTCCACAAGCACCTTGATAGAAGACCCACAATTTATTGTCTTCGTATTTCACAACATCCAAGTCGCCACCGTCACCTTGCAGACCTGGACGAACGGTTTCATCCAAGATCTCTTCAATTCTTTGAACTTCAGGAGGCAAAGAGGCTCTGCGCAGTTTCTTTTCATCCGCTTGGGTCTGATTTGGATTGTGCGCTGGCATTCTCGTTTGAATGACCGCGACAACATTCTTCTGCAGCTCTTCTGGATCTGCATCGAAGTTATGAGTCACTGTGATCACATTTTGAAAAAAGTGAACTTGGCGAACTCCCTCAACTTGGAACAAAGCGCTGGCTAGCATGCTTTGCTCTGCTTCCGCAGCATCAGCATAAGTCGCTTTACCATCGTTCAAAACCGGGCGGTCCATAACGAACTTCCAAGCATTTGGATTCGGTGTTGCTTGAATGCGGATCAAAACATCTTGGGTACTCATAGTAACATCTCCCGAGCCTTCACTACGGCTTTCACTAAGGCATCAATATCATCATAATTATTATACACAGAAAAAGAGGCACGTACGGTGCCAGGAACCCCAAGTCTTGCCATCAAAGGCTGAGTGCAATGGTGCCCCGCTCGAACCGCCACACCTTCCTGGTCAAGGATCTGACCTACGTCGGAATGGTGAGCGCCCTTCAGATTAAATGAAATAATCGGACCTTTATTCGCAGCAGTTCCGAAAATTTTCAGATCTGGGATTGCAGACAATTTTTCAGTCGCGACCTTCAATAGTTCCATCTCATAGGCATGAATTTTATCGAAGCCAATGGTTTCAATAAAATCAATAGCCGCGTGCAAACCAACCGCACCCTCAACATGTGGCGTCCCCGCTTCAAAACGGAAAGGCACATCATTGTAGGTCGTTTTAGCAATCGTGACCTTCGCGATCATACTACCGCCTCCTTGGTAAGGAGGCATTGTTTCAAGAAGAGCCTTCTTGCCATAAACAACCCCAAAACCAAAAGGTCCGAAAAGTTTATGGGCAGAGAAAACAAAAAAATCACAATCAATGTCTTGGACGTTCACTGGAGCTTGCGAAACAATCTGCGCCCCGTCGATCACAACTTTGGCACCAACATCATGTGCGAGCTTGGTCAATAACTTCATGTCGTTATTCGTACCCAGAGTGTTGGAGCATGCTGTGAAGGACACAATCTTTGTTTTATTAGTCAGCTTCCTCTTGAAATCTTCAAGATCAAGCTCACCATTATCCAAGATCCCTGCCGCAATAACTTTCGCACCCTTTTCTTCGGCCAGCATTTGCCAGGGAACGATATTCGCGTGATGTTCCATCTCTGTGATCAGAATTTCATCGCCTTCTTTGACTGAAATAAGTCCGAAGGTCTGGGCAATCAGATTGACACCTTCGGTGGTTCCCCGCACAAAGATGATCTCATCAGAACTGGCCGCGCCCAGGAAACCAGCCACCTTGTGACGGGCACTCTCAAAAGCTTGGGTCGCCACATCACCCAGGTAATGGGCACCTCTGTGCACATTGGAAGTTTCATAAGAATAAAAATGCGTGATGCGATCAATGACAGACTTTGGCTTCAAAGAGGTCGCCG
This sequence comes from Bdellovibrio svalbardensis, assembly GCF_029531655.1. Taxonomy (NCBI): domain Bacteria; kingdom Pseudomonadati; phylum Bdellovibrionota; class Bdellovibrionia; order Bdellovibrionales; family Pseudobdellovibrionaceae; genus Bdellovibrio; species Bdellovibrio svalbardensis. The sequence continues at coordinate 52,666 of NZ_JANRMI010000001.1, forward strand.
CGCTATCCAAGTAAGACAAATTTTTACCATGCACCTTTTGAGTGAGAGCGGGGAACTCCCCGCGAACTTTGGCAAAAAAATCGTTCATCGAGCTCATTTCAATGACTCCACATGAAGACGTTTGAACGCTTCATCCAAGTGGCGAGAAAGCCATTTCTGAATATCCTCGTCAGAAATTTTATAAATCACTTCAGACAGGAAACCATAACTAAGCATCTGCATCGCTTTGTCTTTAGGAATTGCGCGAGACAACAAATAGAACAATTCTTCGCGGTTCAATTGGCCCACGGTCGATCCATGTGCCGCTTTAACGTCGTCCGCGTAGATTTCAAGACTTGGCTTACTGTCGGCTTCAGCTTTTGAACTGAGCAACAAATTGTTGTTCAACTGTGCCGAGTTTGCTTTTTGCGCGTCCTTTTGAATAAGAACTTTTCCACAGAAAACAGCCTTCGATTCATCGTCCAAAATGCCTTTGTAAAGTTGGTTCGTATTGCACTCTCCAACTTGATGATCAATCACCGTCGTATTGTCGGCGTGTTGAGATCCCTTCACCGCATAGACACCCAAAACATCTGCATTCGCACCATGACCTTTTAGCAAAACCTCAAGGCTGTGGCGGGAAAGTGATGCGCCCGTTGCCAGCACCAGGCTTTGCAAATTTGCATTTTTTCCCAAAGTGATGCGCGTGCGACCAATATTGATAGCCGAATCGTTTTCCGCCTGTATGCGCGCATAAGTCACTGTCGCACTGTCTGCAACATGCAAATCAAAAACGGAATTAACAAAGTAAGCGGCACCCTGACCGTAATGACTTTCCAAAACCTTCACGGAAGATCTTGTCCCTACATCCAAACGAATGCGTGGGTGGATCATCAACGCCGGACCGCCTTCGCTGGAAGTGAAAAACACGAAATTCACAGGTTTTTCCACAGAGGTTTCCTTAGTTACATTCAAAGCAAAGGGCTTTGTCATGTAGGCGCCATTCAGGGCATCAAAGGTATCGTGAAACATCGCTGGATATTCGGAAAGTTCACGCAACGTGAATCCCGTCGGAAGATCATTCGACAAAGTTCTGTTCAAAACACCATTGAAGAAAACCACGTTAACAAAATCAGGGTTTAAGATCTTTTTGATCTCAAGCAAGGTTTCATGGCTAGGCTCCATGGGGTTCACTGCGCTGGGTGTGAACTCTTTTTCACCTAAGACCTTAACACTCGTATAGTGCCAGTCTTCGTCTTTACGAGTCGGAAGACCTTTTTTAGAAGCATAATCAAAAGCCGCCTGACGGTAAGAAGCAAGAGCTCCTTGCGCCGGATGGGCCTGATTGAATTTTTCGTATGCTGAAAGCAAATTCATAATTTTCCCTCAATATTAGGGTCGATCAAAAAGGTTCAGCCGCAAGGCGGAGGGTCTTATCTGCAACGGAGGCGTACTCTATGTACGCCGAAGAGGAAGATAAGGCCCGACAACGCAGTCGGATGGGCCTTTTTCACCGAGCCCTAGTTGATCAACCAGTCGTAGCCTTTGTCTTCAAGCTTCAAAGCCAAAGAGCTATCGCCCGTCTCAACAATCTTGCCGTTCAAAAGAACGTGCACGTAGTCAGGTTTGATATAGTCCAAAAGACGTTGGTAGTGAGTCACCATAACAATCGCATTGTCTTTGCGACGAAGCTTGTTCACACCGTCGGAAACCACACGAAGAGCATCGATATCAAGACCTGAATCCGTCTCATCAAGCAATGCCAAACGCGGTGATAGAACCGCCATTTGCAGGATTTCATTCTTCTTCTTTTCACCGCCAGAGAAACCAGTGTTCACTGGGCGATCCAAATATTCAGGCTTCATGCTGACAAGTTTCAATTTTTGCACGAGGAATTCGCGGAACTCCCCTTCAGGCATCGGCTCTGAACCCTGATGTTGAAGAACAGAGTTAAAAGCGGTGTGCAAGAATGTGAAGTTCGAAACACCTGGAACTTCAATTGGATATTGGAACGCCAGGAAGATACCTTCTTTGGCTCTTTCATCCGGAGCCAGCTCCAAAAGGTTTTTCATCATGAAGTTCACTTCATAGTTTACAGTTCCTTCAGTCACTTCGTACGCTGGATGACCAGCCAAAACTTTAGATAAAGTAGACTTGCCAGAACCGTTAGGTCCCATGATGGCATGAACTTCACCGGCTTTAATAGTCAGGTTAAGGCCTTTAAGGATTTCTTTTTCTTCTACACGTGCATGGAGGTTTTTAATTTCTAACATATTCATTACCTTTGTCGGATTAACCGACTGAATTTTCCAATTTCATTTCGATCAACTTCACGGCTTCCACAGCGAATTCAAGAGGAAGTTCTTTGAAAACTTCTTTACAGAATCCGTTTACAAGCATCGAAATTGTTTTTTCCATATCCAAGCCACGAGATTGCAAATAGAAGATCTGATCTTCACTGATACGTGAAGTCGTCGCCTCATGCTCTAGCGTCGCTGTTTTGTTTTTCACTTCAATATATGGGTAAGTACTTGCGCTGCACTTATCACCCACCAGCATTGAATCACACTGTGAGTAGTTACGCGCATTTTCTGCAGAAGGCATAATCTTCACCTGACCACGATAGCAGTTTGAAGACCTGTCCGTAGAAATACCCTTAGAGATGATCGTGCTCTTGGTATTCTTACCAATATGAATCATCTTTGTGCCAGTATCCGCTTGCATCAAATCATGAGTCAGTGCCACCGAGTAGAAAGCACCTTCAGATCCATCCCCCTGCAAGATACAAGATGGATATTTCCAAGTGATCGCAGAACCTGATTCCACTTGAGTCCATGAAATCTTAGAGTTCTTACCAGCTGCCTTTCCACGTTTCGTCACGAAATTATAGATACCACCACGACCTTCTTTGTCGCCCGTGTACCAGTTTTGCACTGTGGAGTATTTGATTTCCGCGTTATCCAACGCCACCAATTCTACTACAGCAGCGTGAAGTTGATTTTCGTCACGCTGAGGGGCCGTACAGCCCTCAAGATAGTTCACATAGCCACCGTCATCACAGATCAACAATGTTCTTTCGAACTGACCCGTGTCTTTCGCGTTGATACGGAAGTAAGTTGAAAGGTCAATTGGGCAGCGCACTCCTTTAGGGATGTAACAGAAAGATCCATCCGTGAAGACTGCCGCATTCAACGCTGCATAGTAGTTATCTGTATAAGGCACCACTGTGCCCAAATATTTTTTCACAAGATCCGGGTGATTTTTGACCGCTTCCGAGATCGAACAGAAAATCACACCCGCTTCCGCAAGCACCTCATTATGAGTGGTACCGACGGAAACTGAGTCAAACACTACGTCCACGGCAATGCCGGAGATACGTTTTTGTTCACTCAATGGAATGCCCAGTTTCTCGAAAGTTTTGACCAATTCAGGATCCAAATCTTCAATCGACTTCGGCTTATCGCCTTCTGATTTCTTTTTCGGAGCCGAATAGTAACGAACTGCTTGGAAATCAATCTTTGGATAGGAAACCAAGGCCCACGTAGGCTCAACCATCGTCAACCAGTGACGATAAGCTTTCAAGCGGTACTCAAGCATCCACTCAGGTTCATTTTTCTTCGAAGAAATAAGACGAATGATGTCTTCATTCAACCCCAGTGGAACTTCGTCGGTTTCAATATTTGTCTCGAAGCCATATTTGTATTCATAGCTCTCAAGAACATTTGAGGAGTTGTTATTCTTATTATCCATGGACAACCACCTCAGTCTTCTTCATCGGCATTGCTGTGTTCTTTTCTACGAGGAGGTCTTTCAAGCTTACGCTTTTATAGAATTCCGTCAGTTTGTGATTCAAATTCTTCAAAGGAGAAACAATGTTGCAGGTCGAGTGAATGTCGCAAGGAGCCTCACTGTTCATACATTTCATCAAAGCCGTTGGACCTTCGATAACCTCTACGAGGTCATGGAGAGAAACTTTTGCGAGGTCCTTAGTAATTTGATACCCACCGTTGGCTCCATACTCGGCGCGAAGAATTGCACCCTTCTGTGCCATCTGCTGCATGACTCTAGCTGTCGCATCAAAAGGCGTATGAAAAGCATCGGAGACTTCTTTTGCGGAAGTCAGCTCTCCTGGAATTTTCTGGCTCATGTATTTTAAAGCCATTAACGCATATTCGAGTTTGCGATTGATTTTGTTCATGATTTCCCTGCCGAACTTTAGTTTCGACTGTCTTTGACCTTGTTTAGGCCCACTCTTTGGCCGCGCAATTACAGCCCTGTTATCTAATAGAAAGCTAATTGAAAAACAAGAAGATATACGCCTTATTTTAGCGTATTTAAGATTCTGACAGTAAACTTTCAGTTGGTTTTGAAAAAAGGTGCTGTTTTCAAAGTCTTAGGGTGCTATACGGAGGTCTATGAGAATTATTTTAGCCACAGTTATCACCCTAGTTATGACAGGTTTTCTTATCCTTACCACCCGTATTTGGGGTTTAGGACAGACTTTCCCTGACTTTCAAAGTCCCCTCTTCGCGGGAGAGACTCCCATTGTTATTGTGAAGGCGAACACTTTGGCCAAAATTGATGAGGCCTTAAAGCTCAAATCCGATGCGGTGATTTGGGTGGATGTCCGCATTTCCAAAGGAAATATCCCATACATCTTAGCCCCTTCTCGTGATGCCGAATTCTTGAATCTGAAAACAGAGCAACAAAAAGCCAACCCAACCGTGCCAATTATGCAGGGCGGGAAATTGTCGGATTACTCTTGGGAACAGATCAATGAGTTCTATAAAGACACCCCGGCCCTTAAAGAACTTTACGAAAAATTTCCGACAACTCGCTTTGTTTTGAACGTCGTCGACAATGTGCCGGACGTGCACACCACAGTCGTAGAAGCCATTAAAGATTTTAAACCTGACAATCGCACATTGATTCAAAGCGATGCTTTGGTAGTGATGTCCGCCATCAAAGATCTGAAGCCGGTGTTTGTTTATGGGACCAGTGTTCCGGATCTGATGCGTTTGTTGAGCTTTGATTCGCTGTTCATCCTGCCTGCGACTCAATATAAGGGCGACGTCTTTATTGCGCCGTTCACTATATTAAAGCGTCCGGCATTTAACGACGACATCATCACAGAAATGCGTCGTCGTCATAAGCGAATCTACTTGGGACCGATCGAAAGCCAGTCACAGTTTGATATTGCCGCGAAAGTTAAAGCTGATGGCTATATTACGGAAAATCTTCCGCAACTTCTGCAAATGATGCCGGCTAAAAAATAGCTCTACTCTGTTTTTGTAAGCTGTTCTTGTTTTTGACGAATTTCATTCTGAATCGACTGAACTTGAGCAGCTTGAGATCTGTAATCCCGCTGCGCTTGACTGACCTGAGAGTTTAAAGTGGTCATGCTCATTCGGGATTTATTTTGCTCTTGCTGCAAGCGCCGAATCTCCGCTCTTAAAGTTCCAATCTCGTCGACGATGTCATCTTGATCCTGCGAATAGGTTCCCACAACCTGCTCGACATCCGCCTGAGTGCTTTGAGTCCGCAATAACGCTTGAGATGAAAGCTCTATCCGCTGAGCCCGCATAGCTTGCAAACGCTCTTCTTGAGCTGCTAAAAGCGGGATCAACTCATCAAGATGGGCTTGTCTTTCGGGATAATAGTTGTACATAAGATGCCAATACTCAATATCCTCTTTCGTCTTTCGAACCATCTCCTCCTGCTGGCGAATATTTTCATCCAACTGATCTCTTGCCGCACTCAAAGCGCTGCTTTGTTCACGCAAAGCATCCGCTGCTCTTCGACTTAAATCACCTTCTGCTTGTTGATAGTCACGCAGATCAGAAGTCAAACTGTCGATTCGCTCACTGTGCGCTTGAATCTGTGCACTATAGTTAACCGACTGTTCCTGCGCCTGGCGATTTTTGAGGCTCTGTAAAGTTTGATTTCGCGTCGCAAGTCGCTGCTGTTCAGCGGCAAGTTTTTTCTTTAGATCTTCAAGATCTTTTTGAATTTTATCTTTTTGATCTGCGCTAACTGTGGTTGTAATCCGTGTGACTTCACGCGTGACGCGAGTGGGGCTCTGCTCAGCTAACAGTTCTTTGGTTTCTTTGAAGTCTTTCTTTAGACTAAAAAACCAAAAGCCCGTCACTGCCGCAAAAAAAATGAGAATAATCAGAAGTGATTTTCGCGTCATAAAAATCCCTCATTATTTTTGATTTTCCCCCTCTCGATTATCGAAAGCAATCTGGACTTAAGCCGTGCCCTAAAGGTTGATTACAGATGCCTTTAGGCATAAGGTGAACCTTGGAGGATTTCCCATGATGTTACCACTATTTGTCAGTCTGCTCGGAAGCACAGCTCAAGCAGCACCCTCTGTTTCTGTAAACACAAGTTCCGTTGATGCAATTATACAAGCAAGTCCGGTGGTCCAGCTTACCTTAGTCATCCTTATCGTGATGTCGGTATTTTGTTGGGCGATTGGTTATAGCAAATATCAAACGTTTAAAAAAATGCGTGAGTCTGATGATTTGTTTTTGAATAAATTCTGGAAAATAAATTCATTGGATACTTTGTTTGAAGATATCGATCAATATAAAGAGTCTTCTGTGGCCCGAGTGTTTAAGGCCGCTTACTTGGAAATGAAAAAGATTTCTGAATCACCGCTCATGGCAAAAACAGAGGGTGATAAACCGGTTTTGACTGGCATCGACAATCTTGAACGTATTCTCAATAAAGCTTCAGAAAATGAAATGGCCAAATTGGAATCCCGCCTGACCGTTCTTGCAACCACCGGCAGCACGGGTCCTTTCATCGGTTTGTTCGGAACAGTCTGGGGGATCATGGGATCTTTCCATAAGATCGGCATGACCGGCTCAGCAAGTCTTGCGGTTGTGGCTCCTGGTATCTCAGAGGCTTTGATCTCAACTGCCATCGGTCTGGCAGCGGCGATTCCGGCGGTTGTCTTGTACAATAATTTTATTTCTAAGATCCGTAAGCAGGAAATCACGTTGAATAACTTCAACGCAGACTTCTTGAACATTGTTAAAAGAAACTTCTTCCAAGGGAATTAATCATGGGAATGAGCGGTGGCGGCGGCGGTAAAAGTCGCGCGACATTAAGTGAAATCAACGTGACTCCCCTGGTGGACGTCATGTTGGTTCTTCTCATCATGTTCATGGTGACGACACCCTTGATGCAACAAGGGATTGAAGTCGATCTTCCGAAGACTTCGGCTTCGGGTGTTGAACTGAATGAAGAACCTTTTGTTTTGGTTATTGGTGCTGATCAAAAAATGACGATCGCCAAGACAAAGATTTCAATGGCGGATCTTCGCACTAAAGTTAAGGCGATCTTCGAGAACAAGAAGAACAAACAAGTCTATATCCAAGCTGATCGAAAAGTAGATTATGGCATCGTCGCGGAAGCCATGGCAGAGATTCGTGCAGCAGGGGTGTTTAACATCGGACTTTTAACAGTACCTAAAGACAAGTGAATCCAGAAATCGAACTCGAAACAGAAAATGATGAGCAATTACCCCGCGGCTTAGGGGTTTCCTTTGCCGTTCACGCTCTTATTCTTTCATTCTTTGCATTGAAAGCGGCCTTCTTTACGCCGGAGCAAATTGATTTTTCTCAAGCTGTTCGTGTCGATATGGTCGGACTTCCCGATAAAATAGATAAAGCCCCTCCAGCGGCAAGCAAAGAGGAAGCGAAGCCGGCTATGCCGGAAAAGAATCCGGTTGCAGAAAAGCCTGTGGAAAAAACCGTGGAGAAAAAACCTGAGCCGGTGAAGCCTGAGCCCGTCAAACCGGCTCCGGCCAAACCCGCGCCCGTGAAACACGAAGTTCCCGCGCCAAAATCGACGGCGAAAGCTGACAAAGACGCGATCAATTTGGACAAAACTAAATCGCAACAGCAAAGCGCCATTGAGAAATTGAAAGCCATGGCGGCACTAGAGAAAATCAAAGAAGACGTGGCTCAACAAAAAGCCAAACCCGCACCCGCTGCTGGAAAAGACAAGATCGGCGGAGCCAAGATTAAAGGCAATGCGATTTCACCAGGAACTGCGTTGACCGGACTTGCGAAATTGCAGCACGACACTTATGCCGTAGACCTTGATCATCATATCAAGCAGCATTGGGCATTGCCTGAGTGGTTGGCGAATCGTGATTTCAAAGCCCAAGCGAAAGTTTATATCGATTCGCGTGGAAATATTTTAGGACGTAAAATTATTAAAACGAGTGGAAACCAAAGCTACGACGATGAGGTTCTTGCGACAATTGATCGCGCGGCCCCATTCCCGGCTCCACCGGAAAAATTTGTATCTATCGTGGAAGTTGATGGCATCCTCATTGGCTTCCCAGAATAAGCTCCGGTATACCGGAGTGAATAACCCTACTCCGACAAAGTCGGAGTGCGTAAAACGGAGATCGTTTATGAGACTGTTATGCATCCTTCTTGCGCTCATCACTTTTGCACAAGTACCCAGTCAAAAGGCAGCCGCGCAAGAAAATGGCATCTATATCAAATTAGGTGAAGCCCGCACCAAGAAAAGTCTTTTGGCTTTTCCGGCACTTCAATATTTTGGTTCTCCAACTTCTTCTTCCAAATATCAATCTGTCGGCGCCGAGATGTTTAATACCATCACGAATGACCTGTCAGTATCGTCCTACTTTCAGTTCATTAACCAAAGTGCCTTTTTGGAAGACACCAGCAAAACAGGCTTGATGCCGGCTCCGGGCCAGGCGAATGGATTTAAGTTTCAAAGCTGGTCAGCTATCGGGTCCGACTTCTTAATTAAAGCTGGTTTCTCTATTGCCGGTGATGAAGTGACTTTGGAAACTTACACTTACCATGTGCCGCGTGCAAAATTGATCTTGGGCAAGAAGTACAAAGGCCCTCTCAGCACTGCTCGCCGAATTGCCCATACTTTTTCTAATGACGTTCTGGAAGCATTAACTGGCAAGGAAGGCATGTTCCTTTCTCGCGTCGTCGTATCAACAGATCGTGGCGGCGGACAAGCAAAAGAAATTTATGTGATGGACTGGGATAGCGCGAATGCTTCACAAGTTACCAGCCATCGCAGTATTTCTATTTCTCCAGCCTGGTCTCCAGACGGTAAGAAAATCGCTTACACCTCTTATGTTAAACGCGTTGGTGCGAAGTTTAGAAATGCCGACATGCTTTTGTTGGATCTCTCTTCTGGCAAAAGATCACTGATTTCTTACCGTCAAGGGATCAACTCAGGGGCCTCTTTCTCTCCGGATGGAAAACATATATATCTGACTATTTCCCAAGGCAGCAGCCCTGACATCTACAAGATGACTTATGATGGTTCTTTGGTGGGAAAAATCACGAACGGACCTGCGGGCGCGATGAATGTGGAGCCCTCTGTAAGCTGGGATGGATCGAAAGTGGCCTTCTCTTCTGACCGTGCTGGGAAGCCTATGATTTACACCATGAACGCTGACGGCAGTGGCGTAAAACGCCTGACATTTGCGGGCGTTTTCAACTCTTCTCCTTCTTGGTCTCCTGATGGCAAGAAGATCGCTTTCGCCGGTCAAAGTGAAGATCACTTCGACATCTTTGTGATGAACTCTGATGGCACAGGCATGGTTCGTTTGACCTCTGCAAAAAAACCGAATGGCCGCTGGGCCAGCAATGAAGATCCAAGCTTTTCTCCAGACGGTCGCTTCGTCATGTTCACCAGCAACCGAACTGGAAAAAATCAGATCTACATTGCAACAGTGGATGGCAGCGAAGAACGTCGCGTGACTAACGACAATAACAATTACTTTAAACCAAAGTGGTCACGAAACGTTGAGTAATCTTTCTTTTGATGAACAGCTGCGCAGAGAGCGGAACGAGATTTGGTCTCGCTGCGCTCTGGCAGCAAAAGAAAATTCAGAAGATCCTCAGCAAATCTGTCTTCACTGGAGTCACTCCGCAGACTCCCTTCTTGCAAAAGCCTTTCAGGCTTGTTTTTCCTCAGAAAAAATTGCGCTCTTTGCCTTAGGAAAATTAGGTTCGTCAGAGCTGAACCTTAGCTCTGACGTCGACCTGGTTCTGGTGACCGAAGAAGAGTCTGCATCGGCTCTTTCCGCCCTTCGAAAATTTCAAAAAATTCTTGGTGACCGAACCAGCCATGGCTTTGTCTTTCGCTTGGACTTTGATTTACGCCCCGGAGGCAAGCAAGGCCCCTTGATTCCCACTCTTGAACAATTTCGCGACTACTACGGGAATTACGGTGAAACATGGGAGCGTCTGGCCTTCGTTCGGCTGCGCCCTCTGGCCGGAGACCCCACTATCATTGATGCCGTGATGACTTTTGCAAAAAAGTTTTCATTCCGCCGTCATTTGGATTTCACTTTACTTGAAGATTTAAAAACCCTTCGCACAAAAATTCAGGGCCATTACTGGGGTCGCACACAAAACAATACGGTTGATCTTAAATTAGGCGTGGGTGGAATTCGCGACGTGGAACTCTTCACTCATGCACTGCAAGTAGTTCACGGCGGCAAAGATCCGTCCTTGCAAATCAAAGGGACCCAGCAAGCCTTACAACTTCTTGCCGAGCGAAAGCTGCTGCCTGAAGAGGAAGCTTTTTTTCTGCAGAGGCACTACTGGAATTTGCGCAGACTTGAAAATTATGTTCAAGCCTTGGAAGATCAACAGACGCATTTGCTTAAGACAGACGAAAATCATCCCGACTTTGTAATCAAGGCTCTTGCAAGTCTCTCCTTTGAGATGAAACGTTGTGATCAGATCGTCAAATCTCTTTTGGGTGAGGCACCCAAAGAGATCTCTGTGGAGGAAGAACTTAGTAAAATCGGCCTGCCCCAGGAAGAACTACAGGATCTCTGGAATGAAATCTTGGGCCAAGAAGTTCTCTCACGCCATCGTGGTCGGGATGAAATTGCCAGAAAGGCCTTCCTACAGGAATTCTTGCAAACTTTGAAAGAGCAAGGCGGAGACATCCATCGCGCCCTACTACTGCTAAAGGATTTCATCCAGGGCACTCGTGCAAAGGCGACTTTTTTTTCTCTGCTGTTGCGAGAGAAAGATTTAATGAAAAAGCTGGCCTGGCTTTTTGGGCACTCGCCGTATCTTTCCAGAATTCTTTGCAACCGGCCTGAACTCTTGGATAGTTTTGTTTATCGGTCGCAGGATAAACCTTCTGAGGACATGGGCTTGCTGCTGGAAGAGCTTGCCGAGAAAAGACTTCTTTCTGAATTGATTAGCGGAAGTCAATTTTTGGAAGACAAGGACCTGACTCCCCTCCTGACAAACTTAACTTCCACCGCCGATTCGATTGCCGAAACTCTTTTGCCGGCAATCAAAAAGGAATATCCTTCCTCGCTGCGAATTCTTGCTCTGGGAAAATGGGGTGGAGCCGAGTTGGGCTTCCGCTCAGATTTGGATTTCATTTTTGTGATCCCTGATCAAGCGACTGACAATGATTTCAAAGTCGCCAAGCGATTTATTAATCGGCTGACGGAGTCACATCGTGGGGGAAATATTTTTTCCATCGACATGCGCCTTCGCCCTTCGGGAAAAGCGGGGCCGATCGTCATGCCTCTTGCGGATCTTCAAGACTATCTTCACCAAGAAGCTCAAGCTTGGGAACGCCAGGTTTATTTGAAAGCCCGCTGGATTGGCGAATCCGACTCAAACTTTTTGCCGGCGGTCGCACTTGAATATCTTGATAAAGGCCTTAGCGCCGAGGAACTCATCGAGTTGAATCGCATTCGTTTGGAGCTGATCTCAAAGTCTTCTTTGATGAATTTGAAGTACAGCGAAGGCGGTCTGGTTGATATTGAGCTGGCAGCTCAAGCCTATGTTTTGGAGAAAAAATTAGATTCTCAAAGCACCCAAACTTTTGATTTTATCTCTCTGATGGGGCCGCTTGCTGCTGATCTACAGAAGAACTATGGACGGATGCGTCAGATTGAGCAGATGCTTCAACTGGTGGCGTCAGAATCCTCTTCCGAACTGAATCCAAATCATGAGTCCTTTCAAGCTCTTGCCTTGGCGCTTCATACTTCGCCTGCGAAGCTCTTAGAAGAGGTCCGAGAGCTGCTCACTGCAAATATTGCCATTTTGAAGGAACTTGACCCTCGTAGGAAGCCTCAATAATAGTGAAGGTGTTCATACATTAGGAGTTCAACGTGTCGAAAAGTATCGATATCAAAAAGGTATTTTGGATTTACCTTTTCGCTTTCTTATTGGCTGCCTTCAGCTTCCGTGCGGATGCTGCTGAAACCAAAAAGTCTGACGAAACCAAGCAATCTGAAACTAAAAAGTCTGCAAAAGCATCTAAAGCAGATGATAAAGCTAAAGCTACTGAAAAAAAGAAGGGTCCACCAATGTTCGCAATTTTCGAAACAACTAAAGGTAATTTCAAAGTTAAATTCTTCGCTGATAAAGCTCCAAAGACAGTTGAGACTTTCGCAGGCCTAGCAGAAGGCACTCGCGAATGGACTGATCCTAAAACTGGCGAGAAAGTAAAAAAGCCATTTTATGATGGTTTGACTTTCCACCGCGTGATCAAAGATTTTATGATTCAAGGTGGTTGCCCACTTGGAACTGGCACTGGCGGTCCTGGCTTCCGTTTTGAAGATGAATTCCCAGCTGGCGCTCCTAAGCACACGAAGCCTGGTATCTTGTCTATGGCGAACGCGGGACCTAACACTAACGGTTCTCAGTTCTTCGTAACAACTGTTGCAACTCCTTGGTTGGATGGTCGTCACACAGTATTCGGTGAAGTTGTTGAAGGTATGGACGTAGTTCACGCTATCGAGAACTCTAAAACAGGCCCAATGGATCGCCCTGTTGAAACTGTAACTATCAAGCACATTCAAATCATCAGATAGTCTTCACTCCTCATGATTTAAAAAATAAAAAACCCGCTTCGAAAGAGCGGGTTTTTTTATGTCCAAATTATGGCCGTCCCCTTACTTCTCGCAGAATTGGGCGGCTTTGATTTGATAGCCAGGGACACAGTAATCTGTCCATTCGTTTTGGATATTGGTGGAATATCCGTAGAACCAGGCAATGGTGTCTTCTTGATTTTTTGGTGTGACTTGATCAGGCATGACCTTAGGCATTCGGCCATTCACGGCATAGCACCAACCGTAGGCTCTCATGACTTCGTCGGAAACAACCTCCAAGGCGTCCAAACCGATAGCACTGTTGTTGATCGAATTAAAGCCTGCAGCCACTCCCACGTATGGAATTTTGTTTTTGTCGAAGATTTCGATAGAGATCTCCCCAACTGATTTTTTAAGGTCCGCTTCATAGGTGCCTTGAAAAAGAGGCTTGTCAGAGCAAGGGCCCAAGACCTTCCATTTGATGGCATTGGCAGAAAGTGGCAACAAAACAAATAAAAAGAGGATCACATTTTTCATGTGACCCTCTTACTTCAGTGTTTAATTTAGCTCAATACATTTCGGATAATTGAACGAACTACCAGGAGTATTCTGGCTCTGGTGGCAGAACTTTCAAGTACTCGATCAAGGCATGCTTATCCGCATCTGGCAGGTCTGTTCCGTAGTAGCGTCCTTCGTGGCCCGTGTTATGGTTGCCCGTCAAAGTCGTATCAAAACATCTTTGCTCGCCCTTGCCGCAACTTTTTGTGAAGCCCAGCATGTTCTTCTCACGCTCATACTTCAACCCCATCTTAACTGGATTGAACTCTTTGTCTTTCACGTTGAAGATCTTTGGTCGTAAATGAGCCGGCTGCAACAAGTCCCACATAGATGGAACTGAACCATTATGCAAGAAGGGAGCTGTTGCCCACACACCCGCAAGATGACGGGCTTTGTAGCCAGTTCCCGCATCGACATTGCCATAATCAAGACCGTTCTTCTCTTGATTTGCATATCCGTTCAAAGTATCCCGGAAGAACTCTTTACCACGAAGACTGCGATACTCGATCTCAGCTTGCTGCTCGTCAGTCATGTTGTTCTTTTGATAGTATCTTGCTTTAACTCCGCCGACTCCGTTGAAGATTGAATCTTCAAAATGAACAGTGCCCACAGATTTCACCGCGTTACGAGCAGCATTTGGATCCGTACCCAATTCAGCAAGTGGCATCATGTTGTACAAGCGCAGTTGACCCGAAGGACCCACAAATTTATTCGACTCATGACATTCGATACAGCGGCTTTCATAAACCTGACGACCACGTTCTGCCAATTGTTGATTCACCTGCAATTCAGTCACGCCGGCAAAAACTTTTTCCCAACGTGGAACTTGAATCTTGTGAACCAAAGCTTCCAAGCGTCCCAAGTTGTGAACATTCACTGTCGATGTGCCGTCTTTGTCCAAGATCAATGCGCCAAGGCCCAATGATTGACCGACGTTACGAAGAATCACAGAGTTCGAGTTGCCGTTATAGTGCAACATCGCCATATACTTGATTCCCCAAATCCATGGCAAAGAAACGGGAGCGGTGTAGGAGATCGCATCGTCTCCGCGCAAAACCAAGTTTCCAATGCGTCCGAAAGCATCTGTACGACCGTAGCCGGACTCAGTCTCATCCGTTTTTGGATCTGTGCCCACCATCAAAGTTCCCAGGAACTTCATGCGCGCCTTAAGCTCCCCGATATCATCGGTCTCAGAGAATCCATAGGTCATACGCAAAAGCTTTTCCAAAGAATCCGCAATGGCTTGTTTTCCACGATACAAACGATGTGTGTCTTTCAAATACTTCGCTTTAATCAAAGTCAGTTGAGCACTGATTGGCCCTACTTTAACCAAGCCGTAAGTCGTCTCTCCCAAACGGCGCAGGAAGTACTCATGCAGCTCCTTCGCCTTTCTTTCAGGTTCTGAAACCTTCATGCGTTTCAAGAAATCCACAGCCGCTTCTTCTTTAGCCAAGACCGCCAAAGTAGATGTCGCCATGTCTTTGAAGAAAGAGCGCACGTCCGTTGTGCTTTGGGTTCCTTGCACGCGATAATTTGTGCCTCTGAAATCGAGAGAGCCCGAGTGACAGAATGAACAGTTTGTTCCAACCATTTTGATGGATTTCACTTCACCAATTTGACGAACAATCTCTTCCTCAGTTTCTTTGTAAGCTTCGCTTTGCTGTGGAGGATGATTGCTCCAAGCTGCAGTTAAACCTACGTAAGGAATCAAATAAGTATTTCCGTTTTCGTCCTTCAGGTTTGAGCTTGGTAAAATTCCAAAGCGATTATAAAAATCAGAATAGAATGGCTTCGTCGCCTTATCATTAGCATCTTTGAAGGCCACTGAACGCAATGCCTTCATCCACTCATAGGGATAGATGTCTGCACCTTCGGAAAGATGCTCAAAATTTGCGAGGTCGGCACCTGAAAGACCCGGTGGTTTTTCATAAACAACAGCTGAACCCGACGGATTTCTGGAATTTTTTGAACTCAGATTCACGCAACCGATGACCAATGTCACCAACGCTGCCGAACCTACGAGAATACCTGATATCTTCTTCATGAACTATCTCCCTAGAAAAAGAAATACTAAAGCTAATAATGCTGGTGTCGCTTGAAGAATGGCGATTTTTTTATTTACGGTCAGGCCACCGAAAATTCCCGCGACAACGATACAACCTAAAAAGAAAACTCGCAGAGCGAATGCCATTTCACTCTCTGCAAAAAAGGACCATACGAGTCCCGCCACCAAGAATCCATTGTAGAGACCTTGGTTTTTGGCCAAAGCGGCCGTGGAGCTTGCAAACTCTGGAGTCATACCGAAGGCCTTACGGCCTTTCGGTGTTGTCCAAAGAAACATTTCCAGGATCATGAAGTAAATATGTTCGACCGCAACAAGGCCGACAAGGATCAAGCTGATGGTAGCCAACATTGAATCCCCGTCTTATTTCACGTCTTGATAGTTTAACTTGCGACCCAAAACTTCTGTTTCATAGAAGTATTTTTCAGTGCGAGATAACGCGCCTTCTTTTTTGAAAGTGGCTTCATTATAAACGCCGTCCTTACACTTCTCATAAGTGGATTCACGATCCTGACCCAAAAGACCACCAGTATAGCGATTTAAAAGAACTGGCTTTCCCATGCAAAGACGGAAATCCAAGTTCAAGCGAGCATACATGATCATTTCAGGATCTTGGAATGCACTGAGGCCGGCTGGGTTCATGAAGCACTCACGATACGTGTAACGATCGTAGAACTTCAAATAGTCTTCAAATGCATATTTAGGGCCTGAATTGCGTTGTGACTGACGGTCCGAGATCTTCGACTCATCCAAGCCTTGCCCCAACATCACGGCGCGGTAGTACGCCGTTTCAGTATCAGTTAAGTTTGCCTTGCTCGAGCAAGTTTCAAAAGCTTTTTGATGAGCTTCATTTGCCTCTAGGACATGGAATTTAACCTTGTTTTGCTCTGAAGCAATGCAAGATCTGTATTCCTTGTTCAGACGGCAATACAAAAGCTCTTTGTTGTCTTGAGAAACGGCATTGAATTTGTGCTTTTCGGAATTTCTGAAGATTGCCGCAGTGACTGCGATCGGCTTCAAAAGACCTGACGCGGGATTGATTCCAGCCAGACAACGACGGTATTCGCCGCGGTCGAATTGCATTAAATAGTCTTCATAAGAGTATTTCTTAGAAGCAACTTCGACTGATTTGCGATCACTCGCATGAACATCGTACTCAATGCTATAAGATTCTGGGAATGAAACGCTGTTATCATCTGCCTTCAAAGCATTTGCTTTTGTGCGTTTTCTGAAGTCAACCAAACCGGCCTGACCCGATGCCGGGCGCACATTTGGAAGCTTCAACAAGGCCATCACGATCTCTGGAACCTGAACCATCGAAACGTAATCACCCAGACAACGATGATGACCATAACCTAAATGGAAGAATTTGTTTTGGTTACGGTTAATATTGAACTCATTTGGATTTTCAAAGCCTGGCTCTGAATCGTCAAACATTGCCGATTGAGTGGCGATCATCAAGTGTGATCCTTTAGGAATTTTCACACCGCTTGATAGGGTCACATCTTGTTCAGCGTAACGAACCACAAATGGATTTACCGGATGGAAACGCAAAGCTTCCCAAACATATTTAGCAACAGTATCAACGTCATTGCGAAGAGCCGCATCACGAGCTCTTTCGAACTCTACCGGGCGCATGAACAATTGGGCCATTGACTGCACAATGGCAGCTTGCGTGGTTTCCACACCGCCCACCAATGTTCCAATGATATTCGCACGAACGCGGTCGTCTTCCGCATTTCTTGGTGCAACAAAATCAGTGGTTTTTGAACGGATTAGACGAGACAAAATGTCATCATCGTTAGCCCCCGCCGCAATTCTTTTGGATTTTTGCTCAATCAATGATTTCAAATAGGCATGCATTTCTTTGCCGGCTCTTGTTGCCGCTTCTGCCACTTCTGTTTCATTTTTTACGTTATGGAAGAAATCATTTTGAGTCGCACGGGACCACTCGAACATTTTTTCTTCGCTGGGCCCAGGGAACCCAAAGTATTCACCCGTTAACTGGATTGGAACTCGGCGCGCCACCTGATTCACAACTTCCAAACGACCGAATGTAGCACCACCCGGGTCTTGCCCGATGTATTGACCATTAGCGATGGCCTCATTAACCAAGCGACGCACGATCTCACGCACCTTTGGTAGGTCGCTCATCGGCATCATTTCTCTCATCCAAGGCTTTTCCTTGATGTTGTACTGAGTACCGTCGTAGGCCAACATATAGGGCCCGACAGAGCCTTCCATTCTTTTCGAATAGTTGCGCACCGTAAACTTTGTTGGCTGATTGAGTGCCTCAACAACGTCTTTATAGCGACTTAGAACATAGGTTTTTCCAAATTCATAAGGACTGTTCTTGATTGGCAATGATTCCAATGACAATACCGGAGAGTTTTTGCGCACGTCTTGGAAAGTGGCAATTGGATTTGCACGAACCCATTTTGCAAAAGTTGAAAGTCTTGGCTTTAACAAAGCAGGTTTAATATTTTGTTCTTCAAATTCTTCCCAAAATGTTTTGCCCGTCTTAGGATTCGCGAAAGTGATCGGCTCTTGGGTCGATGCAAATTGACGAACATATTGATTCTGCCCGTATTGCGACTGACTCGAGTTCTGAGAACTAGTGCATGACAACATCAATGCACAAGACGCAAGCAATACAGATTTTGAACAAACTCGGAACACGAGGCCTCCTATTTTTTTGCCATATGCTCTTGAGTCTATTCATTTTTTGTCAGGTGAAACTTGATAGTTATGTTTGTCATTTAAAACTGGATCAAAGGTCTAGGTACTAGATCCAGTGCCAAAATGCCGATGAGATATATTTCTTAATAAACTGTCCCGAATTTAAGTCGGGACAGGACCTAAAAACTACTTACTGTTCTTGCGAACTTCTTCCATGTCGAGACTCTTCGCGCGTTGAACTACTTCTTCCAGAATCTCCTCGGGAATAGCTCCCGGCTGAACGAAAACTATTTCCTGTTCTTTGATCACCGCCACCGATGGAATCGATTGAATTTCAAACATGCTGGCGAGTTCCTGCTCTTCATCTG
Organism: Bdellovibrio svalbardensis; assembly: GCF_029531655.1. Classification (NCBI taxonomy): domain Bacteria; kingdom Pseudomonadati; phylum Bdellovibrionota; class Bdellovibrionia; order Bdellovibrionales; family Pseudobdellovibrionaceae; genus Bdellovibrio; species Bdellovibrio svalbardensis. The sequence goes on from NZ_JANRMI010000001.1 coordinate 71,180, forward strand.
TATTCACTTTTACAAACTTGATGTCCGGATGTTTGGCGGCAACAGACTCAAAGACAGGACCAAATCTTTTACAGGGCCCACACCACACAGCCCAAAAATCAAAAATCACGATCTTATTATTTTCAACGATCTCTTTTATAGACTGTCTTGTGACTTCCAGGACCACCTTGAACTCCCCTTGATGTTCCCTCAATACTAAGTGAGCATTGTTGAAATACAAGGAGGTTCTCGTGAAAAAGGTACTTTGTGCTCTATTATTAATGTTCTCTGCGAACGCATTTGCTAACGACGCTGGTTGTGGTCTTGGTAGTTTGGCAATTAGCAGAAACTCTAAACTTATGCAGCTCTTCGCTGTAACAACGAATGCGACTCTCTTTACCCAAGTATTTGGTATTACATCTGGTACTTCTGGCTGTACAGCGAGCGGTATCGTTATGAATGACAAAGAAGTTCAATATTTCGTTGAAGTGAATCAGGAAGAACTTTCTCGTGAGATGGCTCAAGGTCATGGCGAAAAACTTTTCACGCTGGCTCAAATGAAGGGCTGCTGGAAAGAATCTTCGCAAAAAGCTTTTGGTTCTTTCGCTCAAGATTCTTATTCAAGAATTCTACCGACTGCCAACACAACAGCTGTCGAGTTGGTTAAGAACTTGAATGCTGAAATGTCTTCTCAGAAAGAACTCGGCCAATTGTGCCATGGTTCTTAATTTCCTTTTCTTAGTAATTATTTACTTAGCCCCACAGTTCTCGTGGGGCTTTTCCCCAGAAAGAACCGAAGCTTATAAAAAACAAGCTTTGCAGTCTCAACTTGCGCGCTCTTCCCAGTGGCTAAGTCTGGGGCATTATCGCCAGCGTCTTTTCGGCTCCTATTATTCCCCAATCCGTGGGAACTTTTTTATTTCTCCTCAAGGCGCCAAAGATCCACAAGCAGAGTTGCTTGCGACGATTGATTTTCTATTTTCCGATAAGACAGACAAAAACCAAGGACAATGTCGATACCTCGCGCGCATGTCCTGGCTTAAGAAAGAGCTTACCCTCGCCCCTGAAGACATTCTTCCCTGTCCTGAACGAGACCGCTGGAAAGCCCAGCTAGGTGTTACGGAAGCCCACCTTATTTTTGCGGCGAGCGACCTCAGCAGTGCCGCCTCTAGTTTTGGTCATACTTTTCTAAAATTTCACAATCCCAAGAACATCGGTAAGCTTGAATTGTTGGATTACGGGGTCAATTATGCCGCCATCACAGGAACCGAAGACGGCGCCCTGTATGCTATTAAGGGACTTTTTGGTTCTTACCCTGGCGCCTATTCAATGCAGCCCTATCATCAAAAAATTCGCGAATACACCAACCTCGAAGGCCGTGACCTTTGGGAGTATAAGCTGCATTTAAATCCCGACGAAGTTGCCTTTATTCTGGATCACTTGCTCGAGCTCGAGGGCAGCTATGCTCCTTATTACTTCGCCGATGACAATTGTTCCGCGCAGATCCTGGAGTTGATTGAAGTTGCCAAACCCGATCTGGGATTGACAGCAGAATTTCATGATGTGGTAATTCCCATCGATACTGTCAAAGTCCTCAATGACAAGTGGATGCTCGATGGAGAAAAAGTACGAAGCTCTCTTCAAGCAGAATGGCACACTCGCTATGCCCACCTCAATTTTTTGCAAAGAGGCGCCGTCAAAGAGATAATCAAAGACAATTCACTCTCTGAGCCCGCATATCGATCTCTCACAGCGAAGGAAAAGGCAGAAAGTCTTGAGGCTTCACTCAGCTATCTCGCACTCACAGAGTATCGTGATCAAAAAAACAAAAAAGACGAAAAGTATAGTTTGTCTTTGGAGCGCGCGAAGTTGGGCGCCATTACAAATCCTGTGCAGATACCAAGTCCCAAGTCTCCCTTAACCAGTCTTGATGCTTCCGCCTTCTATCTTGGAATTGGGCAGGATCAGTCTGTAGACTTTTATTCCCTAAAATGGCGTCGGGGGTTCCACGACTTGCTTTCTGATGACAGTGGCATCACCCCATTTTCACAATTGGATTTCCTCAGTTTCGACCTGCGCTATCGACCCACCAGACAAAACTGGGACCTTCAACAAATCGTTCTTTTAAATATCATCACAACCTACCCGTGGACAGAATTTGAACACCCCATCAGTTGGAAAATTGATGTTGGTACTGAACCGAAGCTTGCACCCTATTTCAATGGTGGTATTGGTGCCGGGGTTGACGTAGCTTTACCTCAAGCCGCTCGCTGGAATATTTTCGCGATTACTGAAAATGATCACCTCGCCGACGATGTAAATCCTCACTTAGGAGTCGAAAGTCTTCTCGTGAATAAATGGACGGAACACATTAGATCCTTATTGGATGCAAAGTATCTCTACTCGTTCTCAGAGCAAAAATCCCTCGGGGAGTTCACCTTGGGGATGTCTTACTCCCTTCACAAAATTGAATACCGCCTCGAGGGGGAGCTCCGTGACAATCAGAACTCCTGGCAGAACTCCTGGAAGCTCTCTGTTATCTTTTAGACAGCCTAGTGCCCTAAACAGGCTCTGTCTCATTTTGAGGCATGCCATCTGAAAGCTAACGGAGTTCCGAGGCACCAAGCTTGCTTCTCTTCATCATGAGACAGTTTCTGTCGCAATGAGGAGAACTTATGAAATGGTTCAGTAAAATCCTAGTATCAATCGCCCTATTCAATATCGCGATTGGACCAGCGTTTGCCGGAAACATGACTGATGCTGATAAGGCAAAAATGTCACAGTACCGTGATTACCTTGAACCAATGGGCTACCGCCTCGTTGTCGACGAAGACACCAAAAAAGCCATGGTCTATGATAAGACATCGAATAAATTGGCAATGGAGATTCCTTTTGGCGAAGAGGCCAATCTCCGCAAGTTCTCTCCAAAATCATTGAATAGAATGCTTCTTGATGAAATGGTACGCATTAAAGGTGCCGGTAAAGCCGCGTTTTCTCACTCAATGAAAGCCCTGCCGACTGAAAGTTTGATCTTCTTCGTGGCCATGGGTGCTGTGGTTGCCGGCCAGCTGATTGCCAACTACTCGCAGAATCCTATCGCGATGAAACAGCATATTGAGCACCAACTTTCACCTATCGGAGTTTTCGGTTTCTTCGCATTTATGGCCTCACAAGGTCTAACTTCCAATGTTTTGGCCATGTATATGACCAATCCAAAATTCCACCATATGATTCCTTATCTTGGAATGACGGTAGGTGCTTTCGTACAAAGCTATCTTTCTCAAATTGCTTCTGATCCGAATGTCATGGCTTGCGGTAAAGTGATGATGGGCGGAACTGTCTCTCAAAAAGATCAAGAAGCCGGCATTGATGCGGACCCTTGCGCAAAAGCATATGAATATCTTGTTCTTAAAAAGAAGATCTGGGAATTCGCCCCAGGTATCGTTTCTATGTTGGCCTCATCTGCTTTGGCCGGTTTTGGACAAGCCATGGTCACTCGTGCGGTCTTGAAATTAACTGGCGTAGATATCGCCTTGTGGTTGATGCCAGGTTCAATGCAACTAAAAGGAGTTCGCCTTCTCGTTGTTAAAGGATTGCAGATCAGTGCATTTATCGCGATCGATGCTTGGCTCAATCGGAAGGTCGTCTATGCCTGGAAGAACTTCTTCGACGGAGCTGATTTTAATGACATGAATAAAAACCTGGTCACTCAGGTCAATGACCTGAAGAAAAGCCAATGGTCGACTTCAAATAAAGAACTGCAAGGTCAGATCAAAAATTTCCGCTCAAAGATGGCTGAGTGGCGCATGATGAATCTTTCTGAAGTCTATGAAGCACATCAGGCTTGGTCAGAAAACCTTCATCAGCTAACAAGCATGTACAACTCAAGCTACGCCTTCTACAATGCCTTCGTAAACGAAGTACGCAATGCGCGCTTTGATCAACAGCCTTTGAAGCCACTATTGGTTTCTTATCCACTGAACGGTGTTCCGGCAAAGGGGCTCGAAGCAGGTAAAGAAGATTTGTATTTCCAAAGTCCAAAAATGTTAGAGAACTGGCAGGCTGACACCGTCGCCGATGTTGTGGCCTTTATTGATCAGCTCACAAACGGCAAAGATGCGAAGTATCTCTATCCACCAGAAGCAAAAAAATTGAAGGCTATTCGTGATCTCCTTGCGAGTGATGATCGTATGAAAATGGGTGAAGGCCTTGCCTTGTTGAACAGTGAATTGCAGATTGCTGTTCAAAACTTGGCTGGCAGCCGTCACTTCCCGACTATGCTCTCTGAAATTAAAAAACAACTTGGCAGACCAGATCCAATGTTAGAACCAGGTCGCGGTTTCTTGGCGACTTATGAAATTGCTCCGAGCACCGCGGAAAACTTCAAAGGAACATCATACTACCGCCAGGTCGGAGTGTTCTACACTCCGCATATGACTGACTATCTTATGATGCAAATGATCTGTGGACCGGATACTGAAAAAGGCGAGAAAGCAGTGAAGAACTCACGCGGCTTCCCTTCTGTGTTCTTGCCACCACAGCTCAAGTCTTCGAATGATGATTTTGGATCAGTTTGTGATTCCTGGTCTTCCCGTGTTCCGGCAGAGCAAATTTACAGATGGCCAATTAAGGCAGAAAATAAAAAGCAATATAAAGGATTCTTGTCTTACCTCGTGGATAACGCACGCCCGGGCGTTGTCGGAACTGCCGATACAGCCGCCTTCCCACAGTGGTGGGTAAAAACCACCGAGTCACAAATGCAAGCCGCGTTCGAAGAGTATGCAAAAGGCTATGACGGCATCGTAGCCAACATGATGCGCACAATCTACCGCCAAGAGCGCAATTCTTACTCGAATGTTTTTGCCAAGTATTGGGATAAAATTGGCAATAGCACCAAGAACATTTTCGACAAAGGATTCTGGGGCGAGGTTCGTGATGATAAAGCCACTTTCAATCGTGGCCCAATCTCTAACGGTGCCATGAATTCAGCTTTCCAAGAAGAGCGCGTTTACCTTTCGATCCTGAATGAACTTCTGGCTCCAACGGCGAAGTACAGCTTGGATCTTGCGACAATTCTAACGAAGACCCCGACACAAGCTCAATTGAAAGAAGTGGAAAATCAATTTGCGGCTCTCAACGGCATGATTCAACAGATTAAGGTCACACAAAAAGACGGACGTGACGTTATTCAGTCAAATCTTGAAAACTATCAACTTGAAGAGCAGCTACAAAAGATTCAAGCCGCTTTAACTCAAGTATCTTCTGCTCTAGGAGTGGGTGATGCTGCTGCGGGTGCGCTTGTCCAATTGAGCCCAGCTCAGCAGGAAGTTGCTGTTTCTTGCCTGGAAAATTTGCAAGCTCTTGCTTCAGAAGTGATGATGTACGGAAGTATGGCAAATGCGGTCAGCTGGGAAAAGATCCGCAATATCAAACAAGCCAACATCCAACAGAAGAAGTTCAATAACGAAGTTCAAGAAAGACTGGCAGCTATGAGAGGCATGACAATGCCTGGAAAACCTTAGTCAGATCCGGTTTATTTGCGGGACCTTAACGAAAGGTCCCGTGTTGAGTTTTGAAAGAGTGATTGTTAGCATCATCTCTCTCTTCGATCTTCTCTTTAATCTTATTTCTTTTCATTCTGTTTCAGAACAGAAGGCAAATTCCCAAAGGCATGTTGAATCTCTAGGATGGAGGTTGATTATGATGACGCGAATTCTATTAGCCGGGCTGATCAGTTTGATACTCATCGGTTTAAGCTCATGCAAAAGTCCCTCTGACAAAAATATTGATGTCAGCCAAAACCAAGTTCTTACGGGAACGAATGAAGCCCGACTGCTCGCAGAACAGATCTATGCCTATGGATATCCTCTTGTAATCATGGATGTTACCAAAGATATGATGACCCATTCGGCCTATCCCACCGACAATGCGGCACCTACAAATCAATTTGTTCATAAAAAGACTTTTCCCGATTATTCCTTCACTGATGTCGTTACACCCAATGCAGACACTCTCTATAGCTCTGCCTGGCTTGACCTCACAAAAGAGCCTATTGTCCTTAGTCTTCCCGATACTGGAAATCGTTACTATCTCATGCAAATGATGAGTGCGTGGACTGAAGTCTTTGCTAATCCTGGATCGCGCACGACAGGAAATCGCAAAATTGATTTTGTCATCACGGGTCCTCGCTGGACTGGAACCGTCCCTGCTGGAGCAAGACAGATCAAATCACCCACAAACGATGTCTGGATCATTGGTCGTACCCAAACCAACGGAACCAATGATTATGCAGTCGTTCAGGAACTACAGAAGAAATATAAACTCACTCCACTAAGTGCGTGGGGAACAAACTATAAACCGCCAAGCACTTCTGCAGTCAAAGCCGGCGTTAACTTAAGCCAGATTCCCGTCGATCAGGTGGAGTCTCTTTCCGGAGTGGATTTCTTTGTGAAAATGTCTGAATCCATGAAACGCAATCCACCTCTTGTCCAAGATGGCTTTATGATCGAAAAAATGAAACGCATCGGCCTCATCCCTGGTCAAAGTTTTGATCCCGCCAATTTGTCGCCTGACCAAAGAGCCTCTCTCAATGAGGGTGCACGTATTGCCCTTTCAAAAATTATAAATGCAGCAAAGAATCCTAAGGTCGAGAAAGTTGATGGCTGGGTCTACAACTTCAACACCGGTCGATATGGCACGAACTATCGCAATCGGGCCGCAATCGCCATGACTGCTCTGGGTGCAAATCTGCCGCAAGATGCGGTCTACCCAAGAACTCAAGTCGATACGCTGGGAAGAAAACTGAATGGCAAAAATAGATACATCATTCACTTTGCCAAACATCAACTTCCTCCTGTAAATGCCTTCTGGTCGATCACCATGTACAACAATAAAAATTTCTTTGAAAAGAATCCGATCGACAGATACGCACTCGGTGACCGCAGTAAATTGATCTATAATAGCGATGGCTCGTTGGATATCTACGTACAATATCAAGCACCAGACAAACGAAGACTTTCGAATTGGCTGCCATCCCCTCGAGGTGACTTCAATATGGTAGCGCGACTCTATTGGCCAAAGAGAGAAGTGCTCACCCGAAAATGGCATATGCCTGGAGTCCAACGTCTGGAGGAAATCAAACAACTTTCTCAAAACGGAAATCTTGATTGATGAAGATTTGAACCTGATTAAAGCGAGCACGTCATGAGCCGCTATCTAGTCCTTTCAATTTTGGCCACCTTGGTTGCATGTAAGAGTCTTCCCAAGAATATTACGCGCGAACCTTCGGTGGCCTTTGCTCCCGATCCCAATACGCAGTTTGGAAAGCTGCTTAACCCAAAACTTAAAGAACATCCGGGGCAGTCTGCGCTATACCCGCTTTCTTCCGGTCAAGATGCCTTGATAGCGCGAATTGGATCGGCCCAAGGAGCCGAGCATTCGCTGGACTTGCAATATTATATTTGGATGAACGATCTCACCGGAAATTTTCTTTTAAGCTATGTTCTTGCCGCCGCCGACCGTGGAGTCCGCGTGCGAATTTTGCTGGATGATTTGAATCAGGGAAAATACGAAAAAGGGTTAGCGGTTATCGCCTTGCATCCCAATGTTGAAATTCGCATGGTCAATCCTTTCGCACACCGAAGCTGGCGTTTTCTTGAGGCCTCAAGATTTTCCGAAGTGAACAAGCGCATGCATAACAAGGTTTTTATTGCTGATAACCAAGTAGCCATAGTGGGCGGAAGAAATATTGGGAATGAGTATTTCTGGGCGAGCGATGAAACGAACTTTGGTGACTTCGATCTATGGGTTGCCGGGCCCGTAGTTGCGGATCTCTCCTCTGAATTTGACAGTTATTGGAATAGCACCATCGCCTATCCGATCTCAGCTCTCGTGCCAGGCTTTCAACCACAACCGGAAGATCTATCTTTGCTCCGCGAAAAGGCCTCAGCGGCCATTCTTGAATTGCAGGGAACTGAATACGCCAAAGCCCTTCGTAATACGGAATTTTTGAAGAAATTTAACATGGGTAAAATCTCACTCTATTGGGGAATCGCCCATGCTGTCTTCGATCCGCCCGCGAAACTTGAGGGTCATGACAAACAGAATCTGCAGCATCAACTTCTACCGTTTCTTCAAGAAGCAACCACAGAGGTCATATTGGTTTCCCCCTATTTTATACCTGGTAAAAATGGGATTGAATTCTTTAAGCAACAACAAAATCGCGGTGTCAGATCCATTGTCTTAACAAACTCTCTCGCGTCGAGTGATGTCTCAAGCGTTTTCGGCGGATACAAGGGCTACAGAAAAGATCTTTTAAAAAGTGGGGTGGAACTTTATGAGCTGAAAGCTCGTCCCTCTAGTTCCATGAAAACAGCAAAGTCTCTGGGTTCAGGTTCTTCCCGTGCGGGACTTCATGGAAAAACTTTTGTCTTCGACAGGAAAACTCTTTTCGTAGGTTCCATGAATCTTGATCCTCGTTCTATTCACCTTAACAGTGAAATGGGGGTCATCGTCGACAGCCCGGAACTGCTTCGGGATTTCGTTGCTCAATTCCAGGAGATCTTGCGAGAGGACGCTTATAAGCTCAAGCTCTCCCCCCAAGAAGATCTTGTTTGGGAAAGCCTGGAAGATGGCAAAATCATTGAGTATTTCCAGGAGCCAGAAACCGGCTGGTGGAAGCGGTTTAAAACCGGCTTCATCTCCATCTTCGTCCCGGAATCTCAACTCTAACTGTCTCATCTTGAGACATAGTTACAGGATACCTTTTAACCCAGTGCCCAGAAGTGTCGCTACTAAATGGTCTTAGACATCTGTGAAGTCTTAAAATCAAATAAATGAACTTTCAGGTAGCACCGCTTTTGCTCTCTAATCCTGTGAAACAATATTTACTTTTTTGACTAAGGAGAGAGAGTCATGAAAAAAGCATTTGTAATCGGTATGGTCGCTTTGGCAACAACGGTGTCTTTTTCAACGGCCCACGCTGCTGGCGTAACGGGCGCCAAATCAGTTAAAGAGTCATTGGTTGATTATACAAAACAAATCAAAGAGGCCGCTTTCGGTAAAGGCGGAACAGCAAAAGGCTTGAGTGCACAACAAGCACAAATCGCCCGCGATAAGATGATTAATGAACTCAATCTTCCTGCAGGTAAGAACAATGCTTTGGCAATGTCTTTGACATCTGACTCTGCAAAATCATCACAACGCCTTGAAAACTTGGCGACAGTGATTGCAGCTAAAAAGATGGCTGTTGAAATTTCAAAACAAGATGCCGTTGAAGGAAAATCTATCGATGAAGCAGCCACAGCTTCTGCAAAATTGCTGGCTAACGCTTCATTGACTGGCGCTCGTAAAAGCGCAAAGGAATTGGATGCTGCAGAGTTGGCAGATACTTCAGCTGCTTTGACCAAACTTGAAGGACTTCCTGAGGGAATCCTCACTCGTTTCTCAAAGGCAGAGCGCGATTCTTATACTAAGATCATCGAAAAACATGATCAGCTTGTAGAGACTGGCGCCAAATCAACTTCAGAAGAGGCCTTTGTTCAGGCGATCATGGATGTGAAAAAAGTGGACAAGGCAAAAGCTCTTGAGATCGTGCGCAAACTTAAAGAATGCGTTTAGTAACTTGCTAGATATTTTTTCTTAAGAAACGCCGGGCATCCCCCGGCGTTTTACATTTCGGCTTTCTTCTCGTCTGTGACAATCAGAATTTCAATTCGACGATTCATGGCTTTGTGTTCCTCACTGTCATTAGGAACTACAGGTTTTTGATCCCCATAGGAAATCGAGACAAAGCGCTTCGGATCCAGGTTGTGATATTTCACGAAATAGCGAACGACTGAAGAGGCCCTGCCGCCAGCCAACTCCCAGTTGCTTGGAAATTGTGAATCTTCAATAGGGCTGTCATCGGTATGCCCTTCAATGATGACTCTTTTATTATTTGATTTCAAAACCTCAGCCACTTTATCCAAAGATGGCAAAGCTGACAGCTTCAATTTCGCCGATCCTGCCTGAAAGAACGTTGAAGCGGTCAAGGCAACGCGAACTCCGACGGCATCATGATAGATGTCTTGAATGGCGCTTTTCTTTTGCTCCCCGGTCATGGACTTATCCAGAGATCTTTCCACATAGTCCTGCACTTCGCGATTCCCACCTTTTTGTGGAAAACCTCCGATAGGCATAACTAGTTCGGCGATAATGTTGTCAATAGCACTTCCATCCTGATCACTGCCGCCCTTTCCCACTAAGTGGAAATTCAGCTTGATCGAGTTTTCGAAGTCCTTCTGCTTTTCCTCGTTCGCACTTGAGGTCGCGTACATCACCACAAAAAAAGCAAAAAGCAGCGTGATGAAATCCGCATAGGATACCAACCATCTCTCATGGTTTTCATGCTCTTCATGTCGGTGCTGCTTACGACCTGCCATCTATTGACTACTTTTGATCACTGTGAAGGAAGGCGAAAAGCTTCTGTTCAACGACGAGAGGATTTGTTCCCTTGCCGATCAAAAGCCCGCCTTCTAATACCATTTGCTTCTCACGAGACAACGCATGAACTTTTCGTTTTAGTTTATTACCCAATGGAAGAAATAAAAGATTTGCAGAACCCACACCATAGACGGTTGCAACAAAGGCCACCGCAATACCGCCACCTAATTTACTTGTATCAGTCAGATTGCCCATCACGTGAATCAACCCCAAGACCGCCCCGATAATTCCTATCGTTGGAGCAAATCCGCCGGCATCGGCCCAAATCTTTGCACCCGCAAGCAATTCATCCTCTTCAGTTTGAATTTGCGTCTCAAAAATATCGCGAACCGTCTCTGCCTCAACGCCATCTATGACACAGCGAAGGACATTCTTCAGAAGCGGATCTTGAACCCGGTTTAAATGAGGCTCTAAAGCCAACAACGATTCTTTTTTTGCAAGGCGTGAACACTCAACAATTTCCTGCACGCGGCCCTTTGCTTGGCTCACTTCAGTATTGAATGCAGATTTTGCTAGATTCAGTCCGGTCTTCAAATCTTTTTCAGAACTTGAAACCATCACAGCGCCGATTGTTCCGGCAAGAACGATTATAAATGCAGTGAGCTGCATAAGTGAGCCCATGTGGCCACCTTCAAGAAGGTTTCCCGCAATAATCCCACCAAAACCCACTATGAGGCCTGTCCATGTTGCTTTGTCCATGTACAAAATGATGCCACAGGAGGTGAGTGATGACACTTGGCCTCTCTGAAGACCTAGACTTTCTGCGGGCGAAAAACTGAGGTATGATTTCGCACATGCTCGAATTTATAGTGAACCTCGATAAACGTCTTTTTGTACTGATCAATTCTCAGTGGACCTCTTCTTGGGCAGACCACTTTTTTCCAAACATCACAGACCTTCACAAAACACTTCCCTTCAAGTTGACGGTCGTTCCCCTGTTAATTGGTCTCTTCATTTGGACTCGCGGACTGAAAAAAGGTCTGACTATTTTGCTATTTTGCGTGATGGCCGTTTTAATTTCTGACGGTATTGGCAACTATGCCTTTAAGAAAACAGTGCAACGACCAAGACCTGCAGAAACCCAAGATCTTACAGTTCAAGTCCGTGCACCTTTCGGCGGATACAGTTTTGTTTCAAATCATGCGACAAATATGTTCAGTGTCGCGACATTCCTCTCTATTATCTATCCGTTGGCGGCAATTCCACTTTATTTCATTGCTTCCTTGGTTGGTTATAGCCGTATTTACAATGGTGTTCATTTCCCGCTAGATGTCATCTGTGGTGGTCTATTGGGTGCGATGGTTGGATTTATGTTTGCGAAGCTCTGTCAAAGAGCTATGGGACGTATTGATACAAATGGAGCAACGACAACATGAAGGTTCTGGTAACAGGTGCAAACGGATTTCTGGGTAGCTGGGTGACTCGTGCTCTGGTCGATGAAGGCCATGAAGTGTTTGCTTTGGTCAGACCGAATGCCGATGTTTCCGAACTCCATGGCGTCAATTGTAAGTTCGTTCATGGTGACGTGACCGACATCCTGTCCCTTCTCGAAGCTTTCAAAGGAATCGATACTGTTTTTCATTTGGCGGGCGTTATTGCCTACAAGAAATCAGAACGTGCAAAAATGGAAAAAGTGAACGTGCACGGGACCGCGAATGTCATCGAAGTTTGCCGTGAATGTAAAGTTCGCCGAATGGTCTATCTGTCTTCAGTCGTCGCGATTGGCAGCAGTCGCAGCGACGATCAGGTTCTGAACGAAGGCTCAGACTTCAATGTCCATGATTTGGATCTGGGCTACTTTGAGACAAAACACAAAGCTGAAGAACTTGTCAAAAAAGCCTGTGATCGCGGCGAGCTGGATGCGGTGATTTTAAATCCCTCAACAGTCTATGGCCCCGGCGATGCCAAAAAAGGCAGCCGCAAAATGCAGGTCAAAGTGGCGCAAGGTCGATTTAAATTTTACACCTCTGGCGGCGTGAATGTTGTCGCTGTTGAGGATGTCGTACAAGGAATCCTGAGCGCATGGAAGAAAGGCAAGAAGGGGGAACGCTATATTCTTGCCGGGGAAAACATTCGCATCAAAGATCTCTTCACGATGATTGCCAACGAAGCTGGCGTAACACCTCCTCCTCACCACTTGCCCGATCAAGTGATCCATGTTGTCGGTGCCGTCGGTGACTGTTTGGAAAGAATCGGCATGAAAGGTCCTTTGAGCCGGGAAAACGCCTGGACCGCAACGATGTATCATTGGTTCGATTCCAGCAAAGCCCAACAAGAACTCGATTTCAAACCTCGTCCCGCGCGTGAAGCGATTCACAACAGCGTTCAGTGGATGAAAGAACACGGGCTTCTTTCTTAATATGAAGTGGTTTGGCGTTTTTTTCTTTGCGATTGCTGCGATGATGTTGGCTGCTGCCTTGTTCTTATGGAACTGGCTCCCCACTCAAACGGAAATCAAAGGCTGCATGATCACAACAATGTATCACGTCACGCTTTGCCCTGGATCTAAAGACTATGTTCCATTGAAACAAATCTCGCCGTATCTGCAAAAAACTATCCTCCTGACTGAAGATTCGAATTTCTATAACCATCATGGCTTTGAATGGGATGCGATTGAGAAAAACTTCCGCGAGGGCTGGGAAAAAGGCGTTTACAAACGCGGCGGTTCGACGATCACTCAACAGCTCGCCAAAAATTTATTCCTAAATAAAGATAAAACTTTCTTACGAAAAGGTCTTGAAGCGATCATCACCGACCGTATTGAAAAAACTCTGACGAAAAAGGAAATCCTGGAACGATATCTGAATGTTGTCGAGTTTGGTAAGGACATTTACGGAGTTAAAAAAGCGGCGGCATATTACTTCAAGAAAACTCCCGCAGAACTTGATGTCGTGGAAAGTGCATTTCTCGCCATGGTTCTTCCTAATCCCGAAAAGTATTCCCGCTCTTATTTTAAGAAAGAGCTCACTCCTTTCGCTCGCAAAAGACTCAATCGCATCGTCAGCGATATGTTCCAATACAGTCGCATTAGCCAGACCGAGTACGACATCGCGACCGTAAAAATTCAAAATTTCTTAAGTCCGGCACCTCCCCCTGAAGAGCCTGGAGCCGTCGAGGATTCCATGACTTTACAAGACTTGGAAAAAATTGATCAAGAGGACCAGGAAAACGAAGAGTAGTTGTAACTTAGCTAGACCAAGGGCCATTCAGACAGTCGTTAGAAATTCCGATCTTCATTTAACATGATTTTAAGAATTCTACTTCTAGCTCTGATCGTACTTGCGGCGTCCATGCCGATTCCGGATGCATTTGACGAGTCCCATAATGTCGACGTCACTGTTATTACCCAACAACGTGCCGATGAGCTGTTCGCAGAATTCAAATCGCACACAGAAATTCCCTTCGGCTTCCCCATTGACGGCTGTTATGCCCGGGCCACAGCCATGGCTCGCATCGCCGAGGCCGAGAAGATCGAAATGGGTAAAGTCTGGGCAACAGGAATTTTAAGAGTCAAAAGTAAAGATCCCACTTTTCCGGAAATTGAATGGGGCTATCATGTCGCCCCTGTTCTTTATGTCAAAGCACCCACTGGGGAAGCCAAGTTGATGGTCTTCGATCCTTCACTTTTCGATAAGCCTGTGACCGTCGATGAATGGACCGACAAAATGAAAGCGGAGGGCATTCCCAAAGCCCAAGTCAAAAAGGTCTACTATGGTGCGCGCTTCCAATATGGTCCCTTAAAAAGTGAAGACAAGAAATACAATTGGCATACCGAGGACCTCAAAGATGCCAAAGAAGTCATGGAACAATACAGTGGTTATTTAAAAATTATAAATATGCGCCGACTGGGATCTGGAAAAGCGACTAACTCGCAAACTCAAAAAGGAGTGAACTAATGAAACATCTGATTGTATTGCTCTTTATCCTCTTGGGAGTGCAGACTATAGCCATGAGTGCTGAAGCAAAAACTTTTACTGGTTTTAAAAGAATTCCTACGTCCATCGTCAACGAACTCAACGGGCCGGTCAGAGAGTTTATTGAAACCGACAGCCAATTCAAAATTCTTATAGGCAAGCACGCGGCTTTCTATAATTTCCCCAAAGATCAAAATGCTGTCGAGCTAAAGCAACTTCTCGAAGAAAGCACCAAGTCTAAGAAGACCTTGAAATTCAAAGTCGACGCCGTAACTCGCCAGATTATCAGCATTGAAACTGGCGATTCTCTGTAATTATTTAAGAAGTTTTTTACGAATGCGTACGAAAGCCACATTCATGCAGATCCAGGTGGCTAGTAGCAATATCAAGACGTGAACGGAAATCCATAGCGGATTCCCATTATGCAGAATCCCCCGCACCGCCGCCACCCCGTGCGTCAGCGGAAACAAGTAGGCAACATAGCGCAGGCCCAGTGGTAATTGATCAAGCGGGAAATAAGTTCCGCTGAGCAAACTCATAGGGACAATCAATCCCGATGTTGAATAGATAAATGAATCATAGTTTCTGGCAATCGAAGTGAAGATCATTCCGATGCATGAGAACAAACTTGAAAGTAAAAATAGAACAGGCAATGCCAACAAGATCTTATAAGAATCAATAAGACCAAAGAAAATCGCAACAATCGTCACGCCCATCACCCCGAAGAATCCCTTTGAGGCGGCCCACAACAATTCTCCACCCACAATTTCCTCAGGTCCCACACGAGTCAGCATAATCGTCGCGTAAGTTCTTTGATGAGTCAGCTTCGTGTAGTTCCCATAAGTTCCTTCAAAGAAAGCGACAAGCATCGCCGTCGTACAAAGCAACGCCGGAAAGAAAAATTCGATATAAGACATGCCGCCCATGTTATTAACGAAGGCCCCAAGGCCGAAGCCAATTGCACCTAAATAAATAACCGGCTCAAGAACAATCCAGAATAAAGAAACCAACCATGTTTTTTTGAAGTACAAAAAATTGCGCTGCCAAACCTTAAGGGCACCATCATTGACTTGAGGAATAGAGAAAAGCTCTTTGATTTTCATGCTATTCATCCCTCAATTGGTGGCCTGCCAATTTTAGAAACACATCATTCAAAGTGGGTTTACGGATAAAGATCTTATCACTTGCAATCAGGTCCACAACTTTGCGACCTTCTTGATGTTCTTTTACCAAAACCGAAACTGTATCTTTGATAACCTGATAGGCATAGCCTTCAGATCGCAAACGCCCAAGGTAGTAGTTCAAATCCACAGGATTTGTATCGAATTCAACCACTTCCTTGCCGATCAATTCGCGGATCAAATCTTTCGGCTTACCGATCGTCAAGATCTTGCCGTTATCCATGATCGCAACACGATCACACATTTGCTCCGCTTCTTCCATGTAGTGAGTCGTCAGAACCAAAGTGCTTTTTTCAGATTTAAGATGCTTGAAGAAATCCCAGATCCAGATTCGCGCTTGCGGATCTAAACCCGTCGTCGGCTCATCCAGGAAAATAACTTCCGGAGAATTAATCAATCCCCGGGCTATCGCCAAACGGCGTTTCATACCGCCACTCAATGTCTCCACTGAACGATCTTGGTATTCTTCCAGCTTCATCAGACGCAACAATGCCTGAGCTCTGAGATCAGCCTCAGCAGCAGGAATATTATGATAACTTGCATAAACGAGAAGATTTTCGAGGACTGTAAAGTCGGGATCGAGGCCGTCCTCTTGAGGGACGACGCCGATTCTAGATTTGATTTCGCGGAAATTCTTTTTAACATTCAAGCCGAGAACATAAAGTTCCCCGCTTGATACGAGGGCCGAGCAATACATCATCTTCATCGTTGTTGTTTTGCCAGCCCCGTTAGGACCAAGAAGTCCGAAACATTCGCCTTTGTAGATTTCCAGATTTATTCCGTCGACAGCAATTTTGTCTTCGTACTTCTTTGTTAAATCTTTAATCTCAATGGCGACGTTTGTACTCATTATTCCTTCGCTGCTCTTGCACGTGCATTCGGGCTGAGCTCGCGGCAACGAAGACGGATGTTCTTCGGAGTCACTTCGATCAGCTCTGATTCTTTGATCCATTCCATCGCTTTTTCCAATGTCATAGGACGAACTGGAACTAGACGGATAGCTTCATCAGAACCTGAGGCACGTACGTTAGTCAATTTCTTCTCGCGGCAGATGTTTACTTCAAGATCATTGTCCTTAGCATGCTCACCAACGATCATGCCTTCGTAAACGTCTTGTCCATGCACAACGTACATGATGCCACGCTCTTGAAGATTCCAAATAGCAAATGCAGTTGCTTGGCCTTTGCGGTCAGAAATCATGGCACCATTCATACGGTGTTCGATTTCGCCTTTGTACGGTTCCCAGCCATTGAATTGTGTATTCAAAAGACCTGTACCACGAGTGTCAGTCAAGAACTCTGAACGGTAACCGATCAAACCACGTGAAGGGATCAAGAACTCAAGACGAGTACGTCCAGAACCTTTTTGTACCATGTTTTGCATGACACCTTTACGTTTACCAAGTTTCTCAGTAACCGCACCAACGAAAGAATCTTCGATGTCGATAACTGCGATTTCCATTGGTTCCATTTTCTTGCCGCCTTCTTCTTTGAAGATAACTGACGGTTTAGAAACTAGAAGTTCGAAGTTTTCACGACGCATTTGTTCGATCAATACGCCCAATTGCAACTCACCACGGCCAACAACTTTGAACGCATCTGTGTTCTCAGTTTTTTCTACGCGGATCGCAACGTTATAAAGCAATTCTCTTTCAAGACGCTCTAGGATTTTACGAGAAGTAACGTTCTTACCTTCCATACCTGCGAATGGACCGTTATTCACTGAGAATACCATTCCCACTGTCGGTTCATCGACACGGATACGAGGAAGAGGGCGTGGATCAGTTGCAGATGTGATAGTGTCACCGATAGTGAAATCTTCCATACCCGCGATAACCACGATATCACCGGCGCCAACTTCTTGAGCTGGAACTTGTGAGTTCACTTTATACTGGTACAAAGCTGATACTTTTACTTTTTTCTGAGTGTGCTCTTGCACGCAAAGAACTTCGTCACCCACTTTGATTTTACCAGCTCTCATACGACCGATAGCCAAACGGCCTACGTAGTCATTGTATGAGATGTTAGAAACCATAACTTGAAGTGGAGCTTCTTCATCAATTTTTGGTGGTGGAACCAAGTTTACGATAGCATCGTAAAGAACTTCCAACGTACCTGTGTTAACTGCAGGATCCAAAGTTGCCATACCTTCACGCGCGATAGCGTAAACAGTGTGGAAATCACATTGTTCTTCAGTCGCCTCAAGGTCGATGAACAAATCGAAAAGTTCATTGTGAACTTCTTGAATACGAGCATCTGAACGGTCGATTTTGTTGATACAAACGATAACTTTTAAATTTTGCTCAAGAGCTTTTTTCAATACGAAACGTGTTTGCGGAAGTGGACCTTCAGAAGCATCGCAAAGAAGGATACAACCATCAACCATGTTCAAGATACGTTCAACTTCACCACCGAAGTCACTATGTCCCGGTGTATCTACGATGTTAACTTTGATATCTTTGTAAATGAACGAAGCATTCTTCGCTGCGATAGTGATACCACGTTCTCTTTCAAGATCCATAGAGTCCATCAAACGATCATCAACGTGCTCATTGTCACGGAATGTACCAGCTTGCTTAATCAAATGGTCCACCAAGGTAGTCTTACCATGGTCGACGTGGGCGATAATCGCGATATTTCTAATCTTCTTTGGATCTTGAATCATATTTAACCCTTCTTAAATTCAATTCGCTTAAACTAACATTTTCTAAAATCAAAATTACTTGGCGTCGCTAGCGCTATTTTTTGCGCCAGTGGAGCCCTTCAGACCCGGTTGCTAGCCGTGTCCGCCCATCAAAAACTCTTCAGAGCTAGTATCTGCCTGCTCTACAGAACCGATGCCGGAGAAAAACTCATCCGCCAGGGTCATGATCTCTTCGTTGCTTTTGGATTGGAAAAGATTCTTTCTGAATTGTGCCGCACCAGAATACCCTGTTGAGAACCAAGCTGCAAACTTTCTGAGCTGGATACCAGTGATGTGTTCATCACAATGCGCAACGATCTCATGTTTCAGACTATTGAACAGACTTACGTAGTCTCTGCTCACATCTTTAACCGGCTCCCCTCGCCATAAGGAGAGGGCATCCATAAAGATAAATGGATTTTTTAGACATCCGCGACCAATCATCACCCCGTCACAGCCCGACTGTTCAAGTCTTAAAATGGCTTGTTTTGGTGTGAGAATGTCTCCGTTTCCAATAATGGGAAGCTTCGCCTTGGATTTAACCTCTGCGATAAAATCCCAATCCGCAAATCCTGAATAAGCTTGATTGCGGGTGCGACCATGAATGGCCACCCATGAAATGCCTTCGTTATAAGCGATATTGCAGATTTCCGAGGCATTTCTAGAGTTTGAATCCCAGCCCGTGCGAATTTTAATTGTCACTGGAATGTTCACGGCGCCTTTAACCGCGGCGAGAACTTTCTGCAACTGAACCGGGTCTTTCAACATCGCTGAACCCGCGCCCTTTTTAACGACCTTGGGTACCGGGCAACCGAAATTCAAATCGACAAAATCACAGCCGTCAGCTTCAGCAACTTTTGCCGCTCTTGCCAAAATCTCGGGCTCTTCACCAAAAAGTTGGATGCCGATGGGTCTTTGCGACTCATCGAAACTCATAAGCTTCAACGTTCTTTCAGATTTGTATTCAATACCGCTCGCGCTCACGAGTTCTGTGACAACGACACTGGCATCAAGTTTTTTCATGAAAGTGCGGAAGGCGTGATCCGTAATCCCTGCCATAGGGGCAAGAACAAAGGGATTAGTCTTTAGTGCTTCAACTGGATTCATAAGGGATGCGGTATATCAAACTACATTACCAGAAGGTAGGGAAAAGGTGCTTTTGTTCGCTCATTTCGAAATAAAACCAGCTACTTACTGAACCTTGACGCTTCCGAGTACCTTTTACACATCAAAACGCCCTCAAAAGAGCTCTCGAACCCAACTATTCCAGCCAGGTTACACGGCTTTCTGTTTGGCGAGGAGCCTTCGGTGGGTTGTGGTCAGGGTAGCCAATGACCATTCCACACAGAAGTTCGAGTTGGCCACTTTGATATTCTGGCAATTTATCAACACCCAAGAAGCGATCCACCTCTTCCTTGATTTCCAGCGGAGCCCCCATCGTGCAGCTGCCGAGACCCTCAACAAGACAGGCCAAATTCATGTTTTCGACGGCCATATAAACTGAACCGATGCTGGTGTAGTGGCGTTCGTTCACATCGTTGAGCGAATAGGCAAAGATCAACACGGGCGCTTCGCCCAGCGTGAAGAAAAATCTCTCCGTAAAATCGTACAGGGAGGGCTTCAATTTTTTTGCCAGAATATCCTTAAGGCTGAGCCAGGACTTTTGCGAGTGCTGCAAATACTCATCACGCTTTTTACCGGTGACGACGAAGAATCGCCAATTTTGCAGATTCTTCCCAGAAGGTGCGTGCATTCCGGCATTCAGAATTCTTTCAATCACCTCACGTGGAACCGGATCCGTTTTGAATTTACGAATGGATTTTCGTGACTCCAGCAATTGATAGAATTCTTCTTTTTGCATCTTTAAACCTCTAAGCTTCCACAAACTTTTTATGCAGGCGCTGAATCGTCTCTGTGCTTTGATCTTCACTGACCAGGAAGCAGAAGTTGTGCTTACTGGCCCCTAAACAAATCATACGCACATTGATATCTGCAATGGTCTCGAAGATTTGCTTTCCAAGGCCCGGCGTGTGGTTGATGTTGTTGCCAATCAAAGAGATCAAAGTCAGATTTTCTTCGACCTGCACATCTGCAATTTCAGACAGATCGGCAATCAATCTCTTGTTCAACAAAGTAGAATCATCCAAGGTCACACTGACTGAAATTTCTGAAGTCGTGATCGCATCGATACTGACTTTATGATCATTGAAGATTTTAAAAATCTGAAACAAGAAGCCGTGCGCATGAAGCATTTCCGGGGTCGAAAGCGTGACCAGAATCTGCTTCTTACGCATCGCCATCGCGCGAATCAACGGATAATCCGTCACTTCCTTGCGGACCCAAGTTCCTCGCGCTTCAGCATCAAAACTTGAACCCACAAATACGGGGATGTTCTTGCGAATAGCAGGAAGCAAGGTTGCTGGATGCAAAACTTTTGCTCCGAAGGTTGCAAGCTCTGACGCTTCTTTAAAGGAGATTTCATCGATAGGCTTAGCTTTCGGACAAATGCGCGGATCCGTTGTCGCGATCCCCGCAACGTCAGTCCAGATTTCCAAAACGTCAGCGGAAACACCCTCTGCCAATATTGCCGCAGAATAGTCACTTCCACCGCGCCCCAAGGTCGTGGTCATCCCTTCTTCGGTGCGACCAATATAGCCTTGAGTAACGACTACAGTTTTGAAATCACGCAAATACCCCAGATGTTTATTGCTGAGAGCCTCAATATCTTTAGTAATCGGTTTCGCTTTCCCGAAGGCATCATCCGTACGAAGAACATCGCGGGCATCGACCAGCTTCGCCGACTTCGCATCTTTGTGTTTACGAAGAACTTGAGCCATAGCCTCTGTGCAAAGAACCGAAGACATCCGTTCACCCAAACTCATCAAGGCATCCATAGCCTTGACTGAACAATCTTTCAAAAGATGAATCCCCTTTGCCAAGGAAGCCATTTCTTCAAATAAAGTTTCCAGTGCCTGAAGCAAATCCGTCGGAAGGTTTAAATCGGAAGCAATCTTGACGTGGCGAGCGTGAATCTTTGAGATGATTTTCTCAGCCTCTGACCAGGACTGAGATTCAGCTGTTTTTCCCAAAGCGATCAAATCATTGGTTGTTCCAGAGGTGGCTGAGACCACGACCATGCTGGATCCCTGGCGATAAGCGACTTCCGCACTACGAAGCATGCACTCAGCATCCCCCATGGACGTTCCACCAAATTTAGACACAATCAGCTTTGCCATTTGGACTCCTTCATCTTTCTCCAGCAAAGCCGGAGTGCACACAGATCTTATCTGTTCTTTTGTTTCTACTTCAATGACTTTTGTGGCAGAATTTCAGTATGACTTCGAAGACCGAAAATGCCTTTAATAAAAAAGAACTCATCCTCATGATCGCACTTGCTGTCCTGGCAATGGCTTTAACAACTGTTGCCGTGATCCCGTCATTGCGTACGAAAGTAAAAGAGGCTTTTTCAGTTGAGGATCGAGAGATATTAGCAAAAGTTTCTGGTAAAATTGGCGCCCAGGGGCCTAGAGTTACTGTTCTAAAAATCAAAGGGCATAATTCCCTGAGTCTTGAGGTTTACGATCTGGATGCCCAAGAAGGAACAGCCCTGTTGGCAAAGATTCCATTGGCTGAATCTCGCGATGGATATTTTTCTCTGCAAGGGAATGCTACGAATTTGGCTTTGACGGATGTGGATTCTGACGGACAGATGGAAATTGTAGCTCCGACCTATGACGATCAGATGGTCCCACGGTTGAATATATTCAAGTACAATGCTGCGACAAAAAGTTTCGACCGAGTCAGCGCCCCCGAAGGGCACTGATCCCTGATTCAGATGCTCCTACTTTTTAGGAGCGACAGGCTGAGTTTCTTTCTTCTTAAGCTCTTTCCAAGAATGACCTTCACGAGCCTTTGCATTGAGCTGAAAGCTCTGTACGGCCTTTTGATGAGCTTTGTAATCTTCTGAGAAAATATGTGTTCCGTCGTTTTTACTGACGAAGAACAAGTAGTTTGTGGACGCTGGCTTAATCGCAGCCAGTAAAGCCTCACGACCAGGGTTGGCGATCGGTGTTGGCGGCAAACCGTCGATTACATAGGTATTGTAGCGGGTCGGCGTTAATAGGTCCGCGCGAGTGATATTAATCACGATCTTTCCAAGTTTTTCGGCCTTCCCATAAATGATGGTCGGATCCGTTTGCAGCTTCATTTTTTTGTTCAGACGATTATGAAAGATTGAAGAAATCAATGGACGCTCCTCGGGAGCTCCCGTTTCCTTTTCAATGATACTCGCCAAAGTCACAATCTCGCGGCGACTCATCCCCTTAATTTCAGATTGAGGAATGATTTCGTTGTACACGTATAAAAATCTTTTCACCATGTTGGTAATCAATGTTTTTGTGTCCGTGTACTTCGTAAGCATGTAGGTCTCTGGGAACAGGTAGCCTTCTAAACTTTCCTCCGGCTCACCCAAAAGACTTTGGATCAGTTTCGGATCGCGGACCAATGCCAGGAAATCTGCGGCCGTTCCGAACTTCTCTTTTTCATAAAGATCAGCAATTTCATAAATGCTCAATCCTTCCGAGACAGTGAAACTTCTGGCAATGCTCTTACCTGACATTAAGGTCTGCAAGATATCTTCTGGCAGCATATTGGTGCGCAAAAGATATTCCCCGACCTTCACCTTCGAGCGCTCACCCTTGAATCGAGCCCACAAAGAGAACAGCGTCGCATTTCTAACGAGACCCTTGTTTTCAAGATCTTTGGCGATGGTATTAAAAGCCTTTCCAGGCTCTACTTCATAAACAACATCCTGCGCGACTTCGCTTGGGCGGGTGTGTGTGAAATCATAGACAAAATAGCCTACCCCCGCACCCACTGCTGTCAATAAAGCCACTACTGCGATAATTAAAACAAGGATCGTCTTCTTCATTATTTCATGTCCAGGTTCATGCCAGGCAAAGCTTTAGTTGGATCGAAAGCCGTTGGGTCTTCCAGGCTTGCCACCGGCACCGTACAGTATTGAACTGCAAAATGCGCGGACGGTCTGTCATTTCCAGATTTCCCCATGCCTCCGAATGGCAAACGAGAACTTGCGCCATTCGTTGTGCGATTCCAATTCAAGATCCCCACGCGGGCTTTGAACTGAGCCTGCTCATAAAGCTCTTTGTTTTTTGTAAAGAGAGCCATCGCCAATCCATAACCCGTCGAGTTCACGATATTCATCGTTTCGTCGAAATCATCGCTGCGATAGATAGCTACATTAGGTCCGAAGATTTCGCTTTTTTGATATACACTGTTTGGGTCGAATTTTTTCACCAAATGGATTGAAGGCGTGACGTAATAGCCCTTGTGCTTCAGATCCAAAGATTTACCGCGCATCACGCTTTCACAATTTTCACGATTCGCGATCTCTTGATAGCGAATGTATTTTTCCACCGCCGCTGCATTGATCAAAGTACCCATGAAGGTATTTTCAGACCAGTGACCAATCGAAAGTTTTTTAGCCGCTTGATAGAATCTCTCTGTGAATTCATCCGCCAATTTTGGATGAACGATAATACGGCTAGTTCCAGAGCATCGCTGACCTGACGTCATATAGGCTCCGACCAGACTCTCATAAACCGCCTTATCCATATCAGCATCATCCCAAACGATGGTTGCATTCTTACCGCCCATTTCGAGAGCAAGAATCTTCCAATAATGAGTGAGCGTCTCTTGTTTGATTTTCAAACCCACTTCGTAAGAACCTGTGAATAGAATTCCATCCACATATTCATGCGCGACCAAAAGCCCGCCAGCAGCGCCATCCCCTTGCACTAAGTTGAAGACACCCGGTGGGAATTTTGCTTTTTCAAAGAGTTCAGCCATGAACTGACCCACCGCTGGAGTTTGCTCAGATGGCTTAAAGACCACGGTGTTACCGGCGATCAAAGCAGGAATAATATGACCGTTTGGCAAATGTGCCGGGAAGTTGAATGGACCCACAACCGCCATCACACCACGGGAACGGTGACGAATCACCCCATCCACTTGAGGAAGAGCGTTCACAACGCGTTCTTCAGCGATGAGCTTAATGGAGTGATTCAACGTAATGTCGATTTTTGCACCCAACGCTTTTGCTTCCGTCATCCCATCCCACAGAGGCTTCCCTGTATCACGGCAGATGAGCTGAGCCATTTGGTCTACATGGGAATCGTACATTTCTTTTAGGCGCATCAAATAGGATTTGCGCTCGTCCATGGAAAGCATCGCCCATGATGGATAAGCTTTTTTAGCAGCAGCACAAGCTTGATTGATATGATCATGTTTGAAAGGAACAGCCATTACGACATCATTAAGATCCGCGGGGCTGATGTCTTTGAACTCGCCGTCACCTTTGACGACAGGAACAAATTGACCGTTGATAAAATCACCTTTGTAACTCACTGGAAAAATGGTGGTGTTCATAACTCTTACTTTCCTCTGTTGTAGTGAAAGGGTGCTAAATAAACTTCATCGCCAACTTCGAGACCCAAGATCGTGCGGGCCTTCGGTGCAACGGCAACCTGATTGCCTTCCGCACTGGTGCGCAAATCAACGGAACACAGGGAGGCCATGAACTCTTCGCCCGTGGTTGCCACCAGCATCTGATCTTTATAAGAAGCATCCGGAAATTCAGTGACTTTGGCACGTTTGCCGTACTTTACCGGCAGGATTTCATGCAAGCGGGCTCCATAGTGAGGCCCACCATCAAAAGGATCCACTTCATCTAAATAGTGGAAGCCGATGCTTTCCAACAAATGCTGAGCAGGCTTAGTTGCCTCCCCGACACGGCCCAAAACCAAACGCGCTTTGGAATCAAGAAGAGCCAAATAGATGTCTTCTTGAGGGAACAGGCTTTCAATAAATTCTTTGTGCGATTGACTGAGTAAATCTGCTTCCTGATAAGGAAGACCTGTGAACCTTCTTCCCAATGCTTCCCAGAATTCGCTGCGACCTTCCTCAGTCAATGGCGGAGTCAGCTCACACAAAACGCGTTCTTCAAAACGGTCCGGATGAAGAGCCATGTAAAGAAAACGACTGAGGCTAATCTGTTTGCCTAATTTTTCGGGACGTCTGCGGTAAGATTTATCGACAAGAAGTCCTCCGATTTCTGTTGGGCCGTCAAAGTCCAGCTGAAAGCGCAATACTTGATG
Organism: Bdellovibrio svalbardensis; assembly: GCF_029531655.1. Lineage (NCBI taxonomy): Bacteria > Pseudomonadati > Bdellovibrionota > Bdellovibrionia > Bdellovibrionales > Pseudobdellovibrionaceae > Bdellovibrio > Bdellovibrio svalbardensis. Next base: position 96,593 of record NZ_JANRMI010000001.1, read on the forward strand.
AATAAAACCAATTCCTAAATCCGAAGAAAAATGATCGCGCTTCAAGACTTTGAAGGCACTATGAGGAACGTCATCATTACCATGTTTGGCGATGACTAAAGAACTTCCGACAATCAGCTTTTCTTCCAAATCTTCAACAACAAACAGATATTCTGCTTTATCTTTTTCCAACTTACCTGCGAACGATTGTTCGCTGCGGTCGATTTTTTCACTCAGAACTTTTCTATCACCCGGTAGATTTAGCAAATTAAACTGTTTTGCCAAGTCTACAAGCTGATTCAAATCGTCGTGACGGACCGATCGAATTATAAAACTCATAAACAAAACCTTTCGATAATCTTCTTATAAAACTCAATGGCCTTTTCTAAATCAGCAATGGCCACATGCTCTTTCGGTGTATGCACATTATCTTCCCTTTTTCCGGGACCAAAGCACACACACTCAATTCCCACCCGCGAAAAAATACTCGCTTCATTGGTGGAGGGCTGAGTGATCGGTCTGTCACTCATGCCAAGGGCGCGAAGTTCGTCCAAACAGCCTTTCACCAGCATCGAATTCATCTCTGTGCGGTACGGCTTTTTGTAATCATTCACACGGAAGATAGCGCCATTTCTTTCGCAAACCACACGAAGATCATCCATCCACTTTTCATAAACTTCGTGGGTGATGATCGGCGGTATGCGGCAGCTGCCCGAAATTTGAATGTCATCTTCGTTTGTACGAATGAGGCCGATATTCAGAGTGGGAGTGCTGGGGTGGAAATCATTATCTTTGTAGTTAAGGAAATCCAATTCCATAGCTTTAATAGCACGGAAGATATTCGCAATTTTTTTTGCGATCGGCTCCTTCACAGCTGAATCAATATCGATTTCCAAAAAGGCGTTGCTCGGAACGGTATTGAAATTCACACCGCCATCGATCTCCATGACGTTCACCGAATCCGGAAGCATCATCAGATATTCAAGCATTTTGGAAATCGCACTCTCGCCCAAATGCGGGGTCGACGAATGCGAAGCTTTTCCGCGGAACAACTTCGACTGGGTTGAAGTACTTTCGCGAAGATTATGTTCTTGGCGATACTGTACCTCTTCATCCGAGAAAGGAATGCGAATTTCAACACTCGCAAAACCCTTTGCCGCATTGATCAACTGCAAATCACTCGGTTCACCGATCAAAGCCATCTTGGCGGCGATCTTATTTTTTCGAATCAGTTTTAAGGCACCCTGCATTCCGGTTTCTTCACCGAAAGTGCCCACCAGAACAGGATGCAGTTTCCAGACACGATCTTTGCCAAAAGAAGCCAAAGCCCACAGCTTACAAAGGAAATCCAACTTCACATCGGCGGCGCCCAGACCATAGATCCTTCCATCAATGATATGTGCATCAAAGGGATTGCTCCCCGTCTGAGTCCACAAAGAAAAAGGACCCGGTTCAACTGTGTCGAGGTGATTCTGCAACAAGAATTCTGCAATAGGCCGCTCGTTCGTAGGACGGGCGATCACATTAACCTGCTCTAGGTCGCCAACAATTTCCTCTTGCTCTTCGACGTACAAACCCTGTTGACGACAGAAGGCCGCCGCCCACTTTGCAAGCTCGCGATTGCCATGAGTGGGCGTGCTATCGATAGAAATTAGCTGACGACAAGCTTCGACGAAATTCAATTAAGCCCCTTCAAGAAGAGTTTTTTCGATCGCTTTCAAAGCCACGTCGATATCTTCGTCTTGGATAATAGCTGGAATCAAGAAACGCGCACGAACAGGATCCTTACCACATGGGAATGCGATCACGCCGTTTGCAAAAAGCTTATTCAAGAATGAGTTCGCGCTTTCCTTTTTGCCATCGTGTGGGGTGAAAGCCACCATCAAGCCCATACCACCCGCATCGGAAGCGATCCCTTTGCAAGTCGTTTCATTCAATTTATTCAAGCCGCTGATAAAGCGTTTATGAATCTGTTGAATACGGCCATTTGGTCCCAGGAAGCCTTCTGAAAGCATGTCGAGCATTTCCATACCCGCAGATAATGAAGGCGTAGATCCCGAGAAAGTTCCCGCAATCAAACCTGGCTTTGGATTGTATTCCTCAGTGTAAAGCGTTGCCCCGATTTGCGCGGTTTTTGCGATGGTGCAAATGTCGATGTATTTGCCCAAATCCAATGTTTCAAACGCAAAGTATTCGCCGGTACGAGTGAAGGTCTGCACCTCGTCGGCCCAAACTGCGATATTTTTAGATTTACAATACTCAAGAAGGGGCACAAAGAACTCACGTGGAGCCGCCTGATAACCACCTTCACCCAGCATCGGTTCAAATCCAAACACGGCGATATTGCCTTCGTGCTTCGCAACGTGCTCTTTTAACGCTGCCAATGCTTTTTCGCCAGATTGAGGATCACGCTTATCATAGAAAGGAATGCGCAGCACTTCATGATATTCCGGCAGTCCTTGTTTGTAAGCTGGGTTATCAGTCACTTCCGCCATCATTGTCGAACGACCGGCAAAAGCATCTTTGAAACTTAGAACGTATCTGGCTGGTGAATTTTTTTGACGAGCCAATTTCAGCGCATTTTCATTGGCCATCGTTCCGCAAGTCGCAATCCACGCGTACTTCAAACGGCTGTTGCGAGAAGCAATCTTCACCATTTTTTCTGTGAACAGACGATATTCATTATTTGGCTGAAGATTTCCTTGCGTCAAAATATCAGACAATGAACCACGCACCGCCGCTGCGATCACGCGAGGATTTGCGTGACCCATCAAGTGAATGCCAATGCCATTGATAAGATCCAACTTAACGCTGCCATCTTCTAGCTCCACGTAGGGTCCACGACCAGCACCCGTTCCCATGTATGGGTAATGAAGAGGACGACCACGATTTAAACCAATTGCTTCGATTTTTTGTTTTGCTGCCTCTTTGCAATCATCTTGAGGTGCGCGAATGCCAGGAAGCTGAGAATTTAGCTTTGTCACTTCACCCACAAGCTCTTGAATCAAAGAATTAATTTTTTCAGATTGTTTAATTTGGTGGCCAACAAGAGAGCTCATAATACCTTTCGTGAGGTCTGTGAATTGATCCAGACCTTACCTGCGTTCCAGCTTCGCCGGAGCGGTTGTTATTTGAAATGCCCGTCCAGTTTACTCTCGGGCCAGGACTAAGACAAGACATCTGAAAGACAAGTGTGTAGACATCCAGAGACTTTTATTTATAAACTTAAAATCCTATGACGAAGCGACTCATCGTGTTCTTTTTTACTCTGATTTTGCCCTCTTTACTGTGGGCCCAAAATGCAACTTTCGCCGAATACTTTAAGCAAGGGACTCAATTTTATAGCGCGAAGGAATACGAAAAGGCGCGTGACGCATTTGCCAAAGCCGTGGAGACAGATCCACACAACGCAACAGCTCTTACAAACTTGGCTTTAGCCCAGTTTCAGCTCGGAAAAAAGCCTCTTGCTATTGGCCTTCTGCGCAAAGCTTTGGCTTCCGATCCAGAACTTACCACGGCGCGAGCTGGACTAAAGTATGCCCAATCACAAATGGAAATCAAAGACGTTCCCCATCAAATAGAGACTTACGAAAGTGTAAGATCTAAGCTGTTGGCACCTGTTCCTTTGCTGGCTTATCTCATTCTTACCGCACTTTTACTTTTTGCTGCGGGATGGGTTCTTCTTTCTTATTTGGGTCGTCGTCGCACCGCTTTGCATGAAGAAAAATCGCCCCCACCAACACCGGTGATCGGTCTTCTTTTTTCTTTAGGATTCATAGTTTCCTTAACTTTGCTCTGTCTGAAAATCTACGACAGCAGCATTCTGCGTGCGACCGTTATCGAAGAAAAAGTTTCACTGCAAACTGCGCCAGGAGAAAACCAAGCTGCAATCTTGGATCTATATGGTGGAATGGAAGTTGTCGTCAAAACCCTTGATAAAGACTGGGCACAAGTCACTTACCCCGGCTCATTAACTGGTTGGATTAAGTCTTCGTCGGTCATCATCACATCTGGGCAGTAGTACAAAGACGCCAGGGCAAACATCGAAAATGTGAACGAGGAAAGGTCCTTCATCATGACCACAAATCCTCCGTGCAAAACCAAAACAAAAAACCACGCCCACTCTTTTTTTCTGATAAATAAGAGTGGAATCAGAAGCTCCAACGCGATCACCGCGTAAGAAACCATTGTTGAAAATCCTGAATTCAAAAGAGGACTCCACAGGAATTTTTGCAAACCTGTGGTTGTCTCCATTTGGCGAAGGGCAATGATGTGGAGGGTCTCACCAGTCACAAATTGATCAAATATTTTTGAGAGTGCTCCGAAAGTATAAACCAATACGATTTGCCACTTTAAAAATTTTCGCGCCGGAATATTTTTTCCCAGATCAGTCAAAGCCACAATCCACAGAACTATCCACAGTAGAATTTTCTGATTTTGCATCATTTGAGAAAGACTTAAGCTCATTGCTATTGCGGCAAAGAATGCGCCTTTTCTTTTTTCATTGGTGAACAGCAACACTCCCCCCGTCAATGCCAGCGCCCACTCCAAGAGCAAACCTGTCGTACCATACAGCGGAAAATATCCCGGATGGCGGTACGGAAAAATTGCACCGGCATGAATGCCCCAACGCCCCAGCAGAACATCATCTAGAAGTCGCAGCAAAACTGCCGCCCCTAAGAACATATAGAATAATCGCAAACTATTTTTTTCGAGGTATGCAGTCACTTGCTTGAAGCTCATAACTTTCCCTTTCGACTTGCAAAATCCAATGTGGAATCTCTTGATGCTTTTTGCATATAAAAGTCGCCACCGATTGGGCGGTGGAAGCGCTAAAATCATAGTAAGTTTCCGGCAAGTAGCCCCGAAGTGGAACCTCATGGCCGCGGTCATCCTTGAGGCTGACTGACTCGACCCAGTCCACATGGGAAAACATTTTCCAGCCCGGAAGAGGCGGAATCATGAGGGCCAAAGCTAAATAAAGAATTTCCACAGCCAGTAAAATGGTAAAAAAAGGCTGTTTTAGCGAAATTCGCAGCATTTTTCCTCCTTCTTTGGCAGCATTGATGTCCCTTTATTGACAGTAGGTCCTAGACCAAAATATGATTCAAGTCCTATGCTAAAAACGCTCCGAGTCATGACACTTATTTGCGCAAGCAGCTTGTTCATCACAGGCTGCTCTTCTGTGGAGAGAAACTCCAATACGCCGGAAGGTGCTTTTGCTATTGCCGAGGAATTCGACAAGGGCGAGCGCTTCGAAGAGGCGATTCGTCGTTATACAGAAGTAAAAAATAAATTCCCTTATAGCAACTTTGCGACCAAAGCAGAACTTGCGATTGCGGATGTTTACTACAAGCAAGAGTCCTACGCGGAATCGCAAGTAGCCTATCAGATGTTTAAGGATCTTCATCCGACAGCACCGCAAGCGGATTATGTTCAATTCCGTTTGGGTATGAGCTACTACAATCAGTTGCCGGCAACAATCGATCGTGACTTATCTCTGGCGAATGACACAATCCTCAATCTTACTGATTTGATTAAAAAATATCCAAACTCACAGTACGTGGCAGAGGCTAAAGAAAAACGCACTGCGACTGTAAAAATGCTGGGTGAAAAAGAAGAATACATCGCAGATTTCTACTTTAAACGTGAGATCTATGACAGTGCTTTGGGTCGCTATGAAGGTCTTTACAAAAACTTCGGCGGATTGGGCTTTGAAAAGAAAGCTTTATCTCGCATCGTGATCAGCGCGAAGAAGATCGACGACACTCCGAAAGCAGAAAAATATATGAAAATTCTTGCCGCGGATTTCCCAGGCAGCTCTGAATTCAAAGCCGCTGAAAAGGTGATGAAATAATGATGAATTCAATCACTGACGACATGCTTTCCGAGGCCCGTGGAAATTTCATCAATGGCAATTACAAGATGGCAGAGCCCATTTTGAATCAGATGCTATTGCAGAACACACGCAATCCTGAAGTTTATCAGATGCTGGCCACAATCTTTTACGATAAAGGCCAATTCAGCAAAGCGATCAAAACTTTCCGCAGAGCTCTTGAGATTGATCCCACTTACACGGACGCCAGCGTAGGGCTTTCTATTATCCTCAATGATTTGGGTAAGTATGATGAAGGCAAACAGGTCTTCCTGGATGCTCAAGCTCAATTGGATAAAAAATCAGGCAAACAAGACCCCTTCGTGGACGAGAAGCTTGCTTCTAAACACGAAGAACTGGCTGACCTTTACTACCAGTACAAGCGCTACAATGAAGCTTTGGAACAATTGTTAAAAGCACAGAAGCTTTCGGGCAGAAAAGCCGAGATCACTTTGCGTGTTTCCGAAGTAAATGTGCAATTAGGCCATACTGAACGTGCTATCAAAGATCTTAAGGCTTTGATTCGCGAGTACCCACACTTAATTCCAGCTCGCCTAAAGCTTGGGGCTATCTACTACAACTCAAACAACATTGCTGAAGCCACAGAACAATGGGAGAATATTCTCATTCGGGATCCACAACATCCCGAGGCGCTTCGTTATCTTAAGATGGCACAAGCAGCAGGCATTACATCGATTGATTTGTAGAGACAGACTTGTAGAACAGAAGAGGCACAACAATGGCACAGCTTAAAGATCAAATGGTTCCTTTCCTTACGCGCGAAGAAATTGACGGGCTTATCTCTGAGCTTGCAGAACAAATCGAAGCTGATTACGACGGCAAGGAAGTGATCTTCATCTGTCCACTCCGTGGTTCTATGCATGTCACGGCTGATTTGATGAGAAAAGTGGATCTTCCACAGCAAGTCGACTTCGTTCACGTTCAAGCGGTTGAAAAAGGCGGAGCGATCAAAATCGTTAAAGATATCTCTGTAAACATCGCTGGAAAGCACGTTTTGATCGTTGAGGAAATCATCGATACTGGCCGCACTTTGAGCTTCCTAAGAAGCCGTTTGTTCGCTTCAGCTCCAGCTTCTCTTAAAATTGTCACTTTGCTTGATAAACCCGCTCGCCGTGAATTGCCGATCAAAGCTGATTATATTGGTCAGACTATTGATGATCGCTATGTTGTGGGTTACGGAATGGATTCTGAGGAAATCGGAAGAAACTATCCAGATATCTATACTTTGAAGAACTAGTCTGACTTACACTCCGACTCCGTCGGAGTAGGCGTTACGAAACGACGACGTTCACGACAAAAAGTACGAGAACACAAAAAACATAAAGAAAAACTACTTGCTTCGGCATGATGAGGGCTCCTAGTTCTGTAAATTAGGCGCTCTTAGGACTTTCGTCAACACTTGTAAGAATTTACGTTCACTTCTTCACATTCCACACTGGACCTCCCCACCTTAGGTCCAAACTCGAAAAACTCAAAATACACCAGACCACAAGAGTTGCGCTGGCAAATAATTAGACAAGACCTTTGACGAGAAATCTGAGTGTAAATAAGTTGGCCGCTTCAGATCCCTTTTCTTTCTCAAAATAAGACACCGTTCCAGTCACATTCTCCCTCGTATGCCCTCAAGAGAATCCCCGTTTGAGCCGATAAATTCTGAAAGGGGGAACATCCATGAAGAAGTTCAAGAACTTTTCTAAGAAGCTTTTTAAAAATCAATCAGGTCAAGGTGCTACTGAGTACATTCTTTTGCTCGTAGTTGTCGTAAGCCTAGTGATGATTTTCAAGAAGGATATTCAATCTGCTGTATCTGACAAAATTGGTCAGCTTAAAGACGGCATGGGCCAAGTCAACGTTCAGTAATTTCATTAGCTTAAGAAGCTGAGGATAAATGACCATAGAGTATGTCCTGTTGCTTTTTGCAGTGTTCTTCATCGGGCTGAAGGTTTTTATCTCAGCCCCGGGGAAAGCATTCAAAGAGTCAGGACCACGAATGGCCGCTCGAGTGGAAGCCCATCTGGAAACAGGTGGTGGCTTTACTCCCAAAGGCCAACGTAACAAGTGGGAAGAGTGAGTATGAAAAGCACTCTGCAAAACCAACGTGGTCAATTTGTTATCGAAGCTGTTTTGCTAATGGTGGTGATGCTTGGAGTTTTTATCGCGAGCATGAATACACTGCGTGAAGGAAAATATCTGGCAAACCTGATCGAACGCCCCTGGGCCGAAGTTCAAGGAATGCTGGAATGTGGCGTTTGGGGCCCTCCTTCCAAAGCATGTAAAACATTGCCCGGTCAGCTAGGAAGACAAGTATCGCTGAAACCTAACTAAGGTGGATAATGAAGGAACAAGGACAAGGTAGAAAGATCATAGGAAATTCGCGCGGAATCATTTCCGTCGATTTCATTTTTGCACTCACTCTGTGTGCAGGTCTTTGTATTGTCCTCTTCTCACTGACTTTTACTTTGGCTATGGCTGAAGTTGGTCAATATATAACTTTCTCAACAGCAAGAGCTGCATCCGCAGCGCATGAAAATCCTGAAAAGCAAGCCTTAGTGGGAAAGGATAAGTTCAATGAACTTATCAATCGTCCGGTTCTAAAAGATCTATTCGCAAAACCGGATGGAAGCTGGTTCTTGCTTGGAACCACGCAACCAGGAAGTGCGCCCAAAGCGGATATCCGCGGCGGCTTCGAGGGTTCTGATTTTTCAAACGAATACAGCAGCGTCAATTCAGAGGAAATTCCTCTGACTGGGGCCCGCATCGTTTTCGTACCTCGCCTACTCAATATTAAAATCGCCTTCTTGGGAAGCACCTCATCAGATTCTGATACCGGTTTTTCTGCAAACTTGACGGCATTCATGATTCGCGAGCCCACTCAAGCTGAGTGCTGGGCGCAAATCAAACAGCGTAACGACGCTATACTTAGTCTTTCAAATACAACTTATAAAGCGATGGGCGGAGCTACTTCGTCCAAATACATTCCTATGGAGGACAACGGATGTTAAAATCTAAAAAGTCCTCCCAGAGAAATTCACCACTAAATAATGAAAAAGGAATGGCGATCTTTGAGATGATTCCAATCATCGTGATTATCGTATTACTTATTAATTTCTCGCTGGGATTCTTTGGAGCGGTTCACACCGGCATCATGAATTCAATGGCTGCGCGCAACTATGCATTTAGCACTTTCAATCATCGCGCAAATTTGACTTACTTCCGCAGCACCAGAAATGCAGATATTCACTACAAAGCCTATGGCATGCGTATTCATGGAACTCGCGATGAAAGCATGAACAGTGGTGACAACTGGGCTGCGACTAAAAGAAAAATCGACTTCTTTGACTTCAAAGATCGTCCAGCAGTCGAAGGTGGCAGTGCGGCCCATAATAATCAAGTGCCGACTGTCTGTGATTTCAGTGCTCAAGGTTGTACAAACCCCAGGAATGATAGGGTCAGTGTAAGTCCTATCTGGATTAAATCATCATATGGCATCTGCTTGAATGCAGCTTGTGGAACTTAGGGAGAGCTATGGGACCGAATGACACACGAAATTTATGGCTTTCGATCGGAGCAGGAGTCTTCGCGACCTTCCTGTTATATAGCTATTCTCAAGAGAAAAAAGCTGAGTACGATAAACGCTTCGGCTCTACAAAGCGTGTCGTGGTCGCCAAAGACGATATTGCCGAAATGCAAACGATCTATGATACAATGGTAGAGACCAAAGAACTTCCTGCTGACTTTATTCAGCCTGAAGCGATCACCGTCCCTGATGAAATCATCGGTAACGTGGCAGCTGTTCCTATTCGTAAAGGACAGATGGTTTTGAAAAATAACTTGCTGACTCCAGGACCTGACACGGGGATTGCGTTGCAAGTGGCGCCAAGTAAACGCGCCATCGCCATTCCGGTGGATGAGGTGCGTGCGGTGGCAAAAATGATTCGCCCTGGTGACCGCGTTGATATCTTCGCCGCTGTGGACAGTGGCAAAGGTGTAAATCAAAAGCGTGAAGTCTTCACGATGATGAGTGACGTTGTGGTTCTTGCTACCGGCGTGAGTGTTGTGAACAACATTCCACGTATGTTCGAACTCGATGCCTCTGGAAAAAATCTCAGTCAGATTGCGCTGACTGGTGATACCAAATATACGACGATTACTGTGGAAGCGACTCCCAAAGAGGCTCAGGATTTGTTCTATATCCTGTCAACAGCTCCGGGAAATCTCTTCTTCGCTTTAAGAAATCCTAGTGACAGAACTGTCCCGCCTCGCATGCCGAGTTCGACGTCAGATTCTGTAGCTGGAAGACCGGTTGTTTCTTTGGAGGGAGCTCCGCCAGCGGCTGTGGCTCCACCAATGATGCAGCAACCGGCTAGACCCGCAATGGCTCCAACGATGCAACAACGTACGGCACCTCCACCAACACAACGACCGGGTGGATTTCACACTTTGTAGTTCTGGTTTGTTTTAGGGGAATGTTAGTTAAGGGGGACTTATGAAATACGAACTACTCATACTAAGTTTGCTTCTTAGTCTGAGCGGAAATACGGCCCGCGCTGAGGATGATCTCACTGCGGATCCAACTGTTTCTGTCTCTGAAGAATCCGGCGGATCCTATCGCTCTCGCAAATTCTTAAGTCTTACTCTTGGCATTGAACATGACGAGAAGCTTCCCCCTATTCCAAACGAAGTGGAGTTCCGTGGTGACTTCCGTCGTATCGTGACAGCGGCTTATGCCAAGGATCTCAATGTCATTCGCTTCACTCCCAAAGCGGATGGCTTTGCGACTCTGACTATTCATGACAAAAAGAATGGCAAAATCGTTGCCGAGTACCGCATCGACATCAAGAAAAGCAAACTCGATAAAGTGGTCCGCGAAATGCGCGCCCTTCTGGGTGATATCGAAGGTATTAATATCAAAATCGTAAATAACAAAGTTGTCGTTGACGGCCAAATCCTTCTCCCTAAGGATTTAGCGCGCATTTACAATGTGGTTCAACAGTTCGGTGATCAAGCTTCGTCTTTGGTGACTTTAAGCCCTCTGGCACAAAAGAAAATTGCAGAATTCATCACTCGCGACATCAACAATCCTGAAATCGAAGTTCGTGCCGTGAATGACAAAATCATTCTTCAAGGCTGGGCAAATAGCGATGACGAAAAAGTTCGCGCAGAGATTATTGCAAAGACTTACCTTCCCGACATCGTCATTGAAGCGGCTGAAGAAAAAGGTGTGATCAAGAAACGTAAACCGGCAAATGATGGCGTGATCAATCTTATTCAAGTCAAAGAAGCGGCTCCAAAGCCACCTTCTAAAATGATTCAAATGGTTGTTCACTATGTAGAACTGAATAAGGACTATTCGAAAGCGTTTAAGTTCCAGTTCACTCCTGAACTTGCTGACAACTCTCAGCTTACTGTCTCCAGTGGCGGCAGCGCTGCCGGCGGTGTGGTAAGTTCACTCACTGGTGTCGTTTCCAATCTCTTGCCTAAATTAAATTGGGCAAAACAACATGGTCACGCTCGTATTTTACAAAGTACTAGTTTGATTGTTGAAGATGGCAAAAAAGGTGAAATCAAACAGGTGACGAACCAACCGTACGCGGTGATCGGTCAGAATGGAACTCAGGGAACTGCCTTCGCCGAAGTGGGTATCGTGACAACCATCACGCCAATGCTTTTGGGTGAAAAGTCAGGTTCCGTGCATATTGATATGGCCTTTAAGGTCAGCAGTATGATCGGTAGCACGCCAGCGGGTGCTCCAATTACCAGTAATAATGAGATGACAAGCTCCGTGATCGTGCGTGACCGTCAAAGTGCGGCCGTGGGCGGTCTGATCCGTAACTCTTCAACCACTGGGTACAATCGTCCAGCTGGTCAGAAGAATCCGATCATCAGCTTGTATGCCTCTAAAGAGTTCGCGAAAGATCAAAGCCAGTTCGTGGTGTTTGTGACTCCAGTCGTAAAGACTTCAGCCAGCGCCGGAGCTGAACAGATCAAGAAGAAGTTCCGTTTACGTGATTAGGGCCTAAGTCTCGTATAAAGACAGTGCACGCCGGCCGATAAGGAAGACGGAGGTCCGCATTGGCTATCAATCCTAATTGTAATCTCATCGCTGTTGTTGGTGGTAAGGGAGGCGTCGGTAAGAGCGTCTTCGCTGCTAACTTTGCCTGTGCACTTATGACTGAGCTCCGCACTCAGGTTTTGCTTGTCGACGCTGATTCAAAAAGTGTCGGCGACCAAAACGTGATCATGGGTTTGAAACCCGTCAAAACTCTTAAAGAACTTTCAAGCTTCCAAGGCTCTTTGAATTCACAGCCGATGAACACTCTGGTGACTATGCATCCTTCGGGACTTGCCTACGTCGGAGCAGTTCGTGGACCTGAAGAAAGCATGAACATCGCGCCGGACATGCTTGGCAAACTCCTTGATTTTTTCAGTCGTGCATTCAAATTCGTCGTTGTGGATTGTGGTAACGATCTAGGCCCTGCGCAAATGGCGGTCCTTCAAGAAGCGACAGCCATCATGATCGTGACTACACCAGAGGTGCTCGTCGTGACTCAAACTCAGCGTTTGATTAACGAGCTTCTTTCTGCAACTTTCCCTAAAGACATGTTCCAGCTTGTGATAAATAAAGCCTCTCCAACGGGTCTTTCTCCTCAAGCAATTTCCAATCAATTGCAATTGCCGTTCTTAGGAATCATTCCTCAAGACGAAGCGACCTCAACAATGGCGATGCAAAAATATCAACCTTTCGTTTTGGCAGCTCCCAAAGCTCCCGTAACGGCTGCATACTTTGATCTATCAAGAAAGCTTACGGGCGGAGTCATTCAACGACTCAAAACTCTCTCTCGTCCAAAGCCGGCTCCCACTGTCAGCGCGGAAGGCGGCAACGCCGCGGCTCTTCCGGGGACTGCGGGAATGGATCCACGCACGATCCTCAAAATTCGTATTCATAATGAACTCATCCGAACAGTCGACCTTAAGAAGCTTCTTATGGACACCAAGGATGAGAACAAAGAAAAAGAGATTCGCGAAAAAACCAAACGTGAAATCACTTTGATCGTGGATAAAGAGGCTCCAGATACTGCGCGTGAAGAGCGCTCAAAAATTATTAAAGAAGTGCTGGAAGAAGCGCTGGGCTTGGGTCCTTTGGAAGATCTGCTTGCCGATCCAGCTGTCTCTGAGATCATGGTGAATGGTTATAAGAAAATCTTCGTTGAGAAAAGTGGTAAGGTGCAACTCAGCCCGGTCTACTTCACTTCGAATGATCATCTTCGTCGTATTATTGAGCGTATCGTGACCCCACTCGGCCGTCAGATCAACGACTCGACTCCCTATGTGGATGCGCGCTTGAAAGATGGTTCCCGTGTGAATGCCGTGATCGAGCCTTTGGCCATCGATGGCCCCGCTCTAACAATTCGTAAATTTAAAAAAGGCGGAATCACGCCTGAAAAATACATCGAATACGGAAGTATCACTAAGAACATGATCGACTTCCTTCGCATCTGTGCTGAAAACGGTTTGAACATCGTTATCTCTGGCGGTACCGGTTCAGGTAAAACATCTTTGCTGAATATGATGTCTTCATTCATTCCTTCGAATGAACGTGTTATCACTGTCGAGGATGCGGCCGAGCTGCAGCTTCAACAGGAGCACGTGGTCCGACTAGAGACTCGCCCAGCTTCGATGGAAGGCACGAACTCAGTCACGATCCGTGACTTGATTAAAAATGCCCTGCGTATGCGTCCTGATCGTATCATCGTGGGTGAGTGCCGTGACGGTGCCGCTCTAGATATGCTTCAAGCCATGAACACGGGTCATGATGGTTCAATGACCACTACACATGCCAACAGTCCCCGTGAATGTATTGCGCGTCTGGAAACTCTGTGCTTGATGTCAGGTATGGATCTTCCAATCCGCGCGATTCGCGAACAGATCTCTGGCGCGGTCAACTTGATTGTTCAGATCTCGCGTCTTTCTGATGGTAGCCGTAAGATCCTGAGCATCACTGAAGTTGCCGGAATGCAGGGCGAGATCGTGACTTTGGCGGAAATCTTCCGTTTCAAAGAAACTGGTTATGATAAAAATCGTAAAATCCAAGGTGTGTTCCAAGCAACTGGTACAATCCCTAGCTTCATTCAAAAATTAAGCGACAAGGGTGTTGTCATTCCGCGTGAGATCTTCGCCAATGACCCAGCCGCTGCGAACCCAGCCCCTGCAGCAAAGGCAGCAGCTCCAAATATCGCTGCACCGAAGATGCCGGGAATGCCAGGAGTCACACCTCCTAAGAAGGTGGGATAGACTATGCGTTTTCTTTTTAACGAATGGATTATGATTCCTCTTTTCGGTATCTGCGTTTTCGTGATCATTTTGATGTGGTCCGAGAAAGCAATCACATGGCTGCATAAGCGCAGCCTTGGTCAAAGAGAAGAAGTCGTCAAAACACTTCGTTTGATGGGCAATGATGTTGACGAAAAGAAAATCACCATCATGATTTTACTTATGAGCTTTGGTGTGGGCGCCTTGGCTTTCCTGCTCTTCTGGCCAAATGTTCTTTTAGGAGTTGTGTTTGGCGCAGCTCTGACTATCGGAGGCTGGCAGCTTCCCTTATTGCTTGTTCGCTTCATGTATGAAAAACGCTGCTCCGTCTTCACAGATCAAATGGTGGATGGACTTACTATTATGGCAAACGGTATTAAAGCCGGTTCCAATCCACAAGAATCCATGAAGCGCGTGGTGGAAATCATGGGAAATCCCATCAGCCAGGAGTTCTCACAAGTTCTTTATCAAATGCAAGTCGGTGATAGTTTTGAAAGTGCATTGAGTGATTTGGGAAATCGCATCCCTCGCCCTGATGTGCAGATGTTTGTAACCTCTATCAATATCCTGAAAGAGACCGGCGGTAACTTGGCCGAAACTTTCCAGACCATAGTCACGGTCATTCGTGAAAGACAAAAGGTAGAGAAAAAAATTCAGGCTTTGACAGCACAAGGGCTCATGCAGGGAATCATCGTGACCATGATCCCGTTTATCTTGATGGGCGTATTTTTAATGGTGGATCCTAATTTCATCAAACCCATGTTTACCACAACCCTTGGTCTAGTGTTGTTGTTCGTGATGCTGGCTCTACAAATTATCGGTGGCGTGGTTATCAAAAAGCTTGTTACCATCAAAGTGTAGTTTATCAGTTTCAAGCATGCACTTTGGTTTTAACTGAAGTAGTTACTGAAGAGGTAGAAATAATGAAGAAGACTCTCTTGGCGATCGCAGTTCTTTTTTCTGCGCAAGCGCACGCGCTTGTCGACATGAAAAATGCCAACTATTCGAATACCTGGATTGATATGGATGTTCCAGGCAGCGGATACGATTTGAAAATCGTTAGGACTTACAACAGCCGCTCACTCTTCAATGGTATGTTCGGCTTCGGCTGGTGTTCAGATTTTGAAACCAGCATGGAAGTAAATGCCGAAGGCAACTTGAAGGTGAAAGAATGCGGAGGCGGTCTTGAAGTAACTTTCTCTCCTCGTGAAGTCAGTCGTAAAGATGTCGACAACACGATCAACGCCATCGTTGCTAAAATGAAGGCCGAGAAAAAAGTCGGCGTGACGGAAGCTTACATCAACGGCTTGAAAACTCAGCTCGTTGAAGACGATAACGCCCGTTCAGAGTTGGCAGCCAAGTACGGATTAACGGCGCCAGTTAAAGAAGGGACGAAATTCTATGCAAACGGTCGCGAGGTCGAGCACTTTGTCTTCAATAAGACTTACTACACCCGCAATCTTCCAGATGGCAGCGCTCAACGCTTCAGTCTTCAAGGAAAATTGACTCATATCTACGATAAAAACGGGAACTTCCTGAAATTTACGTATGACAAGGATTCGATTGCTCAACTGGAAGACAACAATGGACGTCGTTTGGCTTTCAAATATTTCCAGAATAAAAAAGTTAAAACTATCACGGGTCCAAACGGCCTCATGGCTGAATATAAATTCGCCAACCTGGATGACTTGGCTTCTGTAAAGAATGCCTGGTTGAAGACATATACTTACGAGTACGATGATCTTCACAATCTAACCAAAGCTTCTTGGCCAGATAAAACTTTTGTCGCTTTGAAATACGACAAAAAGAATGACTGGGTTATCGGTTTCGCAGATCGCGATAAGTGTATCGAGTCTTATAAGTACGAGTTCGCGACAAATGATCCTAAAAATCACTATTGGTCGACTGTTAAGAAAGTCTGCGGCAAAGAAACTATCGCAGATAATAAGTACGAATTCTGGCATCAACAACGTGCTGATGGTCAGTTCTTCCTACAGCGTGTTATGACGTCAGTAAACGGCAACACTACGGATATCACTTATCACGAAGTGTTCGGCAAACCGACTTCTATCCGTCGCAACACAGATCGCATCACTTACGAGTACTTCCCAGACGGACTTGTGAAGGTAAAAGCGACAGCAGCAATGCGTATGACTTACGAATACGATCCAAAAGTTAAGAAGGTCAGCGAAGTGACTTCGGTCTTCTTCAACGCGAAGGGTGCAAAAGTAGCCACCAAGCAAACGAAGTTCCAATACGATCCTAAAGGAAATTTGGCGTTTGCTCAGAACACTGACGGTCAAAAGATTTCAATGACTTATGACAATCGTGGCCGCATCGCAACGATCACTGATCAAGCGAAGAAGGTTGTGAAGATCGAATACGAAGAACGCTACGGCAAACCAGCAGTAGTGACTCGCCCTGGCTTGGGCACCATTCAGGTTTCTTACAAACAGAATGGTGAGATCAATAAGGTCGACAGCAAAGAAGGTCCTTCAGTGGCAATGCAAGTAGCCAGCACATTTAATAACTTGCTAGATATTATCGCTCCAGCTACGGCTGAGCTTTATCTGTAAGGAAGGTGACTGTATGAAAAAGATTTTAGTTGCTGCAACAATCTTAGTTTCTTTAGGTTCGGCCTTCTCTGCATTTGCACAGGAATCAAAACGCTCAGTAAACCCTGGCGAAGACCCGAATGAAGCAATGACCTCACAAGGTGCCGCTGTTGCCACTGTTGGCGAGTGCAAGGAGTGCTTGGCTCGTCTTAAACATATGCGCCTCAGTGATCCTACAGCTGCCCAACCTGCAACTGGCTCAGGCCAAAACCAAGGCACTGGAAGCAAAGCCAACGAAGGTACAAACTAATCAGACGACCCGCAAAAGGTGCCAGGCACCTTTTGCTTCACTCGGCGAGTCAGATTGTCTAGTTATTATTCACAAGATGAACACAAAAGGGCTCAGGACAACCTGGGCCCTTTTCTTTTGCGCGAATCACACCTTAAATACCCGAAATCTGACTGATTACGTCTCAGACTGAGACACAATTCATGGCATGAGCGATGCAATACCTCCTATTGAAGATTAATTACACTCAAAGGAGTCCCTATGAAACTTGCTAAAATTCTAATGGCTGCTGTTGTGCTTGCGTCTGCATCTATGTCATTCGCAGATCCAAAGTGCGCTCACAAGGAAAATGGGTCTTTGTTCGCATCAACGAACCCGGTTATGAAGGCTCGTTCATCGACAACTTCTCCGACTGTTCCTGTAAGAGCCCACTCTAACGGCGCAGTTAAATAATTTGAAAATGCCCCCAAAAGGAGAGTGGCTTCCCCCCCAATGGTCGCTCTCCTTTCCCTTTTGTCTACTCCCTTATCAGGAGCGGAACGAAAAGCGCGCGTGACGGCATTGGCCTTCTCAGTCTGAGAAGACATCTCTCTAAGTTGTTGATTTGACGACTTGGCAATCTCATTGTGATTCACAAAATCTGGCACGGGCGATGCAATACCCTCTTGTGTACGACGAACAAATACACACTAGGAGCTCCCATGAAAATCACTCAAGCAATCATCACAGTAACAATCCTAACAATCGCTTCAACTTCTTTTGCTGGTTCTAAATGCTCACACATGATGAGTTCACAAGGTAACAGCCTTTTTGCGCATACTGCAGCAGCCCCTGTTTCAGCACAAGGTTCCACAACTGCAACTACAGCAGCTCAACAAGCTGTTAAGTAATCACTACCTTAGGCAAAGTAGTTAGCGAATAGCCTTTTCGTGCGCACCTTCTTGAAATCCATCAACGGTGCTAACCACGCCATCTTTCACATGACCACTCAAATTTTTCAAAGCCATTGCGCCACCAGCCGCTGCACTCTGAATCCATTGAGACACTGTCGAATGTTGCAGCCATCTGAATGAATGGCTTTCAATTGAAGCTCCGCCCACTTTGACCTGCATCAGCACAATCAACAAACAAGTAAAGGCGAAGGTTTTAAGAACGAATTTAAGTTCTTCCATGAGTTGTTTCCCCTTGGTGCGGTAACACTTTATCAATAGCTTTTAAAATTTGATCTTTAGTAAATGGTTTCGTGAGATAGGCATCGAATCCCGCCTCTTTAGCCTTCTCGATAAGATCCTCATTGTCGATGGTAGAACATCCGATGATTTTGGTTTCAGGGGCGAATTCCTTGATGGCTTTTGCAGCCTCAATGCCATTCTTCTCTGGCATGACCATATCCATAAATACAAGATCGGGAAGGGTGGATTGAATGAGCTTAACAGCCTCTTCGCCGTTCTCAGCTTCTCCCACGCACATGCCACCGGCAGAGGTCACAATATTTTTTATGAGCTCACGAAGGAAAGCGGCATCGTCGACAACAGCAAAACGTATCTTCATCCGCTTCAGTATAGGTATTTAAACTAACTTTGGTGAGTGGATTTTAATGACCCCAACGATAGCCTAGGTTCATCAAATACATGGTATTCGTCACACTCACACCAGAAGGTATTAATCCCGTACTTGAGTCTGGCAAAGTCGCAGAACCGGTAAAAAGATTTTTCTCTGAAGTAACACCCAGGCTCCAAATCATCTGACTGTGGCGAGAGAACTTCCATTCTCCACCCACATCAAATCCAATGCGCGTGTTTTCGTCTGTAGAACCAGAACTGACATTCACTGCGGTCGCTGACTCTGAATGTTGTAAACGCGGGAAAAAGGTGCCCCCCACGGTCCAAGCATAGCTCATTGAAGTAGGGAAACGACCTTTTAGGCCCACACCAACACCAGAGGATTTAATGCGAGGATGCATGGTGCTGTCTTTTGAAACTTTGAAATTGTTATCGCTGTATAATACCGAAAATTCCAATGAATTGGATTTGCGGGATACTCCAAAGAACTTCCTAAAGTTAAAGCCCAGATCTAAATTTTCATATTTGGCAGAAACTTTTGAGTGATTCGCATCATCAATATCCCCGCCGAAAGAGAATAAAATCTGTCCACTCACACCAATCAAAGGAGTAAGCCAGACATTGGCTTTTAGTTTCAAAGCCTCAAAGAAATTTTGGTATTTTCTGAATGAATAGTTCGACGAGGAATCGTTATAACCTAATAACGGAGAAAACTCGACTTCAACTTTGTTGTTGCGAATATCATCAGGATGAATTTCCTGGCGATAGTAATCATAGACCTTTTCGGACTGACTTGAAAAAAGCGACTCCGCCTGCTCGGAAATACTCGGCTCTTCCACATCTGCGGCAGCCACCGTGACTTCGGATGCCTTTTGATCTTCAATTATTTTCTTATCCGCGACAGCTTTATCCTCAACAACTTTTTTTTCCGCCGTCTTCTGCTCTGCCAGTTTCTTTGCCTGAATTTCTGCAGCCACTTTTGCCTCGGCCGCTTTTTCTGCCGCCAACTCTGAAGGAGTTAGCAATCGAACCTTCATTCCGTCCGCATCCGTCACTGGCTTGGATTCTTCACCTTCAACAGAGGAGGGCTTACGAGAGGACTTTGCAGATTTTGAGGACTTATGAATCTCATAGCGACCCGTAGAGAAGCCTTCTAGACTAGACTGCGCAAGAGCGTAAGTGCCACTAAGGAGAGTCACAACTGAAAATAGAATCGAAACAGAAGATTTCATGATTTTTATTTCGGCTCTCGGTCTGAATTACTTGATGTCAAATTGACGAGTTTTCATGTGCAAGGCACAATTAAAACATGAAATCATTCCTTCTTAGTTTTAGCCTCGTGTTGTCTAGCATTTTCATGCCTCTTCATCTGGTCCAGGCCCAAGCAAAGAACCCTACGGGCGGCCAGACCAATGCCCAGAATACATACATCAGCGCTGTCGATCAGGATTTAGCAATTAAATCTCTCGTGCTCGTACCCACTACGGACAACGTGGGAGGCATTTATGCAAAGCCCATCGACGAAGAATTGCGAAAGCTTTTGAATGACGACAAGCAGTGGTCTCTTTCAGAGTTTCCCAAAGATTTGAAAATCAAATCAGAACTTTTGGATGAACACCCGGAGGACGTTAAAAAAATTCTTCAAGCAGGTGCTTCTGAAGCTGCGCTTACCTCCAAACTTATCAAAGGTCCTCGCGGTATCTCTATCACGTTGACTCTTTTTGTTGGTCGAGAAGGTCTACCTCTGCTGCAGGAAAATATTGCTGACTATAAAGGTTTTGAAATCGGTGATATCAAATCGCAAGTTGCAAATCTGTTTATGAATTTGAAAAATCGCATGCCTTTCCGCGCGACCATCCTGAGCCGTCGCGGCCAGCAAGTGACTTTGAATTTAGGTAGCAATTATGGTCTTAAATCCGGCAACCGGGTCTCCGTCGTGCAAATCATCAAGATCAATCGTCATCCAAAATTAAATTTCATGGTCAGCACTGACAAAGAAGTTCTTGGTAGAGTAAAGCTGTTCAAAGTTGAACCTTATCTCAGCTTTGGTTATGTCGAACTCGAAAAGGAAAGCGGCGTCATTGCAGTTGGCTCAAAGGTAATGCCGGACGAATTCGTAAAATACTCTCTTCCAGTTACCACCCCGTCCGGCAAAGTCATGCAAGACATCACTCAACGTCCTGACAAGGACGTGGCCTTCGGAGATGAACCGAAAGAGTGGGTTCCGGAGTCGGCTCCACAATTTGGTAAAGTGGAATTAATGGCGGGATTTTCAAACTACACCCAGAACGCCAAACTCCAAACGGCGGGATCCATCAGCGGCAGCAACAACCTGTCTCCTAATATCCTGGTCCGAGCAGAACTCTGGATCAATCCAGAATGGTTCGTTGGTGTAAACCTTAGACAATCTGTTTTCTCGATCGACAATGGCTACTCGGGATCCTCTCCCGGAAAACTCAATATGTCGGTGAGTCAATACGGGGTCAATGGTGGCTATAACTTCCTGCTCAGCAATGATTTTTTTGGTCCGAAGATCCGATTGAATGCTGGTTTCTCTTCAACAGATTTTAAGGTGGATGACAGCACACCAACGGCCTTCACATCTATGAAGTACAGTGGCTTGCTTTTGGGAATCGAGGGTCAGTTCCCTCTTTCTGATGAGCTCCCTATTGATTTGGGCGGTAAGTTTGATCTTTACGTAAACCCCAGCTTAAGCGAAAGCAAATCCAGTGGAGCTTCTTCCAGCAACACTATCAACGCCTTTAGCTTCTTCATGGACTATCGCTTAAAAACAAGATTCAAAATCAGAGGCGAGTTGCTATTTGAAAATTACAGCTCAAGCTTCAGCGGAGCTGGCCAGCGCAGCGATCCTGCTTCGAGCATCAGCCACAAGATGACCACCCTCATGGGCGGTATTCAATATTTGTTCTAGACAGCTTTAGAAAATAAAAAAGCCTGGGGTTTAAATCCCAGGCTTTTTTTCTTAGCAGTTAGGCGGGCGCCTGAATTACATCATATCGCCCATGCCACCCATTCCGCCCATACCGTGGCCGCCGCCAGCAGGCATAGCAGATTCTTTCTTAGGTGCTTCAGCGATCATAGTCTCTGTAGTAAGCATCAAAGAAGAAACAGAAGCTGCATTCGTCAAAGCGCAACGAACAACTTTAACTGGATCGATAACACCGTCTTTGATCAAGTCAGTGTATTCGTCAGAGTAAGCGTTGAAGCCCCAAGAGATTGATTTGTTTTGAAGGATACGATCCAAAACAATCGCGCCATCCAAACCAGCATTTGCTGCGATTTGACGGATAGGCTCTTCGCAAGCACGTTTGATGATGATTGCGCCGAATTGTTCGTCTTCAGAGAACTTAGTTTTATCAACTTTAGTAGAAGCGCGAAGCAAAGCAGTACCACCACCAGCAACGATACCTTCTTCAACAGCTGCGCGAGTCGCGTTCAAAGCGTCTTCTACGCGGTGTTTTTTCTCTTTCATCTCAACTTCAGAAGGAGCACCAACGTGGATAACAGCTACGCCGCCAGCCAATTTAGCCAAACGCTCTTTCAATTTTTCTTTATCGTAGTCAGATGAAGTTTCTTCGATCTGAGCTTTGATAGCGTTAACACGTGCAGTGATGTCCGCTTTTTTACCTGCGCCATCAATTACAGTTGTGTTGTCTTTGTCTACAACGATGCGTTTCGCAACACCAAGATCAGCAACAGTCGCTTGCTCAAGTTTCAAACCGATATCTTCAGAGATCACTTTTGCACCAGTCAAGATAGCGATGTCTTCAAGCATAGCTTTACGACGGTCACCGAAGCCAGGAGCTTTAACCGCACAGATATGAAGAGTTCCGCGAAGTTTATTAACAACCAAAGTTGCCAATGCTTCACCTTCAACGTCTTCAGCGATGATCAACAATTGACGACCTTGCTTAGCAACGCCTTCAAGAATTGAAATCATATCTTTCATAGAAGAGATTTTTTTGTCGTAAACAAGAACGTAAGCGTTCTCAAGAACCACTTCCATTCTTTCTGCGTTAGTTACGAAGTATGGAGACAAGTAACCACGATCGAATTGCATACCCTCTACAACTGTAACTTCAGTTTTAGCAGTTTTAGATTCTTCGATAGTGATAACGCCTTCTTTACCAACTTTATCCATAGCGTCTGCCAACATTTGACCGATTTCTTTGTCATTGTTTGCAGAGATCGCACCAACTTGTGCAACTTCGTTAGAACCTTTTACTGGTTTCGCCATAGTTTTCAATTCGTCGATAACGATAGCTACTGCTTTGTCGATACCGCGTTTGATTGACATTGGGTTGTGACCTGCAGAGACAAGTTTCGCACCTTCGCGATAGATCGCTTGAGCCAAAACAGTAGCAGTTGTTGTACCGTCACCGGCTTCGTCATTGGTTTTAGAAGCAACTTCTTTAACCATTTGCGCGCCCATGTTTTCGAATTTGTTTTCCAATTCGATTTCTTTAGCAACAGTCACACCGTCTTTAGTGATCAACGGTGAACCGAAAGATTTGTCGATAACGACGTTACGACCTTTAGGTCCCAAAGTTACTTTTACTGCGTTCGCAAGAGTGTTCACACCTTTCAAGATGTGTGCGCGAGCGTCTTCTGAGAAAACTAATACTTTAGACATGATTTACTCCGTTATCTGATTCACTCCGACTTCGTCGGAGTAGATAAGTTTAATTATTTTTTCTAGTTAAACTGTGTTCGACTTACGTCGAAGCAGCTAGTTGAAAACGCCTAGAATATCTTCTTCGCGCATCATCAAGTATTCAGCACCTTCAAGTTTCAATTCTGTACCTGCGTATTTGCTGAATAGAACTTTGTCGCCAACTTTAACTTCCAACGGAAGAACTTTTCCGTCTTCAGTGATACGACCTTTACCAGTCGCGATGATTTCGCCTTTTTGTGGTTTTTCTTTTGCTGTATCAGGAATGAAAAGACCGCCAGCGGTTTTTTCTTCTTCTGCCATTCTGCGAACTAGAATTCTGTCGTGAAGGGGACGAACGCCGATTTCACTCTTAGCCATGGTATGCCTCCGTTAGTTATTAACGGAGTTAATATGGATCGGCTGCGATAGGAGTCAAGGTCAGGTGCCTTAAATTTTTTTGGGTCTGAGGTCCTAATGCCAAGCGTAAATTTAATGTTATTTTGGGGACTACTTAACTGGATCTTTTGCCACGTTCGCCGCACTAGCAGGCAAATCCGCAGCGTGGGCTCCAAATACTGAATTCGCATAAGCTGTCATCAACTCTGCGACTTCATCCGGAGACAACTTTCCAGCCACTTCCTGAAAGGCTGCTTTCTTGTTTTGCACCTTAGTAAGATAACCCACGAAATAGTCGGTCACCGTCAAATCGTTAGCAACATCAAGATCATACTGTTCCGCGCGCAAATCCTTCTCAAGCTTCTCTAAAGCCAAATCACGAGATGCCACCGCCTCAAGGCCATGAGTTTTTCCAAGATTTGGATCGGTGCCTTGAGCGACCCCGCGACTTTGTTTGCGTGATTCGATTTGCGTTTTAAGCATCATCACTTTGCCCTGGGCATCCACGACCAGTTCGTGTTTCCATTCACGGTAGCTTTTTACATGAGATGCGGGATTGGCAGCAACTGCTGTAGGTTTAGCCTGAAGAGTAAGGGCCGTCGGGGACTGCGCTTGTGCTTTTACGGTGATCGCGGTTAACGCAAGGAATGCGATCAAAGGCAGTTGCTTTACTAGGTTCATTAGGTCCTCCAACAGACGTCAGCTATCCGGAGCAGTGTGTTACAAACCCCGTGCCTGTCAAAAGATGACTCAAATGCAATATATAAGCTTTAAAGAGTGATTAGGAGCCCTTTTGTGTCAGTATGAGCCGTTCATGGGCGCCGAAGACGACTCGCAAAAAGGAACATCAAAATTACCGCCGACTTCAGTGCGACCCGTGTTTTCGGCTTTGAAATCGCCTTGAACGGACCCCTTCACGCGGCCATTTTTAATACTGGTCACACGGATCTCACCCTTACTGGCAACCATGTTATTGCGATAGTTCGAACTCTCTGTCAGATCAGAGAAAATAATGGCAGGAATTAAGCTGAATGGATCACCCGGATCAATCTTTCCTGTGCTGACTTTGTTTTCAGAGTATAAACGAATCTGAAAAGTGGATCCAAAATGCTGTTCACAAGGAGCAGCATAAGACTGATTCCAAAGTTTAATCTCTAAATAGCGCTTTCCATTTCGTTTAAAAACAGAAGCGCGGCCGTCTACAAGTTTCCAGGCACGCCCATTCACAGATCCCTCTGCAATATTATCAAAAACTGGCTTCTCAGCGGGCGGAGGTGGGACAGGTGGTTGCGCTGCAGGATTTGAATAATCCGATGCCTGACAGGCCAACAAAGAATAAAAAGCAAACAATATAAGACATTTAGCAACGCACTTAGAGTATTTCATCTAACCAAAATCCTATCTAAATGCAGGGACGCGGACAAGTTGTATTAATAAAGTAACTTATCTTTCGTTTAGAAACTCAGTCCATTTTGTTCCTAATGCATTCGAAACACAGAAACCCAATGTCAAAAGAGGTACCCAAAGCCCGTTAGAATATTAAAATTTTGATTTTACAGAGCCAGAAAATAAAAAAACCAAGCTTGTGGCTTGGCTTCTTCTTCATCCTCATTTTTTTAAAAAAATGGCTCAGGAGGAGGGACTCGAACCCCCGACCCAGCGGTTAACAGCCGCTTGCTCTACCGACTGAGCTACTCCTGAACATCGGTGAGAAACTAAATTAGTGGTTCGGGTCTTTCTTGTCAAACGAAAATCTGCCCCAAATCCAGGCCATTTTTATGGAGCCGTCGAACTGTTTAAACGCTGTAATGATTTTTCTAACATCGGGGAGGTAAAAGGCATCTCTTGAACGCGAAACAAACCGCCCTC
The DNA here is from genome assembly GCF_029531655.1 of Bdellovibrio svalbardensis. Taxonomy (NCBI): domain Bacteria; kingdom Pseudomonadati; phylum Bdellovibrionota; class Bdellovibrionia; order Bdellovibrionales; family Pseudobdellovibrionaceae; genus Bdellovibrio; species Bdellovibrio svalbardensis. The sequence continues at coordinate 122,124 of NZ_JANRMI010000001.1, forward strand.
TTTGGCTTGCTCGAGGACTCTCTCGTCTTTTTCTCCCTTTCGCACTACCAGACGACGAATAAATACGGCCTGAGACAACTTATCAGCTGTGACTCCACCAATCATCGTTTCGCAGAGTGAACTGATTTCAGCGGGATCCTGAATAGTTTTAAGAATAGATCCGTCATCTTTCAGAATTTCCATCTGAGTGGTCTTTTCAAAGCACCAATTTAAAGGACGGAGATCACTTCCCAACAACAAAGAGATCGCGTTATCTGGATCATTAGATTTTTGAGAAAATTCTGGGGATTTTAAAGTTTTAATCCCGTAGATGACGGCGCCTAAGGCCACCACGAGCATCACGACTTTCAATAATAACTTAGTATTCACGCATCCCTCGCAGCTTAAAAAGAGATTGTGATCCCGCGAACGAAATATCGCAAGTATTTGATTTTGTATGCTTTTTAAAATTACCTGGGGGATTTTTTAGGGGAAAAAATGGTGCACTCGAGAGGATTCGAACCTCTGACCACTTGATTCGTAGTCAAGTACTCTATCCAGCTGAGCTACGAGTGCACTGTGAAAGAGAAGTATTTCTAAGCTGCGGTCAGAGAAAAATCAAGCATTCTTACCAAAAATTGCAAAAAGCACCTGGCCAAACCCTTGATTTGGGTTCCCCGATATGGCACCTTGAACCCCTAGTCGATTTATATCGACCGCGGAGAAGTGGGAGAGTGGCTGAATCCAAGCGTTTGCTAAATGCTCGTACACCAAAAGTGTACCGAGGGTTCGAATCCCTCCTTCTCCGCCATTTTTTCTTCAAAAAAATGCAAAGTCGGCACAAAATATCGAAAAAATCTTATTTTTGAGCTCTATTTCGACTCGCTCGCTTTAACCAGTCGTCAGCATTCCACTAGCCACACCTGTGACAGTTTCCCGAAGCAATCTAATATCCTTCGTTTCAAGCGCAATCAGCTGAAGGACGTTCAAAGGATGTATCAGCGGGGAGCGAAGCGCGATGCTGGTTTCAAGCCATGGGCGATACCACAAAAGACTTTTCTCGCCAGTTATCTCGCGCACACACCGAATACTTTGAAAGTACTCCTCGTGAAATTTTCTTTCAAATTTATCTATAACAACATCCGAAAGTTTTGATGAATGAAGATACATCGAGAAAATATCGAGCTCAATTTTCTCTAGGGTAAAACCCAAGACTTTGACATAAGAACGAAACAGAGCCGATTCATGAAATGCCTTTTTGAATTTTACCTTTTGTGCCGGCTTCAAGGTCCTCCAATAAGAACCCACACCCCACCAACTTGGGAACAACGCCCTTGTTTGTGTCCAGCAAAGAACCCAGGGAATCGCACGCAAATTTTTTATCTGCACAGCCCCTTGTCGCTTCGCTGGTCGTGAACCAAAGCGCAAATCTTTTAAGAACGCGTAAGGGGTTCCGTGTTCAATCAAATCCAAGAAGTCAGGATCTGCTAACATTCCCTGATAGGATCCTTGAATAGCAGCAGCCAAATCTGACAGCACCGATTGAGTCTGACGGCTTTGCGCCTTACCTTTTTTTCGAGCCCGCTGGTCGCGGGTTTGCGTGATAAGATCAATCTGCCTTTGCAACAGAGATGTCGACGTATAATTGCGGTAGATCACCTCACCTTGAATCGTCATCTTCACTGTAGACAAAGCAGAGGCTGGCCACCACTCCGTTTGCTCCTGAATAGAGCCGCCCCCACGCTCTACACTTCCACCAGAACCGTGGAAAAAAATGGGTGTTAATTTATATTTCTGAATCACGTTTTCCAGCTTACGAATCGCCGACTGAATCAGAAAACGAGAGGGAAAGGATCCATTTTCCTTTGCGGAATCAGAGTATCCCAACATCACTTCGAATTGCGCATTCCACTGTGCTTTAATCAAAGCGGAATTTTTTTTAACCTTTAAAAGCTCTTCGACAATGTCCGACGCATTTTCCAAAGAATGAGCACTTTCGAAAAGAGGCACCACCGGCAGTTGCGCTTGGCCTAAATATTTCTCAACAAGCCGAATGCCCGCGACAATATCCTGGGCTGATTCGGTTTGGCTAAGTACAAAGCCTCGCACATAATTTCGGGGATCATGCTGAGGGGAAATTTTCGCCAGCTTATCTAACATCCGCGATATATTCATTTTCTTGCGAGCATCTTTAAGAGCTTCATGGACCAAAGAGGAATCTTCGCGAATCTCTAACGGAACGACCAAGGCTGGAAAAACCTTATAGATCTCCAAGGCGCGCGAAAGATACCTGCTCGTCCCCGTCGTGTTTTCTAGAAAGGCTTTTTCGAGTTCCAATAGATTTTGTCGCAGCTGATGAACTTTCTGCGAATCCTTTTCCAGAATCACTTTTAACTTCGGCAAGTTCCGTTTCAAATCTTTGGTTGCCGCTACCAATTCGCGGAATTGCTTGCGATCCACCGTTGCTGACTTTGCCACAGGAGTGAGTTCGCCCAAGAACAAATCCAAGGAATGCATCAGCCAAGTTAAGATCATCGCCCGAGAACGCTGCAAACTTCCCAGCATTGTTTTTTCATCAACACCGGGATGGCCATCTTTATCTCCCCCAACCCAAGTACGAATATAGAATGGCAACTTTGCTCTTCTTTGCTGAAGATACAAATTAATAGACTCATTCTGCAGGGCGAGAGAATAGACATAATCGGCCTCGTCCATAACCGTGGGTTTGCGTTGTTTGGAAATTGGAATCTTCCACGCCAGACAAAGATTTTTATGCAGCTCCGAGGCATCCTGTGGCGTTGGATTTTTAAGATGCTCGACCAGCAGATTTTGAATTTTTTTAAAAAAGAAAATGATATCAGGATTGCGTGATTCTGTAGGGTGCGCCGTCAACACGTGAATGATTCGGCCAAAATTGTGTTGTTCTTTATCCGGTGTGAACTCTTCCTGCAGCCTGTGGATGCGATAAGCCGCCTCACAGGTATTGATCACTTCCAACATCAAGGCAAAGGCATGAGCGATATAGAATTGCTCAGTGGAATCAAGTTTTGCAAGATCCGCCTTCAGCTTAAGAAGGCCCCGCAAGCTATTGCCTTCAGATGATTTTATATAACGACGGATTTTTTCAATTCGATAAAAAGACTTTTTTCCAAGTTCAGATTGTATCACCCGCCCCAGCTCGGTAACGGACCAATCCACAAGATGGGTAAACTCGGGGGATAACTTCTTTTGCATACACGACCCTCACAAACAAATTTTGTCGAGGGTCTCCATGCGGACCCCTAGTAGAGCTTACTAAGTTCCATTGAATATTTGCCAGGCGCAAACTCACTCAAACGTTTTTGCCAAAGATCTTGATAGAATTTCTCTTTATTGCCGTAACTCGCATAAGGGAAGATGGCAATACCACCGCGCGGGGTGAACTCTCCGACCACTTCCAAATACTTAGGCTTCAAGAGCTTTACGAGATCATCACAGATTGTTTGCACGCAATCTTCGTGGAAATCACCGTGATTACGGAAGCTGAAAAGATATAGCTTTGCTGATTTAGATTCGACCATCTTCTTATCAGCAATATAGTTGATAAAGATTTTTGCGAAATCAGGCTGTCCTGTCTTAGGACACAAAGAAGTGAACTCTGTGCAAACAAAAGTCGTCCAGGCGATTTTACCAGGATTCTTATTATCGAAGGCCTCTAGAACTTCTGGTGCATAAGTCTGTGGATAATCGGTTTTGGTCTCCCCCAAAGCGAAGTCTTTAAGTTCTTTAGTGTCTCTGCCCGTTTGCTTTTTCAAATTCTTTTTCATAGCGGTTTTCTATCTGATTGAAATGTGAATATCAATGACCTTATTTAAGATTGGGAACTTGGGAGTAACGAGCCAGCCAATAGGCATAGAGGTAATCTATTCCAGAATACTCGACACCCTTGCTACGCCCCCCTTTATAGAGGAAAGCTCCGTCCTTCCAGATGAAGTTACTATCAAATGCCGCTTTCTCAAAAACCGGATAATCGTAAAGTCCTTGATAGAAATACTCCATGGGAGGTGTGGGCTTGCTGAAAGCCTTCCAGAACATGCGCGGAAGGGGCGAGACACTCCAATCAGGTCTCTGTGAATGATCATACTGCACATCAAGGTTAGGGCGAGGATAAGGAATCTCGCGCAAACCCCATACTGCTTGCCCTAGTGCAGCTCTAAACTTTTCATCGTTGCTATCCGATCTGAAGTTGCCGCCACGAGTTCCTTGCGAATAAGCGAAGCCATAAGCAGCCAAAGTGACCAGATGACGTTGTGCTGGCGAATAAGTGACCCAAGAATCCATCAACCGTTCACGCAGCTGATCGCGAATCTTGGTTTCACCCAAACGATCGGCAATAGTAATATCCGTGATATCACCGACGACTCCCAGATTGATCCCGCTCCAGTCGGCACTGCCGTGCCAATAGAAGCTGGTGTCAAAAGAATATCCAGAGGCCTTCACCTTCAGTGAATTATAGCTTCGGACATACTGCTCTTGCAGATTTTTATCTTTGTTAATGAATGCCGCCAACCCCAAAACCGCGGGACGATTCTGTGGTTTGTCCTCGATCACTTTCAGATCCATCAAGCGACGCGATTTTTCTTTCAAGTGTCCCCAAATTTCTTTTTCGCTTTCAGGAATAACCAAGCTAGCCCACAAGAAACCATGAGTGAGACCCTTCAACATGTCATTGTTGCCACCTTCCAGCCAAATAATATTTTGGAAGGGGCCGGTCCCTTGATGCCATTTATCTGGAATCGGTTGACCCGGTCTATAGGAGACCAATGTCCGTGCGAACTCTCTGCTGTTTCCAGTAATATCCATCATAATGAAAAGACCTTTGAGGGACTTCTTCACATTTCGCAAAGCCTCAGGATCTTTGGTTGCAAGATAGCGCATAGCTTGAGAACCCACATACATCCCGGTCCACAATCCAGCGTCGCCATCGTTCTCATAATTTACAAGTTTTCCCTCTTCATTCACAGTGGCAATCGCCGCCATCCCCTGATCATTAATGTGATGATCCACGGTATTGCGCTCATAACCTTGCTGTTTTTCCTGCAAGGTCGGCGAGTAAGCATTTCTCTTAACTGAAGACTCGGTGATGCTGATGTCATCCGTGATTTTATTTACAACACGAATAACATCTTTGTTTTCACGATAGAAATCGAAATCAGTCGGATCGAAAACGATAGACGGTCTTTCATCTTCAAATTCTTTGCGATTTTTGAAAGATCGGACAAAAGGATCTTTGTCATAACCGATTTTCATTTTGAACGCGCCAATGATTGCTCGAACGGCGACTGGAATATTGGGGCCTTTTGCATCAATATTGCGACGCTCATTCACCCATAAAGACTGAGACTCAAGATTACGACGAGTGGTCAGCCATTCATTATAATTGGAAGCTTTACGATCCGAGAATTGAGTCGCCAGTCCTTTTTCAGAAGGAGAAAATCTTTCCACGACAGTAATGCTATTTTTAAAATCACCAGTCTCGCGTGAATGCTCTCCCAAGCGGGTAATAAAATCCGCTTGCTTGAGGTCATAGCTGACTGTCAGAAAATTTCCTTCAGCAACGGCTTTGCCTGTCCAAACTTCCTGAACTTTAAGACCGTCGTAAAAGTAGTTAATGTAGGTCGCAACACGAATAACACTGTAAGTTCCGTCGTTATTTTTGCGAAGCTCCAGCTCTCCATTGTAAGGTCCGCGTGTGGAACTTGTACCCTGCAGGAACCAAATCCCCTCAACGCCGTTATTCATTTGCAAAGATGCGATATCGCGAGGAATGAATTTCTCTTTAGTGGCACAGGATGAAATTAGGAAAACGCTCAAAAATAAAAAGAGGAATGAAAATATCTTTTTCATTCCTCTATTGTTCCAAGGAAGTAGTGTCCGTTGGAGTCCTATTATGTTTACTGGGCTTTAGTACAGATGCCTAGTATGGAACCTTGTCGACTTTGTGTTGCCACTCTTTAAAAACTTCCAAAGCTTCTGTGTGACCACATTGGATCATAGGAACCTTGCGATCTTTAATGTCCTTGGGAATTTCCTGATAAAGGAAGTCATCATCGAATTCAATATCAGCAGCATCTTTACGAGTATTGCCATAGTAAATTTTGCTGATACGTGACCAGTAAATTGCTGACAAACACATAGGGCAGGGTTCACAGCTTGTGTAAATTTCAGCGCCCTCTAAAGAGAAGTTTTTAACTTTACTGCAAGCATCGCGAATCGCAGTGACTTCCGCATGAGCCGTAGGATCATTCGATGACGTTACTTTATTCCATCCTTCGCCGATGATTTTTCCGTCTTTAACGATGACAGCACCAAAAGGGCCGCCAGCTCCGTCTCGCATATTGATTCTTGAAAGCTCGATGGCTCTTTGCATGAATTCGTGTTTCATAGGGAGCCCAAGTTATGGGTCTGAATAACAATAGTCAAGCAGGGATGGCTCACTTAAGAATACTTAAGATTATGGTGCTAAAAGCGCTTATTTTAGAGGTGGCATTGGAAGCTTCGGATATGCGCGACTTTTCAACACCTGCTCCGCTTTCGCTCCGATAATTTTTGCATAGGGCACCTGAGTTTTCATATCTTCAAAGCGCAATTTTCTAAACGGATTCTGACTGTCTCTCCAACTTAAGAAACCAGAGTAAAAGTCAAAACGACCTTTGCCATTAATTCCGCGTCCCTGATCGCGCACAATAAAATATCCATTGTGAGTTGTACCATCAGGCAACTTCAAACCAACTGCTGCAGGGACATAAATAACATCACCTGGTTTATAGATGTCTAAATCTGCTGCCACTGTATAGAAAGGATCCAGGCACGCGCTTCTCACACCATAGCCATAACGGCATTCTGTATTCGTCATTTCAAAGTAGCGATCTTGTCCTCTGATGCGATCAGAAATATTGAAACTGCGACGAACACCTTTTTGAATAACGGCACATGAACCTTGAAGGCCACACGAATTCAGAGTGCTCGGGCAGACGTTGATAATTTTCTCACCGCTCGTACCATGCAAGGTTCTAACTTCGTCTTTATCACAAAGTTTTTTGTCTTCGTTAAAGACTGGGAAATAGTAAACCGTCGGTTTGATCACGCCTGACTCTGCAACTTGATGCTCGGGCTCCGTAGGCTTCGTCGGAACTTTCGGATTGGAATCAGTAGATTTTGGCTCGGCGGTCGGTTCGTCCTTAGGAGTCTGCTCTGAGGAAGGTTGCTGTGCTTGGAACCACTCATCCAAGGCATCCGGCTCTTCCATTTCTGCAAAAGCTTGATATTCACTGGCGCCGAGGTCGTGCAGAGGCATCGTCTCTAAAAATTCATTTTGGGTCTGATCTTGTTGTTGTTGTTGTTGCTCTTGTTTTTGTTGCTGCTGGAATACAGACGGGGAAGTGGAGCTGATCTCCGCAGAAAGATTTCCACAGGCTGTTAATGCAGTCACTAGCGCAGAAAGCGAAATAAAATAAACTGAATTTTTGAATTTCGCGCTTAACATCTTCATAGAAGACTCCCTCATCAGAGTCCTCAGAAAGATATCAAGATTTACAGGTATTTGAGATGGTTTTGAGGCCCTTGGAAAATTGGAAAAATCCAGGGCCGAAGAACGTCACTTCTTAAGAGCGCGTGCCAAAACGGCTTTTGATCCATGGAACCAGCATCGGGATCAAAGATACGAAAATTACTCCGAAAATCACGATGTGGAAGTTGCGTTTGACCACCGGAAGATTGCCAAAATAGTGCCCAGCTAGAATAAAAATGAAGACCCACGCAATGGCGCCCGCAACGTTGTAAGCCAGGAACTTTTTGTAGTTCATAGTGCCAATTCCCGCCACAAACGGAGCAAAGGTTCTAACGATCGGTGCAAAGCGGGCCGCTACAATCGTAAAGGCTCCCCATTTCGCATAAAAGCCTTGAGTTTGCTCGAGGTATTCTTTTTTAAATATACGGCTTTTAGAATCGAAGACCTTAGGACCTAGGTATTTTCCGATATGGTAGTTGCAGGTGTCGCCCAAAACCCCAGCCAAAGTAAGCGAGCCCAGAAGAATCCAAAGATTTAACCCATTCTCAACGCTGGTCAAAGCCCCCAACGCAAACAGCAAGGAGTCCCCCGGCAGGAAAGGCGTTACCACCAAACCGGTCTCACAGAAAATAATCAGGAACATGATCACATAGACCCAAGGACCGAAGTACGCGAGCCATTGCACAAGATGTTGATCAAGATGAAGAATGATATCCATGAACATTGCCATAATGCCGATTCCTGAAAATAGGGTGGGCTTAAAAACAAAAAAGCGACCTCAATGGGTCGCTTTTTTAAAATTTAAAACCATTAGTTAAAATGGCGGAGAGCGAGGGATTCGAACCCTCGAGGCCCGCGAAGGCCTGCCAGTTTTCAAGACTGGTGTATTCAACCGCTCTACCAGCTCTCCGTCGACCGTTTTATGGGTTTTGACCGGAGACATCAAGCAGTTCCTCAAGTTAACGCACCGTAGACACTAAAAAGTGCCTGCCGTCTTTTCGGAAAAAGCGACAGACACCTTTTCGGGATGAACTTGAGTTAGCGGATTTCTGTTCTGCCGCCCATATAGCTTTGCAAAGCTTTCGGAATTGCGACAGAGCCGTCTTCGCGCTGATAGTTCTCTAGGATCGCCACCAAGGTTCTTCCTACCGCCAAAGCTGAGCCATTGAGGGTGTGAACGAACTGAGGCTTCCCACCTGCTGTGCGGAAACGAATATTTGCACGACGTGCCTGGAAGTCTTCAAAGTTAGAGCATGAGCTAATCTCACGATACGCATTCTGTCCCGGAAGCCAAACTTCCAAGTCATAAGTTTTCGCAGATCCAAAGCCCATGTCCCCCGTGCACAAAAGCATACGACGGAAAGGAAGCTCCAAGTTCATCAATACCTGTTCAGCATGAGACGTTAAGGCCTCATGAGTTTCATGCGATTTGTCAGGATGACAGAAAGTCATCAACTCCACTTTGTCGAACTGATGTTGGCGGATCAAACCCTTCGTATCTCGGCCCGCACTTCCTGCTTCTGAACGGAAGCAGGGAGAGTATGCGCAGAAACTTTGTGGAAGATCTTTCTCGTCCAAAATCTCGCTATTATAATAATTCGTCACAGGCACTTCTGCCGTCGGAATCAAATAAAGATCAGACCCCTCAAGGTGGAACACATCTTCTTTAAATTTCGGGAAGTTCCCTGTTCCCAGCAAGCTATTGCTGTTCACCATGAATGGCGGAATCATCTCTGTGTAGCCGTGCTTCATAGAGTGAAGATCCATCATGAACTGAATCAAAGCGCGCTCCATTTGCGCCGCCGCCCCTTTTAGAAAGGCAAAGCGTGTTCCTGTGGTTTTACCCGCGCGTTCGAAATCGATGATGTTCAAAGATTCGCCCAACTCCCAATGTTCTTTTGCTTTAAAAGAAAATTTAGTCGGAGTTCCGAAAACTTTAATCTCTTTGTTTTCGTCAGCAGAAGAACCCACTGGCACTGAAGAGTGAGGTTTGTTGGGAATGACCAGAGCCAGGTTTGTAACTTCTTGATCAGCTTCAGCGGCTTTCAATTCCAGTTCTTTAACTTGTCCCTTGATCGCGTCAACTTCGCTTAAAAGCGCTGAGGCATCTTTGCCTTCGCGTTTTAATTTTCCAATTTCGCCGCTTAATTTATTTTGATTCGCTTTCGCAGATTCCGCCTGAGCGATCATCTCTTTGCGTTTTTTATTCAAATCCATGATTTGATCAAGGATCTCGGAGTTGCCACCGCGATTGATCAAGCCTTGCTTGTATTCATCGAAGTAAGAAGGTCCGTTTTCAGCTTTTTTCTCAAGAAGTTTAATATCGATCATGTTCCGAAATCCTAAGTTTAAGGTGCGACAAGAATATACATTCGAAGCAGCATGCCGACAAGAACCACGATCAAATCAAAAATGAAAATTTGGCCGAAGCTCCACGCAGAAAGCAGTTTCATCACGACCGCAAGAACTACGATCGTTGCAAAAATGAGAGCAAATGTTCCGTAACCGATCAATTCTTGACCAATCAACGCCAACGTCAACCCAACTAAAAATCCTGTAATCAAACGCAAACAAATATGAAAGAAGGAGAGTGTCGAAGATTTCACCCCATCCTGTACGTTTGTTGCAAGTCCTCTCATTTTATCGCTGATTCCCATGACTTTGTCCCTTCTTCACTAACGTTCTACAAATAACAAACTTTAAATTCTTTCGCAGGCTGCTCACCTGCCCCGACGAAGTCGGAATGCAAGCCAACCGTTTTAATTGCCGAGTCGACCAATTCTCGCTTCTATTTCAGCACGATCCGGAGCATTTGGGGAGAGGCCTATATATTTATTGTAAGCCGTTGCCGCAGAGCGAGCATCCCCTTTGGTTTCATAAATCGCACCCTGCTCGCGGTAAATATCCGCATAACCACTTTCACGGGCCGCCGCCAAGGCCAGCATGTCTTCCGCCACATCCAACGAGCCGGACTGGCGATAGCACTGAGCCGCCTTCACATAAATCTCAGCCCCTTGGGGACGTAATTTCATGGCCTGAGAGTACTCCCCGGCACACTCCTGATACTGACGACGAGTCGTAAAGATTTCGGCCGCCAAGATATAAGAATCTGCTAGATTTGGGTTCAATCTTTTCTCAGCCTTCGTTGCTTCCATGGCGCCATTCAAGTCGCCGGAAGAAAAGGCCGCCTTCCCGATATAATAGTTCGTACGCGGGTAGTTAGGATTCAACCTTTGCACGCGGCGGAACTGTTGAATCGCCTCTTCAAAGCGACCTGTTTCAAAATACAATTTACCGGCCTGGAAAAGAGCTTCGCCGTCTGTTGGGTCAAGAACTGCCGCCTGCAAGAAAGCTTTCAAAGCCTTATCATTCAGACCAATCGCTTTACTGCTTTCGCCCAATCCCAACCAAGCTTTCTTATTTCTTGGATCGACTTCCACAACTTTTTCGTAAATATCCCGAGCCTGGGTGTAACGATCCTCAGATTTATAAACTTCAGCCAGGGCCACACGATAATCAAGGGTATAAGAAAAGCGTTTTATCAATTCGTTCAGGTAGGTAATACCCGAATCCACACCATTGGTGGCTGCCAGCGTTTTTGCATAAGTGATCTGCGCTTCAGGATTGGTCGCATCGATTTCCACCGCTTTGGTTGCATAGCGAACAGCATCCTTGGCAGCATTTTCTTTGCGTTCTATTTCCTTTTTATTAAGCGGCATAATCGACTGAGCCAGAACTCCATTCGCCTTTGATAACAAAATGAAGGTCTCAATATCGCCGTCGTAAACCTTTACCGCGCGAGTCGCGTAGTTGACGGCACCACCCATGTTGTTCTTGCGGAATTCCATTAAGGCCAGCCCGCGCAGAACTTCATAGTTATTAGGAGCAATACGAGTTGCATTTGTCAAAGCCGCCATGGCACCGGCAAAATCATAGCGTTGGGACATATAATCCGCCTGAAGAACATAGGCTGAAACCAATTTCGGCTCCGCACGCATTGCTTTACCCAACCACTCGATGGCCTCAAAGCTTTGATTCAGTTGCCACAAACATTTTGCCGCCTTCATTGCGGCTGTTCCACTCTTCGGATCCATTTCAAAAGCCGCTTTGAATTCAGCTTGAGCTGCGAGGAAATCACCCTGTCGCACATATTGATCTCCCAAGAATAACAATTCGTTATTTTGAGATTTGTCGTTCTTCACCTTATCTGAACCGCCCAAGCGGACAACCAGTTGGCGAAGATCGTTATTATTCGGATTCAAAGAAAACGCTCTCTGTGCAAACTCAAGAGCTTTCTTTTTCTCATTACGGAAAACATAAATCTCTGCCAGGGCATGCAGACCCTGCGCTTCTGATAAGGGCGGAACACGCACTTTGGAATCCACGGCCGCAGACAAAAGGGTGAAGGCGGTGTCTGATTTTTTAAACCCACGATACTCTACAACTCCAAGCAGTAACTTTGCTTCGCGATGTTTTGGATTTCTCTTAAGAACATCCTGCAGGATCCGGGAGGCATCCGAGAATTTCTGTTGCTCATAATACAAATTGGCAAGCTGCACTTGAGGGTGCAGCCACTTGTCCCAAAGTTGGATAGCTTTTTCATAATAGGGAACGGCATTTACTAAATCTTTTTCTCCCTCAAGCAGTTCCGCCTTGTATCCGTACAAAACCGGCAGCAAAGAAAACGGCTCGGTGCTTTCCAAAATTCCTTCAACGGTTCCACGCGCTTCGCGATACCTGCCAGAAGTAAGAAGTTTAACCGACTCACACACTTGACCTAGTGGACTGACCACATTCAAAGCCCGGGTCGCTTGGGTGACCATCGCAATGGTCCTCACATCTTGAGCATCCTGCTTGGCATAAGGCCAAAGCTCTCGATACACCATGCATAAAAGGGCCCGCACCTCAATATTGGTCGGCGATCCTTCGACAATTGTTACAAGTTTATTCTGCGCCTCTAGATACGAATCAAAAGTGTCTTGCTCGATCGCAAACAAAGATTCATTCAACTTGTCGCGAACCTGAGTTTCTGAAAGGGGAGCACTCGCTTTACCAGGTGCGAGCAAATGAATTTTGTCGCCCTTGGCTGGGCCGGTATCCCACAGCAAGAAGAAGCCGACTAAAGCCACTACTAACAGAATAACAATTGGCCCGCGCATCGCCGACAGCATTTCTCCCTTTTCCATATTCTTCAGATTTGAAAGCTCGATCACTGAATCTTTGCTTTCGTTCGAAGAGACATTCGGAATTGGAATCGTTGCCGGCGCAACTTGTGCGGGAGCCTGATACAAGTCAATTGCGGGAAACTTACCATTCTGTGGTTGCGACGATCCTAGGTTTTCAAAACTTGGAAGTTTTGGTTTCGCTTCCGTGTTCGTATTTTGAGTATTTCGCGAAGGTGATGGGGGAGGACGCATGATCACGGTCTCCGCTTCCATCTTGTGCGCTTTCTTGGGATCAACTTCGACAACACCCTCTAAGGCTTCAAGAAGTTTGTCATAGAAAGCTGTCTCTTTGGAAATCAAAGTCCACTGACCATCAGGCAGTTTTGAGATCATCTCTTGGCCAGAAAATACACCCTCACCAATCATTCGAAGAATGGCTTCAGTAGAGTAAGGTCCTTTGACCTGACCCGTTTTAGTTTTCACAACCCAAGTAACCTGAATGCGTGACATAGATAGCTGATTGTACTGAGGTTTTTATGGAAGAACTATGCGTCTGAGTGTCTAACAACAAGGTCTGTGCTTTAGTCCAATCAAATGGTTCCAGAATAGAACCCCCGTTCCATTCTGGAATTACCAAAAAGTTCCGGAATGGGTATTGAACCCAAAGTTCGTCTCTCAAATCGAATGTATAGCATCTGAGGACTGTCTCAGATTGGCACACCGTTTGCTTTATGGGAGAGTGTCGTTGATTTTTTGAGGAGACGGAAACAGTGATCAGAAACGCATTGATTGCAATTTACATCTTGGTAGTTCTAGCGATTTCAGCAGTGGCTCGCGCAGGAGTTTTACCAAACAATGCAACTCAAGGCGAAGAGATTACTTCATCTGAACTTCAAAACTACAACTTCAAGACACACGTAGGTGATGTTGTGGCTTTGGCTGATGGTTCACTTGTCTTGGTGATCGATCAACAAAACATCTTGGTTCTCAAGTCACAAATGGATCTTACTCCTTTCGTTGGTTCTAAAGTTATGATGAGCGGTATTGAACTAGATCAGCAACTTGCCCCTTCATATGGGTTTGACTCTGTGGATCCCCTCCCTGGAGTCAACTCGAGTGGCAACTCAGTTACATTCTTCGTGTTTGGTATCTCTGAGGTTAGATAATAGCCTTTGGTCATTAAGTCTCAGCCCCAATCCCCTCCGTGGGCTGAGACTGTTTTTTTTAATTCCCTAAAAAGGTCAGCGGATCCCCTCCTTGCTGGCCTTTTTCTTTTTTAAAACCTACAAAATAAAAAAGGAGAGCTTTTGGCTCTCCTTTTTTTATTTCTTTAAATGTCTTGGCTATTCAGTTCTACGAATTTTTGCGCCCAAGCTTGAAAGCTTGTCTTCCAATTTTTCATAACCGCGATCCAAATGGTAAATACGGTTCACTACCGTTTCACCCTCAGCGACCAAGCCCGCCAAAACCAGCGAGGCACTGGCACGAAGATCTGTCGCCATCACAGGCGCCCCAGTCAGCTTGCCGGGCATACCACGAACAACAGCCACGCGAGTTTTTGGCGTGATGTCAGAACCTAGACGAGTCAACTCCGTCACGTGCATAAAACGATTTTCAAAAACTGTTTCGCTGATCACGCTCGTACCATGAGCCACTGTCATCAAAGCCATGAATTGAGCCTGAAGATCCGTCGGGAACAAAGGATGTGGAGCTGTCGTGATATCAACCGCTTCCCACTTATCAGCAGGGAAGATAGTCATAGAATCTTTGGTTGTTTCAATTTTGAAACCCGCTTCACGCATTTTCAAAATCAAAGCTTCTAAGTGAGCTGGCACACATTTCGTCACAGTGACCTGACCTTTAGTGATCGCACCCGCAATCAACAAAGTTCCAGCCTCGATACGATCGGCCATGATTGTATGTTCAGCAGGCTTCAATTTAGAAACCCCTTCGATACGAATCACGCTGGTACCTTGACCAGTGATCTTAGCGCCCATCTTATTCAGATAGTCTGCAAGATCCACGATCTCAGGTTCTTTCGCGGCATTTTCAAGAATCGTCACGCCGTCAGCAAGAGTTGCTGCCATCATCACGTTCTCTGTTCCACCCACAGTCACAGTCTCAAACAAGAAAGTGGCACCTTTTAGCTTCGGAGTCGCTGCGTGGACATAACCTTCTTTTTGCGTAACGGTCGCGCCCAGGGCTTTGAAGCCCTCAAGATGAAGATCAATAGGGCGGCTGCCAATCGCACAACCACCAGGCTGAGAAACAACGGCTTCACCGTATTTCGCCAGCATCGGGCCCATACACAAGAAGCTTGCACGCATTTTACGAACAAGATCATAAGAAGCTTCATAAGATTGAAGAGGGCTTACGACAACTTTAAAAGTGTCACCATCCCAACGCGTTTCGCAGCCAAGGCTTTGCAGCAACTCGGCCGTAGATTCAATGTCTTTTAGCTTTGGAACATTTTTGAAAACGTGTTCGCCTTCAGCCAACAAAGTCGAAAACAAAATCGGAAGAGCCGCATTTTTTGCGCCGCTTGCTGCGACAGTTCCACGAAGAGGGCCATTGCCCGTCACTACCATTTTATCCATGCTTCACTCCGTAAATTACTCTGTCATGTCCCGAAAGATCTTTCACAACACGAACACTTTTAAATATTTTTAAATTTTCAAAATGGCTTTTCATCGCCATACCCTGGCTCATTCCCATCTCCATCAGCATCACTGCTTCAGAGGATAGATATGGAGCATAATCTTTTGACCACTTTTTCAGAAGGGCCAAACCTTCTTCGTCAGCATAAAGTGCCGAGGAGGGTTCGTACTTTTTCACATTCTCTTCCACCGATGGGTCATTGGCGGCGATGTAGGGCGGGTTTGACAATAGTACGTCCACAGTATCCTGTCCCATGAAGTCTTTGAAAGATGACATTACAAGATCGACATTCCCGGCATCTGAATGCACAAATTGAACGCGATCGGCCACCTCAAGAGTTTGCGCATTTCTTTGTGCCACCTCGAGGGCCTTGTCAGATAAATCAACGGCAATAAGACGCGCTTGGGGAAGCTGTTTCAACAGACTTAATCCGATGCAGCCGGAACCACATCCCAAGTCGATCATGGTCCATGGTTTTTCTTTATCAGCAGTCCACTTAACAACTTCTTCAACAATATGTTCTGTTTCTGGACGGGGAATAAGGGTCGCCGAATTCACCTCAAAACGATAACCGTAAAAATCACGGTATCCCAAGATATATGCAACCGGCTCACCCTGTACTCTGCGACGGACTAGTTCGCGCAAGCCTGCCAATTCAGTTTCCTGAAGAGGCTGATCAAATTTCATATAGAGTTGAATGCGTTCGAGTTTAAGATAATGAGCAAACAAAAGCTCAGCATCGAGGCGTGGAGTCTCGATTTTCTTATCTTTGAAGAAAGCGATGGTTATATCGAGTACTTCTTTGAGTTTCATTCAACCTAAGCTGAGGTCTGTTTTTTAAGAGCCTCTGCTTGGAAGTTAGCAACGAGTGGATCAATCAGCAACCCAAAAGATCCGGCCATGACTGAATCCAGCTGATGGATCGTCAAACCGATACGGTGATCCGTAATACGAGTTTGCGGGAAGTTGTAGGTGCGAATACGCTCTGAACGATCCCCTGTGCCGATTTGCTCAAGACGAACATCAGAAGCTTCTTTACGGGCCTTATCATCTTCAATTTGTTGAAGTTTAGCGTAAAGAATCTGGAAGGCACGGTCTCTATTGGCGTGCTGAGATTTACCCTCTTGGCACTTCACGTCGATTCCTGTCGGAATATGCACGACACGAACTGCAGATTCAGTTCTATTGACTGACTGACCGCCCGAACCTTGAGAACGCATCGTCTCAATACGAACATCAGACATCGGGATTTTAACTTCATTGATTTCAACTTCAGGAATCACCGCAACTGTGACAGTTGAGGTATGAATACGACCAGCGGCTTCAGTTTTAGGAACACGCTGTACGCGATGAACACCTGATTCGTATTTCAATTTGCTGTAAACAGAGTCGCCGGAAACACTCGCGATAATCTCTTTAGCTCCACCCACGTTGCCTTCAGAGAAAGAAAGCATTTCAACTTTCCAACCTTGAGAAGAAGCATAGTGAACGTAACCACGGAACAGCTCGTCGGCGAACAAAGAAGCTTCATCACCACCGGCGCCCGCACGGATCTCTAAGATGATATTTTTATCGTCATTAGGATCTTTCGGGATCAAAAGAATTTTCAACTGATCTTCCAAGCTAGGAAGTTCCGCTTCAAGCTCTTTGATTTCCTCACGAATCATTTCGCGCATTTCTGGATCTTGTTCAGCAGTGAAAAGTTCTTTGCTGTCTTTAAGATTCGCAGTTTTCTTTTTGAAATCACGATAAACCAAAACAATCTTCTCTAGGCTGCCAAGTTCCTTCATCAATGCGCGATACTGCGTTTGGTTCGAAGCGATGTCGGGCCTTTGAAGAGACATATTGACTTCTTCATAGCGCGATTCAACTTCTGCCAATTTTGAGAACATGGGAATTGCTCCTAGAACTGATGCTGTGGATTCTGAACTGCTAACATTATAGCAGTCTTTTTGATGATGCTCAGAAAAGAAAATGCGGTTCGAAAAGTGAACCGCATTTCATGCAAGACGTTCCTCCAGACGGAGGTATGCAATTTACTTTTTGCCGTAACGTTTTTTGAAACGATCGATACGACCTTCAGTGTCCATTACACGCTGTTTACCAGTGAAGAATGGGTGAGAAGCAGAAGAGATCTCTACTTTTACCAATGGATACTCTTTACCGTCTTCCCATTTTACCATCTCGTTAGAGTGCAAAGTGGAAGTTCCCAAGAACTGGAAATCACAAGAGATATCTTTGAATACCACTGTGTTTACTTTTGGATGCAAGTTTTGTTTCATGACCTGGTTCCTTCTAAAATAATCAAACTATTTTGGTCTTAAGCTAAAAGGGTTTAACACAGTGACCCCCCTGTGTCGAGAAAAAATCGCTGCTTTTTTTGGCAACAAACAGCTTGAAAACAGGGGCCTCTGGTTCGAGAATAACCTCATGTTTACCGTACTTTAGCCTAACTGATGGCTGTCTGGAGTTAGCCTTGTGAAAACCAGCTCAATTGTTGAAATTCAGGACTTTAGAGGGTTCTCCCCCGAGGCTTTTCGCTTCCTGAGGTCTCTAAAAAGGAATAATCGCCGCAATTGGTTTCAGCCCCGCAAAGAGACCTATGACGAACTTTTACGCCTCCCCATGATGGCTTTGATTTGCGAAATTGGTGAAGAAGCTCGAAAATTTGCACCTGAAATTCGCTTCGATCCAAAACATGCGGTCTTGCGCGTTTATCGCGATACTCGGTTTAGCAAAGACAAGACGCCCTACAAAACAAATATCGCTGCCAGTTTGCCGTTTGGAACTTATGGAAAGAATATGGACAGCCCTGGGCTCTATCTTCATATAGAACCTGGAGAAATTTTTGTCGGAGGTGGGTTGTATATGCCGAACTCCCAACAGCTTCGTAAAATACGCGAAGCTATTGTTCAACATTCAGATTCATTTTTGGAAATCATCGAAGATCGTAACTTCAAAAAACATTTCGGAGATATTTCCGGTGAACGTCTGAAGACAAATCCACGCGGCATCTCTCCCGATCACGAGATGATCGACTATCTTCGCCTCAAACAGTTCTTCGTCTCAAAAACCTTCGACGATTCCATCGCCCTCAAAAAAGATTTCCCAAAGAAAGTCGCAAAAGAATTCGAACTTATGATGCCTCTTCTACGCTGGCTCAATAAATCCCAAAGCCTCTGGTAAAGAAGTACGCCGGTCCCACCAAACGTGGGCTCGAGCAACTTTTGAGGCTCCAGACATTATCGCCAAAATAAAAAAGGGAGTCTTAAGACTCCCTTTTTTTGTTCTTACATTTTAAATCAGCTTAGTTTCCCGGGCCCGACATCGCTTTCAAGAAGTCCGTGTTTGACTTCGTGTTGCCCACTTTGTCGATCAAGAATTCCATCGCATCGATGACGTTCATCGGAGCCAGGACTTTTCTGAGGATCCACAAGCGGTTCAAGTCAGCGCGGTCGATAAGAAGATCTTCTTTACGAGTTCCTGATTTGTTGATGTCCATGCAAGGGAAGATACGTTTTTCCATAAGCTTACGATCCAAGTGGATCTCGGCATTACCAGTACCTTTAAACTCCTCGAAGATAACCTCATCCATACGAGAACCTGTGTCGATCAATGCTGTTGCGATGATCGTCAAAGATCCGCCCTCTTCGATATTACGAGCAGCACCGAAGAAACGTTTTGGTTTGTGAAGAGCATTTGAGTCCACACCACCTGACAAGATTTTTCCAGAAGGAGGAACAACCGTATTGTAAGCACGAGCAAGACGAGTGATAGAATCCAGCAAGATGACCACGTCATGTTTGTGTTCAACCAAACGTTTTGCTTTTTCAATAACCATCTCTGCAACTTGAACGTGGCGAGTTGGTGGCTCATCGAATGTTGACGATACAACTTCACCTTTTACGGTACGTTGCATGTCAGTCACCTCTTCCGGACGTTCATCGATCAAAAGAACGATCAATTTTACTTCCGGATGATTTGTCGTGATCGCATTGGCAATTTGTTGCATCAAAACTGTTTTACCAGTTCTTGGTGGGGCAACGATCAAGGCACGTTGACCTTTTCCAAGTGGCGCCATCAAATCAACCACACGTGTTGTGTAGTCACCTGGATTGTGCTCAAGCTTCAAACGCTCATTTGGATAAAGCGGCGTCAAGTTGTCGAAAAGGATTTTATCTTTACCTTTTTCAGTCGTCTCGAAGTTTAGAGAATCAACTTTCAAAAGTGCAAAATAGCGTTCGCCTTCTTTTGGAGGACGAACAGTTCCCGTCACAGTATCACCCGTTCTTAAACCGAAACGGCGAATTTGTGATGGAGAAACGTAAATATCATCCGGACCTGGAAGATAGTTAAAGTCTGGAGAACGCAAGAAACCGTAACCATCTGGCAGGATTTCAAGAACACCAGAACCATAAATGTCCTGACCAAGTTTTGCAGCACGTTTCAAAATTTCGAAAATCATATCCTGACGGCGAAGACCGGCAGCGTTTTCAATTTTTAGTTTAGTTGCAAGCTCAGTAAGTTGCGTGATGTTTTTTGATTTCAAATCCTTTGATGAAAGCCATGTTTTCTCTTCATCAGTTAATTGAATATCTGAAACGTCTACGTCTTGAGCCTGTTGAGGCATATTTGAATGTTCATCACCGCTTGGTTGAGAATCTTCATTGCTTCTTCCGTAAGGACGGAAATCACGACGTTGACCGCCACCGCCGCCATGACGATCACCGCGATCGCCTCTGTCACCACGGTCACCCCGATCTCCACGATCGTTTCTGTCGTTGCGATCATGACGATGTCCACCGCCGCCGCCACGGTCATTTCTATCTCTGTTATCACGATTGCTTGGACGGAAATCGCGACGAGGTTGTTGGTGTTGTGGACGATCTTGTCTTGTATTTTCGCGAGGCTCTTGTTGTGGAGCTTGGCTTTGAGTTGCAGCGGCTGGTGCGCCTTCTGCTTTAGCTTCAGTTGGGGCAGAAGTTTGAGGAGCCGCTACGGGCGCTTCTGCTGCAGGTTTTGGAGCGGGTGCTGGTTTTTCAGCCGGGGCCGCTTGTTGTGTTGAAGCTTCTTCAGTCGCTTTGGTTGTGCGAGTGCGCTTTTTTGGTGCTTCAACGCCGGGTTGATCTTTTGGTTCAGACAAACTGGAACTCCTTGTGGGATATAATAAGAGAGAAAGATCGGTACATAATGAAGTTTGATCCGACTGGACCCAAACTGTGTGCTTGCCCTAACTTTCCTAGAAATTGGGATATCTTGTCAATCGAAAATCTTTTTGGCCTCCGCAGGGCCTTTCTTGCAATGGATTGATTTAATGTAAGTTGCTGTAAATATTAACTAATTTTCAACTAAACAAATGGTCGCCAAGTATTAAGTTTGTGATTTATTCCTTCTAGGACACTTAAAATGGGACTCGCCAACAATGAATTTCAAGTTTGAAACCTAAACAACTATTGATTCCCTTGGCACTGGCGCTACTTTTTTATAGAAGATCGAAAGAGGCAAAAACTTCGACAGATTTCTAAACTTTCTGATCCCAAAGAGAGCCGCAGCTCTTCAGAAACACCTCTATCATGTGCTCGGTCTAGTTGATATTCAGTTTAAACAATTTCCCGCTATTTCAACACGTTAAGTATCGATTCAAGACGTCCGGTTTTTCCGGGTGCTATCATTTTTTGCAAAATTACCTCTAACAGGTATTAATTTTTGCCAAGCAATACCGAAACGTAATTATCGCACACTTATAAGCACAAGGAGATCAAAAGTGGAGGACACGATTAATGTTCCGGCACCAAGAACCCCTCTGAACCTCGAGGTATCTTTCAAGCGCAACTATGCGCGTGAAGAGACACTGGGCACGCTTAAAAATATCAGCATCACGGGAGCCTTCTTAGAGTTCGCAGGCGGAGATGTTCGCGCCAATGAAAAACTCAACTTAATGTTTGTCGTCGCAGGACGAGAAAGAAAAATCGCAGCTCATGTGATTTGGATCAATTCTGCTGGCTGTGGCATCAAGTTTATGCCAACCAACAACAGAGACGTTCAGATTGTCGATGACTTGATTTACTTCGTAGAGAACGGTCGCTCTGAAGCCCGCTCTGTTATGAACTCGATCTTTAAAAAGGTCGGATAAGTTTTAATTGAGATATCAACGATCCAACGATTAAAAAAGAAAGGGCGCCTCAAGCGCCCTTTTTCTTTATGTTCCGACGTGGGTGTGTTCCATCGCCTGCTGTTCAGCTTCTTTTTGTTTTCTTTTCTTTCTCATAACGATGAGACCTGCAAGACCCGCGGCCGCCAAACCAACAACTGCCAAAGCAAGAGTTGTATCGTTATCCATTCCACCAGCTGGAGCTTCCTCCATTTGATGCTTTTTCTGCGGAGGTGGTGGTGGATTGATAGCTTCCGCTGGAGGAGGTGGTGGTGGCGGAGCCATTTGGTTTTGTGCCATATCTGGAGGCGGCGGAGGTGGCGCCATCTCTGGAGCTTGCTCAGGCATTGGCGGTGGTGGTGGAATTTCCGCTTGAGCTTGATGTGGAGCTTCTCCTAGAGGCGCTTGCCCTGCAAGTTCAGTTGGTGCAGCTGGCATTTCCTGCGCAGGAGGTGGAGCCATTTGCATATCCGGTTGTGCCGGAGCAGCAGGTGCTGCGGCTACGTTGCCACCTTTCCAGAAATGCAATTCAGTACCTTCTGGAATTGCATCTTTAGAGTCGATAGAGTTTGTAGCCCAAACTTCTTTCCATGCATTTGGATATCCCAAAAGATTTTTTGAAACTTTACGGATATTATCACCTGATTTCGCCACGTAAACTTCAGGAGCGACACCATTGTCCTCGTAGAAGGTAATCATTCGTGCAGAATCATCAGGACGATGTGGCGAATTGTAGTAAACTTTGTCGCCCGGTTTTACAGAACGACTTTTGAAAGTTGCGTTCCCTTTTTTTAGTTCAGCAGTTTTATCAGCACCATAAATCATTTGAGAGATGCTTGCCAATGAATCGCCAGGACGTGCGAAGTAAACTGTATTGAACCAGGTTTTTCCAACCTTCCAAGGAGCCGTTGCCACCTTTTGAAGTGAGGCAGATGCCTTCTTAGGAGCCGGAGTTTCAACCGTTGTTGTTGTTGTCGTACTTTCAAGCATTGGAACAGACTCAGGAGTCGTTGTGGTTCCGCTGTCTACAATTGTTGTATTCGACTCAGCAGGTGGAGGTGCAATTTCAGCCGCCGCTGTATTTTCTGCGAATGGATCTGCAGGTAGAGCTTCATTTGAAGTTGTTTCAACAGGAGCTGGAGTTGCCGGCGCTGCAGCGATCGCTTGAGATTCAGCCTTTGGAGCCGATTCACCCAATGCATCTTCAGGAAGTTGATCGCTTGCCAACGAAGAGTTGTCAGCAGCCAAAAGCGCTTCATCGCCTTCAAGCTTTTCGAGATCGGCGGAATCTACGTCAGCGGTTACTTCTGCGTCGGATTTATTTTCGCTGCTGAATAGACTGCAGCCACTAAGCTGTACGGCCAGTCCAAGAGAAGCGATTAAGACAACGAGCTTTTTCATCATTTTTTCGTCCTTGAGTGATGCTACGAAACATACTGTTTCGGTAAAGCGTTATTAACAATCTAAAGCCAAGATGGAAGGCTGGCAAATATTTCCGCCGCCACTGGACTTAGGGGTGTATCTTCAATTTCGAACCCAGTTTGATTTTGTTCTTATCAAACCATCCCTTATTCATCTCTAGTGCATATTTCGCGGGTTTCGCACTCGCATAAGAAGGAAGGTTTGCATCACTGATATTTTGTCCTGATTTCATCTCCTGGACATCGACTAAAGTTTTATCTTTGTCAAAAAACCCAATTGAAAGATCAATCAAAGTATTTTTCATCCAAAAAAATCGAGTCTCTTCATTTTTAAAAATAAAGAGCATGCCTTGATCTTCATCGAGTTTATTTACAAACATTAAACCGCGCTCATGCTGAGGCATGGTTTCAGCCACTTCCACGACAAAAGTCTTGGAGCCCAGTGTGACTTTCTTTTTTGTAAATTGAAGAGCCGCGAATGAGTTCGCAGAAAAACTAAGAACGAGAGCTACTACGAAGCATCTCAAGAGCGACACCATATCTCACCCCTTTAGTGGATACACAGATACCATCCATGTTAAGAGCTTCCACGACATTTAACAAAATAGAAGCCCCCGCAAAGATAATATCGGCTCGACCACCAAGTTGGTACTTTGTTCGCTTTTCCTCGACAGAAGTTTGGGAAAACTCATGAACCCAAAATTTCAGACGTTCTTTTGAAAGAAAGAAGCCGTCAACTTTCTTTTCGTCAAAACCGCCCACCTCAATGGCAACAATCGACGTGGGAGTTCCCGCCACTGCAATAATTTGATCCAGCTTATTTTTCTGCAGATCTGGAAGAATCTTTTGAATCTGCTCATTTATATATTGAGAAAGTTGTTCCTGCTCGCGCGGAGAAACAGGCTGTTGAGTAACAAACTTTTCGGTAAGACGAACGCCCCCGATATTCAAGCTTTCGCCAAAAAGAATCTCTTCTCCGCGTCCCACAATAAGTTCTGTTGAACCACCGCCGACATCCACGACAAGATTTGTTTTGTTTGGCTCAATGACTCCACCAGTAGCACCTTGATAGCTGATGCGAGCCTCATCCTCACCAGGTATAACCTCTATGGGAATACCCAGCTCCTTGCCGATATCAAAAAGCTCTTGGCCATTGCGAGCGTCGCGAGCGGCCGATGTAGCCATCGCAAGAATCTTATCGACATGATGCTTGTCGATTTCCTTTTTGAATTCAGTAAGGCATTTGCGTGCACGGTCGAGAGCTTCATCCTGAAGCTCTCCGGTCTTGTCGACTCCTTGGCCTAATCGAACAACCTCCACCAAGTCTTTATGAACTTTGGTTATCCCGGTCTCATTGCCTTCAGCAATCAGACAAAGAAAAGTATTTGTTCCAAGATCAAGGGCCGCCACCTTCATATTATTTCAATTTCTCCAGCAAGATTTGGTTCACAAGTTCAGGATTCGCCTGTCCTTTTGAAGCTTTCATTACAGCACCCACGAAAAAGCCAAAGAGATTTTTCTTTTTACCTGACTTATGGTCTTCAACGTTTTGTGCATTCGCAGCCAGAACCTCATCGATGATCTTTGCGATCGCCGCCGGATCCGTGATTTGCACAAGTCCTTTTTCTTTAACGATCACTTCTGGATCTTTGCCTGACTGCCACATTTCCTGGAAAACTGTTTTTGCAATTTTTCCAGAGATCGTGCCGTTATCAATCAAAGCCACCATGCGACCCAATTGTTTTGGTTTGATCGGCGAATCAGTGATGTCCTTATTTGCATTATTAAGTTCACGCAAGAGCTCAGTCATGACCCAGTTAGAAGAAGCTTTAAAGTTTTTAGACTCTTTCGCTGTTTCTTCATAGAAATCTGCCAAAGCTTTTTCAGTCGTCAAAACCAAAGCATCGTATTCCGGCAAGCCTTGTTCCGCTTGGAAGCGCTTCGCACGGGCAATCGGCAACTCCGGCAACTCTTTGCGGAAACCTTCAACCATGGCTTCTGTCACGATCAGTGGCAAAAGATCCGGATCTGGGAAGTAGCGATAGTCTTGGGCATCTTCTTTAGCACGCATTGAAACCGTACGGTTTTTATCCGGATCCCACAAGCGGGTTTCCTGAACAATTTTTTCGCCACGCTCAAGAGCGTCGATTTGGCGTTCAATTTCATATTCGATCGCTTTTTCAACGAAACGGAATGAATTTACGTTTTTGATTTCCACTTTCGTTCCGAATTGAGGTGCGCCCACTTTGCGAACGGAAACGTTGCAGTCACAACGCATCGATCCTTCTTCAAGATTTCCATCGCACACATCCAGATAGCGAACGATTTGGCGAACAGCTCTGCCGTACTCTGCAGCTTCAGCAGGAGTGCGCATATCCGGACCCGTCACGATCTCAAGAAGTGGAATGCCTGCGCGATTCAAATTGATCAAAGTGTAGTCACCAGAGTGATTTGATTTACCAGCATCTTCTTCCAAGTGGGCTCTGGTGATACTCACAGTTTTATCCACACCATCTACCTTGAAAGTGATCGTACCACTTTCGCAAATTGGCTGATCGTACTGAGAGATCTGGTAGCCCTTAGGAAGATCTGGATAGAAATAGTTTTTACGAGCAAAAACTGATTTTTTGCGGATTTCGCAACCCAATGCCAAACCTGTTTTGATCGCGTACTCGATTGCTTTTTTATTCACAACCGGCAAAGTACCCGGCATTCCGGCGCTGATGGGCGAAACGTTTTCGTTATCTCCAGCATCAAACGTCGTAGGATCCGCACAGAACATTTTACTTTTCGTACTAAGTTGTACGTGAATTTCGATACCAATTACTGGTTCATAACCTCTAGATGACATGTGGATTTTTTCCTTTCACCGGAGAAACGCTCTCAAGAGCGGCAGCAACGTTGAGCATTTTTTGCTCTTCAAAGTGGCTCGCAGTCAGTTGGATGCCGATAGGCAAGCCGGCCTTAGACATTCCAAAAGGAACGCTCATGCCAGGAAGGCCCGCCAAGTTTGTTGAGGTTGTGAAGATGTCATTCAAATACATCGTCAATGGATCATTCACAAGTTCACCAATTTTGAAAGCTGGAGACGTTGTGACCGGGCTAACAATAGCATCACATTGCTTGAAAGCCGCTAAATATTGATTCGTTAGAAGACGACGAACTTGGCCTGCCTTATTGTAGAAAGCATCATAGTAGCCGCTTGAAAGACAATAAGTGCCAAGCATAATACGGCGCTTTACTTCATTACCAAATCCTTCGCCACGTGTCTTTCCATAGAAATCTTCAAGATCGATAGACGACAAGTTTTTGAATTCCGAACGATAACCGAAGCGCACACCATCATAACGAGCTAAGTTAGAGGAAGCTTCGCTGGTCGCTACCAGATAATAAATTGGTACGGCAAACTCTGTCATTGATACTGAAACTTCAACGATTTCAGCACCCATTTTTTTTAGCGTTTCCAAAGAATCATCGAAAGTTTTTTGAACATCAGCGTCCAAGCCACCTTTCATGTATTCTTTAATAACACCAATTTTCATACCTTTGATATTGGTAGAAATATTTTTGCTCCATTGTGGAACTGCTTTTTGTGAGGTTGTAGAGTCCATCGGGTCATGGCCACAAATTGCTTCCATTGTAAGTGCCGCATCTTGCACAGAACTTACCATCGGACCCGCTTGATCCAAAGAAGAAGCAAAAGCGATAATGCCGTAACGGCTTACACGACCATACGTTGGCTTAACGCCCACGATACCGCAAAAACTTGCTGGCTGACGAATCGATCCACCTGTGTCGGTTCCAATAGTACCGGCCACCAAGCGCGCCGATTGCGCAGCTGCCGAACCACCTGAAGAGCCCCCAGGAACTCTTTCCAAGTCCCATGGATTTTTAACATTGCCATGAAAAGATGTTTCGTTCGAAGAGCCCATAGCGAACTCGTCTTGATTCAATTTTCCCATCACAACCACGCCGGCTTGCTTCAAGCGAGCCACTACAGTTGCGTCGTAGGGAGGAACGAAGTTGCTAAGCATCTTTGATCCCGCGGTAGTCGTAAGACCTTTTGTGCAAAGCATTTCTTTGATGCCAAAAGGAACACCCGCCAATGCGCCCACATTTTCGCCTTTAGCGATGCGAGCATCAATAGCTTCCGCATCTTTCAAAGCGTCTTGATTTAAAGATGTAAAAGCATTCAACTTTGGATTCAAAGCCTGAATGCGGGATTGAAAGTGCGCCGTCACTTCTTTCGCACTGACCTTCTTAGATTTAACGGCGTCAGAAATTTCACTCAATGAGGCAAATGTTAATTCCATATTCATAATCCTTATACAACCGGTGGTACTTTAAAGAGGTTGCCCGTGCGAGATGGAGCATTTGCAGTCATCTCTTCTGCGGTGAAGTCTTTTTTTGCTTCGTCATCGCGCCAGTAAGCTTCAATTTCGGTAGGGGTGATCAATGGTTCAACACCAGCTGTGTCGACCTTTGCGATTTGTTCAAAGTTATGAAGAACTTTTTCAAGTTGAGCGCTGTACTGAGCTGCTTCCGCTTCGGTGATATGCAGGCGAGCAAGTTTGGCAATATGCTCGATGGTTTTTTTATCAATCACGACAATCTCCTATTTTTCGAATCTGGCATTTATGGAGTGATCCATGGGGATTTAACGCTTAAGAATGTAATAAAAATTCCTGTGTCAGTCACCAAGTCCCTGAAGGAGGACCAGTTGTAGCGCTGCAACAGGAAAGCTTCCGCGTGATTCGCCGAGATTCCCTTGCTAAAGTCCGACCTATGTCCCAAAAGCGAACTCAGAAAAATAGCCAAGGAAGCCCCCAAGTACGTCATGAGGAGTTGAAAAAACTCATCTCAACCCATGATCACAACTATTACGTCCTCGATAAGCCAACAATTACAGATTTTGAATACGATCAATTGTTTCAAGAGCTTTTGGATCTTGAGGCAACAACTGAGGGTTTGGGCATTTCTGATTCACCCTCCCAACGCGTCGGAGGCCAGGTTCTTGAGTCTTTCAAAAAAGTAAACCATCGAATTCCGATGCTTTCCTTGGGCAATAGTTATTCGCCTGAAGATATCTTCGATTTCGATGAGCGCGTAAAAAAATTCCTCAATACTGAAAATGAAATTGAGTACTTCTGTGAGCCGAAATTTGACGGACTCTCCATGGAGTTGGTCTATGAGAAGGGTCAACTTATTCGCGCCCTCACCCGAGGTGACGGTACCGTTGGTGAAGATGTCACCCAAAACATCAAAACCATCAAAAGTATACCTCTGAAACTTGCAACCAAAGACGCGCCTGAGATTCTTGAAGTGCGTGGCGAAGTTTTAATCTTCAAACAGGATTTCGCAAAATTAAATGAAGCACAGCAAGAAAATGGGCAGCAGACCTTTGCAAATCCTCGCAATGCCGCGGCCGGATCCATGCGCCAGCTTGATCCCAAAGTTACAGCCTCGCGCCCGTTGAAGTTCTTCGGATATGCTCTGGGCATGGTCGAAGGTCTTTCGTTTAAGACCCAGGAAGGTATTGAAGAATACTTTGCAGAACATGGGATTCCGACAGCTCTGAAAGCAAATTCTGATCTCGTGCGCGTCTGCAAGGGCCCTCAAGAAGTCGTTGATTATTATCATCATATTGGAACAGTTCGCCCTTCATTGCCATTTGATATCGATGGAATCGTCGTAAAAGTGAACTCGCTCAGAATTCAGGATGATTTGGGTTTGGTTGCGCGCAGTCCACGCTGGGCCACTGCCGCAAAATTTAAACCTGAACAAGCGACAACAGTAATTGAAGAGATCAATGTTCAAGTCGGCCGCACCGGCGCCCTCACGCCTGTAGCTATTATGACTCCCGTTAAAGTAGGGGGCGTCACCGTCACTAATGCGACTCTTCACAATCAAGACGAGATCAACCGCAAAGATGTGCGCGTGGGCGACACCGTCGTCATTCAAAGAGCTGGTGATGTTATTCCCGAAGTCGTATCGGTTGTTCTGGATAAGCGGCCCAAAAATAGCATTCCCTTTTTGATGCCCACTGCATGTCCTGCTTGTAAATCACCTGTCGAAAAACTCGAGGGTGAAGTTGTCACTCGATGTGTGAATCCATTGTGTGTCGCTGTAGTTAAAGAGTCGCTCAAGCACTTTGTTGCCAGACGAGCGATGAATATTGATAAAGTTGGTGATCGTCTCATTGAAACTCTTGTCGACCACAAGCTACTAACTTGCTTCTCAGATTTCTATCGCCTGACAAAAGAACAAATCCTGTCTTTGGACCGACAGGGCGAAAAATCCGCCGAAAATATAATTGCCAGCATTGAAAAGAGCAAAAACCCACCACTCGCACGCTTTATCTTTGCCTTGGGAATTCGCTTTGTCGGCGAACAAACTGGAAAACTTCTGGCAGATCATTTTGTTAACATCGAAAACTTTTTGAAGGCCAATGAAGAAGAGCTGCTTCAAGTCCCGGAAATTGGACCAAAGGTGGCCAAATCCATTATCGAATGGACCGCGAATGCGCGTTTAGTTCAAGAGGTTCACGACATGCAGAAACTCGGTGTTCACATCACCAATCCCGTGCGTGCGACCGAAGGGGCTTTGTCGGGTATGAGCTTCTTGATTACAGGAACACTGCCTGTCAAACGAGACGACGCAAAAGATGTTATCGAAAAAAATGGCGGCAAAATATTAAGCTCGGTATCTTCTAAATTGAGCTATCTGGTCGTCGGCGATGATCCTGGATCCAAAGTCGAAAAGGCACAAAGCCTCGGGGTGAAAATCATCTCTTGGGACGAACTCCAACAGATGCTTTAGGAATTACAAATAAAAAAACCCACAGCAAAACTGTGGGTTTTTTGTTCTTTAAGGAATTGAAAAATAAGAAGACCTACTTTTCAAAAACTAATTAAAGATGATCAATAACGATATCACGAGCCATTACTGTTTTGCGGCCATCAGCTTTAGCGCTGTCTACGCCTTTCAAGCAAAGTTGCTCAATAGCTTTGCTAAGTACGTCGATAGTCTCAGCTGAAGTGTTCATGCCACCTTTTTCTTTGATCAATTTTTTTACTTTGCTAGTTACTACAAGAACTTCTGTCATGTTGAACCTCTCCATGCGTGATTAAATGTAACATTAAAAGGTTTGCATAGGGTCTAGGAATTGACAAAGAAAAATCATTTTTGCGGCGCACTAAGTTGAGATGCGCCTTAACCTCATCACGCTATTTTAACGCGCAGATGGATTCACAACTTCAGATTTTCCTTCGAGGAATCGCATCAATTCAGCCTGTCGAACGTTATTTTCTCCGGGAGAAATCCACACAAAAGTCTTTTGATCCAGAGGTTTTGTGCACTCAACATCTAGGAATGCAGGAGACCAGCATCCGCTGTTCAGATGTTCCACCGATCCAATAATTTCATGGCGAGTGATATGGGTGTGTCCATATATAATTCGCTTCACCTTCGTGATCGCGCTGGCCATAGCGAGCACACGATCATCCGGCTCTTTGTAGCTTGAAACCAAAGAGCTGATTGATTTGCTATAAAACAAAAAGAACGGCAGCAAAGCAAATAGGGGAATAAACGCCCAGAAAAATGAAGCTTCATATACCGATCGCACAAAGACCATCAGTTGGAAAATCAAGAAGAAGGCAATAAATACGATGAACGCCCGATCCAACCATAATTCACGCGCCAGGAGCATGGGCTGACTCGCGGCTGGGTCCGAAAACAACTCCTTCAACTCACGCACCATTCGATCTTCCGCATTGGCCTTTCGTGCGATAAGCGACACACGGTCTTCAATGCTTAAGGGATTGCGAATTGGAGCCGACAAACGGTCAAAAGAAGCGTGAATTAAGGTCGCAAGCGAGCCCCAAAACCAGGTAAAAACCAGCCCCGGCTGCGCCTTCCAAATATATTTGAAGAAGAACTTAATATACTCGGACAGGGTCATAATATAGTTCGTGTCCACATGAGGATTGAAAAATCCCATACCATTCGAAATGTACCGCGAAGCCAAATTTCCAAACGGAAGCTTCAATGAGACATAATTATATCCTCGAACATAGGGATTGATCGGGTCTTCGCACATGCAATATGGGTCATACTGATTGCCGTGCTCAATCAGAGTGTCTTGATTGGAGATATAAAACCATTCGACAAAACGTATTTGCTGAACTTTATCTTCGGGCAGATTTAAAGACCGAAGAATTTCCTCTTGCACCGCCGGAAAATGAAGTTCGAGATCGTGATTGCCTGTCACAAATATGACTCGATGACCACGCAATACAAATTCACGCAACGATTTCATAAAATCAGCATGATCTTTAAGAATTTTTTCGATCTTAAATCGTGAACGCTCTTGGCGCGGGAAGAGGCCGCGATGACGTTCTAACCAGCTAACATGAAAAGCCGGCTGCTCAGGCAGGGCCATAACACTGTCAAAATCAAAGATATCGCCATTAAGAATCAACTCGATGGGAGCGCCTTGAGCTTTTTCTTCGATATGTTTAAGAAAGGTTTCAAAAACATCATCAAAGAAGAATTGCCTCGTTTTAAACTTCTTCCACAATGGGAAGCGGATATTCACAGGCTCTGCCTCTGATAAATGCAAATCACTGATCACCGCTGTGTACTGCGCCGATCGAAAGTCCGTACCTGTGTTATCAAAAAAAGAAGTGGGCAAATCTGCCTCCCACGAATATGATCCTCGAGATGAACGAATTTATCAAGAACCTCAAGACACCAATTGCAATTGTCGGTATGGGAAAAAGTGGTGAAGCAGCTAAACGCCTGCTTCTAGCCGCCGGGGTCTCCGCAAACGCTATCAAATGCTTTGATGGAAAGTTAGCGACCGCAGACTACAATGATCCGAGTAAACTCATGTCTGAGGTCCAACCGAAAACCCTCGTCGTCTCTCCAGGCGTTCCCCTTGCTTCCCAATGGATCCAATCGGCTCGCCAACATGGTATTGAGGTCACCAGTGAGATTTCACTTTCATGTTCATTTCTTACCACTGAAAAATTGATTGGAGTTACTGGGTCCGTGGGAAAAAGCACCACAGTATCTCTTCTGCAGGCAGGTCTAGCCGCATTTTCAAAAACCGCTTTTGTGGGCGGAAATTTAGGAACCCCTTTTGCTGAATATGCCGCCGACTTAGTCGAAGGCGTTCGTAAACCTGCCGATTGGGTTGTTTTAGAACTTTCGAGCTATCAACTGGAAAATTGCGATGGTCTTTTCTTGGACCTATCGGCCATTACCTTCCTAACTTCGAATCATCTTGAACGTTACGAAAATCTTCAGCACTACTACGAAACAAAGTGGAAGATCCTTTCTATCACAAAAGACAAAATGCTCCTCAATAGTGAGGGTGGGGATCTTGTCGAATATGCAAAGACCATGAATCACTCTGAGCAAGTTCGCTTTATTTCAAGAAATGATACAGAATTAAAATCTTTGCAACTTGATAAGGCTCTATTAATTGGTCAGCACAACCAAGACAACCTCGCCTTGGCGGCAACCCTGGCTCTTGAAGCGGGATGGCCACACTCTGCGATTGAGGCCATGAAGAACTTTACCGGACTTTCTCATCGACTTGAAAATTTAGGCACTTCTAAAGGCATTCGCTTCATCAATGACAGTAAGGCCACGGCAATAGACAGCGTTCTAATAGCCGCGACGGCCGCTTTTGACACATTAGTTCCCGGTGGAAAATTATTTTTACTTTTAGGGGGCCGGGATAAAAATCTGCCATGGGAGCAACTGAAAGTCTTAGCTGCCTTCATTGATATCGAGTTCATCTTTTTCGGTGAATGCCGGGAGATCGCGCAAAAGAAATCTGAACTTGATGGGGTTAGCTTTTCAAGATTAGACGAGGCTTTGACATATGCCTTTGATCACGCCAAAAGCGCAGATACAGTGCTACTCAGTCCTGGCGGAACCAGCTTGGATGAATTTAAATCCTTCGAAGATCGCGGAAATTTCTTTAAGAAAAAAGTAGAGGAATTTTCTTCAAAATAATTCCGCGAACTACTCGCGGAAAGATAACACCGACAAGGAATTCGGATCGACCGGAAGAACTCGAGAGTAAATCTTTTGAGTTCTGCTTCCCACAACCACAATTTCATGAGTGTCTTCAGGAACATTATAAAGAATAAAGCCCCCGCCACTCATACCCTTGCGATTCTGTAAGATGCGCCCCTGCATATCAAAATATACGACATTATGCGGATTAAAATTATCGTAGCCCGCAATATAAACTTCAAAATCTTCGTCCGGCACAAATCCAACGATGATGGCGCCACTTGGTGAATCATCAATCTTTAAGAACGACTTGATTGCGCTCAGCCAGCTAAATTGAACCAACGGTACGTGAATGAACTCTTCATTGTCATTATAGATGTAACGAGCTGGAATGTAATCCGCCCCCTCTGGATGAACTCTCATTAAACCAAGACGATTCAAATGAGGAAGCATCAAAGATTGAGTTCCGTTTTCAACATTGAGCTCATCCTGAAGACTCTGCATGGTTACGGTCGCCGCTCGGGCTTCGCCGGTAAAGGCATCATAGACCTTTAATGGAACCGGCTCAGATTTAATCGTAGAATCAATATCACCCTGAGCAACAGTACCTTCTTCGGCCACCACATTTACGTAGCCAAAAATTGAATCCGAACGGGTCGCCAGCAATGAGTGGAATCCAGGATTCACGTCAACGAAAGCAAACAAACCATTCTCGCTGGTTGTTTTGAGTTGCGGATCTGGAATCATGAATGAGTTGAAATAGACCGGCTGCAATCCTGGGTTTGATTCCACAGAAACATCAATACCTGCCAAAGTTTTTCCATCGAGGGCAACTCGTCCCCAGATAATTGTAGGCTCACCATCGAAAGACAAGGCTCTCTGTTGCGCGACGATGTCCTGCAGGGCTTTAATCATAGAGGAAGGGTACAGAGATGTTTTGAATTCCTGACCTGAAACGATAATTTGCGTGGTCTGTAAATGCTTCGGTGCTGCCACTCTCATGACAGTAGTCGAACCCTTGGCCACGTTATCCATGGCGACAAGGCCATCTTTTTTTACCGGAACATCACTAACGCCTTTTACAAAAGTCACCCGCGTCTGAGCTGGAGCCACTTCGGTTGGCTTAGGATTGTAGGCGCTGGTCACAATTCCTGAGAAATCCGCATGCGGCTCAACCTTCAACTTCGGACCCTGCAGATAATTGGTATTATTTGTGGCGACTCGGTTCAGGCGGAAGCTTCCTTCACCCAAGGTCTTCCCATCTTTATCCACCAAACGAGCGACCACAGATCCTGAAGTCTCTTCGACATCTATATTATAAGTACCCTGAACAAGATCGACTCTTCCAAGTTCTTTGAGAATGCCTTCGTCATTACGGCGAATTTCAATATGATGTTCATTTGTAACTGCAAGACCGCCGGTAATTTCAATCGGTCCAACAATTCGGCGACCACGCGCTTGCTCTTCTTTAGAAGGCACCAGACTTTGCTCACCCAAGGTGCGTGTTACAGAAGGGTGGCCGGTTTCAACTGATGGACGGGGCGGTTCAGAACGAGTGTGCCCATTTGCGTCCGTCGAAGCGACATAAATTTTATTGTTGGGAACAGATCCTCGAATTGAATTTCCAACCAAGACACCTGATTTCTCAAGTACCTCTTGGGCTTTTTCGGAGAAGCTTGCTTCCTTCCATTCCTGATTCAACACTTCAGAGCGATACTGAGCCTCTTGCACGCGTTTTCTTTCAGACGGTGAAAGTTGGTCGACCCACGAGCTGTCAGTGATGGACTCACTTGCCGTCAGGCGCCCTGGAGCGGCGCTGGCGGCGGGAATCGGTTCCGGTATTTTCTTTAGAACCATTTCCGAAAGAACAATTCTTTGCGCGAACAACGGCGCAAAACTTTTGCCAGAATCTAAATGTATCGCAGTCTTATTTTGAATTTGCTCCCACTCAGAGGCGGGTTTTCTGGTTTCAATTAACTCTTCGAACGCGACATAAGCTGGAGAATTTTTTTGAGCTTTAATTGTGAGGGCTTCGTAAATAGGAATGAACTTCACGCCGCCAATATTACTTGACCACGCAAAGCATCCTGCTACGACTGCGATCGGCAAAAGCCGTCTGAGCTGCATTCCTCGCAACGTCCACCTCATGAAGAATAGTCAGTACTTGACTACTCCTCATGGTATTTAGAATGAGCGGAAGTCGTCAATAACGTTACGGGAGTCACGACTTTGGTTAAGTGCTTTTTTGATCTTTTCCGCAATGGCAGCGGCTTTGTCGTCATCGCGGTCAGTGAGTTCAAATCCACCTTCAGTATCGCGATCTTCGATTAAAACCTGGACCTGAATGTCATAAGGACGACGATCCCCGAGGATCGTCACACGCGTAGAGTAGCGCTCCTTGGCCATATCCATCTTCGCGATTTCCTTGCCTTTTTTATCATAGTACTTTGAAGCCATCTCTCGCCCGTTTTCGCTAACCATGCGTGGCTCACCGATAACTGACACAATGACTTTTCTTGTTTCGCTGACGTTTAAAGGAGTTTCACGAAGAACAATCCCTCCGGTGCGGCAGCTAGACAAAAGCAGTGCTGAACTACAGATAAAAAGGCTAAGAAGTCGTTTCATTATTTCTTTTGACCTTTATTCCAGTCATCCATGAACTGCTTGATGCCCTTATCAGTCAATGGATGAGAGGTCATTTGCTGCATCACTTTGAATGGAATTGTCGCAATATCGGCGCCCATCTCTGCAGCAAATTGCAAATGCATAGGACCACGGACACTTGCTACCAATACTTCAGTCGCGAAATCGTACTGGTCATAAATTTGAATAACCTGACTAACCATCGCCATGCCGTCTGATCCAATGTCATCCAAACGACCTACGAAAGGTGAAACCATAGTTGCACCAGCTTTCGCCGCCAACAAAGCCTGAAGGGGAGAGAATACCAATGTGACGTTGGTCTTGATGCCTTCAGCAGTCAGTTTTTTAACTGCGATCATACCATCTTCACACATCGGAATTTTCACAACGACGTTAGAAGCAATCTTCGCAAGCTCTTTACCTTCGCGTACCATTTCTTCATGCTGAAGGCTGATTACCTCAGCGGAAACAGGACCCGGGATCTCTTTGCAGATTTCGCGGATGATATCGTGAAAAGGGCGGTTCTCTTTTGCAATCAAAGAAGGATTTGTAGTAACACCATCAACCCAACCACGAAGATTGGCTTGTTTAATTTCTTCTAGATTGGCTGTATCGATAAAAAACTTCATGGGAACTCCCTGACTGATATGTGGCAATTTAATCTTACATAGAAATTTGTACGTCGCCTGATATTAAAAATCAACCAGGCTTTTACCTTGAATATAAAACTCAGCCATTCGGGCTGGAGCTGCTGTCCGCGAAATTTCACTGAGGGTTTTCTGAAAGATCGGGTGCTCGTATTGACCCCAGGCTTCCGCAGCACATCGGATTATGAGTGGATCTGTATGCATCTCTGGATAGGGCAGAGTCAGACGTGGAGACATCAAGATTGCGTTATCATACGAGAGCAGAATCAATTCAGCATGACTTTTTTGGCTTAAACCTTGCGAACCTTGCTCGCACATAGACAAAACCATGTGCAAGCATTGATCAACACTCATCACCGTTTCAAACCGGATAACAAATTCCATGCGAGCGTTAAGATCCACTCGCGCATCCGTAAGATACCTTTTATAAACCGAAGAAATAGATACAATTTCGCCGCATTCAAGGATCTTGGCCAATAGATCTTTCGCCTTGGCATCGCCACCGACTAAATCCAAGGCTACAAATATCAGCGCATTATGCGGTTGATTCATGCTTTCTTTCCGAAAAGAACATCACGAATCTGATAGAGACCAGGTTTTTGTTTTGCCAACCAAGATGCCGCACGAACCGCGCCTTTTGCAAAAACAGTTCTATTTAGGGCGCTGTGTTCGAAAGTTAAAACCTCTTCATCACTCATCGCAAAGATTTTGTGAACACCGAAAACACCACCACCTCGGATTGCTAGGGGCTCAGGAATTGTTTTACCAACGGCTTTAACCAGGTTTTCCTGTAATGTAATGGCGGTCCCAGAGGGCTTATCTTTCTTTCGATTATGATGAATCTCTTCAATCTGAAAATCAAAATTTGAAATTGCAGACAAAGACTTCAATGCTTCGTTAAGTACCGCAACACCCATACTCATATTGGAAGCCCACAGCAGCGGAATCTTCGATCCGTATTTTTTAAGCAGTGCTTTTTCTTTTGCTGTGAAACCGGTCGTTCCACAAACAACCGGAGTGTTATACTTTGCCGCCATCTTTAAAACACCCGCGAATGCTTCCGGGGTGGAAAAATCAATCCACACGTCGACTTTAGAGGCTTTTTTCGGATCAACCTTCTCATCACGAAGAAGGGGATAAAATAATTCGCAATCGGCACCCTGCTCGAGAACTGAAGCAATCTCTTTACCCATGCGACCACCGGCGCCAACCAGGCCGATTTTCAGTTTCTTCATGCCAGAACTCCAACTTTGGTCATTTCCGCTTTGAGTTTTGCCGAGTGCTCTTCACCCAGTTCAACCAAAGGAAGGCGCATCTCTGCGGAATCAATAAGGCCCATCAACTGAACCGCTTTTTTAACCGGGATAGGATTTGCTTCAACGAACAGCAGGTTAATCAGGTCATTGTACTTCGCGATGTCTTGGCGGGCTTTATCCATTGCACCTTCAGCCGCCCAAGCTTTCCACTGAGCCATCTGCTTTGGAATAACATGAGTCGCGACTGAGATCACACCATGACCGCCAACACCCAAGAATTCGACATAAGTGCCGTCGTCACCAGAAAGCATCACAAATTCTTTGCCACAGGCTTTGATAATCTCTTCTGCGAAATCAACTTTTCCGGTTGCCTCTTTAATACCAATGATGCCAGGCACTTTGGAAAGATCACGAATTGTCTCCGTCGCCAATGAGGTGATTGTGCGCCCCGGAACGTTATATAGAATCGTCGGAATCTTTACAGATGATGCAACCGCCTTGAAGTGCTCGTACAATCCGCGTTGTGGAGGTTTATTGTAATAGGGGACAACAACCAGAATTGCATCGGCACCAAGACTCTCTGCCTTTTTTGAATCTTCAATGGTCTTCGCCGTGTCATTGGATCCCGTTCCCATAATCAGCGGAACTTTGTCCCCGACCATTTTGCGAACGTATTTAAAAAGTTCAACTTTTTCAGTTTCAGTTAAAGTCGGGCTTTCCGCTGTGGTGCCGTTGATAACAAATCCATCCACGCCATTTGCAAGCTGATGTTTTACCAAACGGTCAATAGAACCAAAATCAATTTTGCCATTCTTAAATGGTGTCAAAAGAGCCGTGAACGTACCTTTAAAATTTTTCATCTAACCACCTCTAGATTGTACAGAAAATCTCCCACAAATACCGCCTCCCCCGTCATCAACGGGTGAGTGTCGCCTTCAACAAACTGAATCATCATAATTCCGCCAGGCATTTGCACTTCAATGCTTTTCTCTTTGCTTTCTTTGGAATGAACCAATGCGGCTGCTACCGCACCTGTTCCACAAGCCAAAGTATAATCTTCCACTCCGCGTTCAAAAGTCACAGCTTGGATTTTTTTTGAATTTTCAATTGTATAAAATGTTACATTTGCACCAGCGGGCTTCAAGTCCACATGCGAACGGCACTCACGCGCCATCTCTTTCAAATTTTCAACATCTTCCATCGTATGAATTTTTTGAACCAGATGAGGGACACCGGTATTAACCAAGGCAAATGTTTCTGTCGAGCTGGATTGAGTCTTCAGTTCAATACTCTCACGCACGTATTTAGCCTCTGGCATGCGAACCCGAACACGACCATCACCAAGAATCTCCGCGGTCACCAATCCAGCGCCCGTCTTAAAACGAATGCTCTTAAGTTCATTAGCCAGGTTTTCCTGACAATAGCGAGCGGCACAGCGAGCCGCGTTTCCACACATCTCTGCGGTCGACCCGTCGTTGTTATAGAAATCCCAATTGAAATCAAAGCCGTCAGAGCCAGTTTCAATCAAAAGTAGTCCATCCGTTGCAACACCCAATACAGTGTCACAAACTTTTTTTGCAAATTCTGGTCTGGAGATATGCAGATCTTTTTCCACATTCTTCCATACCGAAGAATCACGGGCGTCAATCAAAGCAAAAGTATTTCCTGCTCCCGACATCTTCGTGATTCGAACTGGCAAAAAAGAACTCACAAACCCTCCTGATTATCGGAGGCTGGAGTCTCTTCCAGGTCTTCATTCTTATATTTCTTTTTATCTTTGGAGGATTTTTTTGTTGTCTCTGAATACGTTGGTTCGCCACGACCCAGCGGCGCCGGGGTTAGGGGAGGAAGCGGCATGCCCTTCACTCCACAACCAGATAGCAAGGCTCCAATAACAACAGCAAAAAAATATTTTGAAAATTTATTCAGCAATTCCATTTGACCCCTTAAGATCTGCCTCTACCTCAACGACATGGCGGCAAAGCATGGGGTCTATCATATACTGTCTATACTGGTTGGCTGAAATGTTTTTGCAGGTAATCACATATTTCTGTGCATCTTCCAAGCCCGGCTTCTTAGCCACTTGCACCAACTTCCATGACCAATATGAAACTTCAGGGTATTTCCCATCAATTTTCTTCAAGTTCGCGGCAATTTCCTGTGCTTTGGTGTAATTCTTGGTCTTAAAGTAGCGGTCGACTTCAAGAATAAGCCAAAATTTTTGAAACGGGGACTTACGAACCTCATTGCTGTCATATATTTTGCCATATTCGACCCATGCAGACTGACATACATAGGCTTGGGCTGCGGTCAGCTTCAGCTCCTCGTCGTAGGGCAAAAGCTTGGCTTGTTTGCTCATCAAATCTTGCGCCCCAGAGCAATCACCCTTCGCTATCATGGTCCGCGAAAGTTCACTTAGAATTGCCGTATTGTCAGGTTCCAAACGAGAAGCCTCATTTAATTTACCCAGAGCTTGGGTCAAATCTGTTTTTCGCAACGAAATTCCCGCTTCAAACATTTGCTGGGCTTTATCACTGATAAAAACATGGGCCACATCATTAATGGCCTTGCGCAGATCGGCCACGGGTTGAGGGCGATTTTCCTTCTGCAAGGCTGCTATCAAAATATTCAGAGCCTGTTGACGGTCTTTTTGCAGACTCAAGTTATAGGCTTTTTCAATAATGTCTTTATAGGTTTCAGATTTATTTGCAATTGCTTTGCTTTGAGAGAAGGCCGGGGAAGAGAACATTTGGAAGGAGAGGAAAGCCGCAAAGAATGCGGCTTTCAAAAAACTAAAATTCAATTTCATCGACTAATTCTTCTTAAAAGATTTCAAAGTTAATGTCATTGTTCCAAACTGAGTTGGAGCTGTTTGCTTCAGCGTCCCGCCCACTGGAACCACCTGTGGGTTTAACCAAACGTTGATTTCACCCTTATCACTAGAAGCTTTATCACGAGCAGTTACATGAATGCTATCAAATGTTCCTGCTGGCACTGTGATTTTTTCTTCTTTCGTATCAATGATTTCCAGGTCCTGCTTAGGAACTTGTTGCTCTTGACCATTAGCGATGACCTTTTTGATTTCTCCGGTATTTGCATCAATCAGGGTTTGAATCTTTTGTTTTCCAGCGAAGCCAAGATCTGCGTCCTGATTCATCCAAATTCCATCAGCACCTATAGAGTCGACCGACATCACCATCGATCCTTTAATAAAGCCACCAATGTTCAGATCGTAGTTTGACGTGTCGCCAACCTTCCAATCCAAACCCATTGTTTGGGCTTCCATAATAACATTGGCCTGAACATGAACCAGAGTATCCTGAA
The DNA here is from genome assembly GCF_029531655.1 of Bdellovibrio svalbardensis. NCBI lineage: Bacteria > Pseudomonadati > Bdellovibrionota > Bdellovibrionia > Bdellovibrionales > Pseudobdellovibrionaceae > Bdellovibrio > Bdellovibrio svalbardensis. Next base: position 162,946 of record NZ_JANRMI010000001.1, read on the forward strand.
TAGACGGGGCAGCCTGAGCGTTGAGTGCGAATGCAAATCCGAGAACCGCGATAAGAGTCTTAAACATACTTCCTCCTTGAATGGTTTGGTGTGTTCCTAATGAAAACACACCCGCAAAGAGGGTCAATATGCCATTCTACGGTCTACTCCGGCAGAGCCGGAGTGCATTAGGTTTCGCTATAGCTAGAAACCAAAACCTGTCGCGGCTTACTGCCATTTGCAGGGCCCACAACACCTTCTTTTTCAAAGACTTCAATCATGCGCGCCGCACGAGGGTAGCCCAAGCGGAATTTACGCTGAATCAAAGAGGCAGAGATTTCTTTTTGGCTAGAAGCCCAAGAAAGAATCTCATCGTATCTCTCATCGTATTCCTCGTCGCCAAATCCTCCGCCGTCACCACCATCGCCGCCAGATTCAGAATCGCCACCCGCAAAGCCTTCAAGGGCTCTCATCGCAAGTGGGTCATATTCCGGCTCAGCTTGATCTGACCAATGCTTTACGACATTCGCAATTTCTGAATCCTTCATATAAGGACCGTGATGGCGCGTCGGTTTACCAATACCAGGAGCTTGGAATAACATGTCCCCATTCGGAAGAAGACGTTCTGCACCCGAATCATCAATGATAATTCTTGAGTCCATTTTCGAAGCAACTTTTAAGGCCACACGGCCTGGGATATTTGTTTTAATCAAACCCGTCACAACATCTTTACGCGGTGACTGTGTCGCAAGAATCAAATGAATACCGCAGGCGCGGGCTTTTTGCGTCAGGCGTTGAATCGGCTCTTCGATGTTTTGCTTTTCAACAATCATCAAGTCGGCAAGCTCATCCACCACGATAACAACATAAGGAAGCGGCTGATAATAGTACTGATCCAGTTTGGCTTTGCCTTCTTCAAGAGCGATATTGTGGCGTTCATGTTCATCAACATCAGCTTTGGACATTTTCGCGGTTTTCTCGTTGAACAATTCGATCTTACCAACGCCGAACTTCGACAAAGACTTATAGCGTTTTTCCATTTCGCGCACGGCCCACTTCAAAGCTGTCGCAGCCTTCTTCGGTTCTGTGATGTGGGGAAGAGCCAGGTGAGGAACTCCGGCGAATGGTGCTAAGTCGACCATTTTCGGGTCAATCAAAACCAGACGCAAAGTTTTCGGCGAATGTCTGAACAACAATCCAGAAATAATTGAACCCACGAAGACGGATTTACCAGAACCTGTTGTACCCGCGATCAACAGATGCGGCATCTTGCGCAAATCGACAATCTTAGGTTCGCCGTCAACCGCACGGCCTACGGCCATCGGCAACGCCAAGTCCTCACTCCAGAAGGTATCTTCCGCAATCAAGTCCTTGTAATAAACAGTTTCGCGCTTCAAGTTCGCGGTTTCAATACCAACCACATCAGTTCCCGGAATGTGACCGACCACACGCACGGATTCTGACGACAGAGCCAGCGACAAGTCGTCTTCAAGCTCAGAAATTTTTGAAATTTTCACGTCAGCATTAGGCTTAAACTCATACATCGTAACCAGCGGGCCGGGCTTGGCATCAGTGATCTGGCCTTCGATTGAAAAGTTCTTAAGCTTTTCAACCAATGAGTCCGCTTTTCTTTGGATTTCCGCCTTGTCGATTTTAATTCGCGATGCCGGTGGATCTTCCAACAAAGAAAGTTTTGGCATTTCCCAATTTTCAATACGACGTGGAGGCTTTGCCTTCATCACAACTTTGCGTTTTTGAGCCAAGCGGACTGCAGGAACTTCTTCTTCGTCATCCTCTTCTTCAGTCTCGTCTTCGGCGTCGGCCGCTAAAATTGCTTCCAAATCCTCATCTTCTTCTTCGTCTTCAGCATCTTCTTTAAATTTTTTATCAGAGAGAGGGAAAACCAATTGCTGCGCCTTGCTCATATCGCGCTTTTCTTCTTTTTCTTCCTTCTTCTCTTTTTTCACTGGTTTTGCTTTTTTAGCGCCTGAATCCCCAACAAACATTCCAGAAAAGAAGCTGCCTATTTTGTCAGAATATTTCTTCTTTTTCCAATCAGCGAAAAATTCTTGAGGAATCTCCGCCAGCTCCTGCAAAGTTTTTTCTGAATAGAAGACCACCAAAACGGCCATAAACGACCACAGGATGACCTGCACCCCCGCCGACGCAAAAGCACGCATTAGGGCCTGAGCGACGCCAAGTCCAAGAAGTCCACCCAAATAGATCTGGTTCTGGAAAAGCTTCGTATTAGGCAAATAAAGCGATAAAAGGGCGGCCACATTGATGATCAATAAGAGGGCCCAGACAAAGCGAATATTTTTTAAATTCAAAGATTCGCCTTTAAAGCTCGCATAGGCCATTTTCAACAGGCTTCCGACCAGCACCCAAGCAGCTAAGCCCAGGAACTGATAAAGCATATCTGCAAGGAAACTGCCGACGATTCCGCAGTAATTTGCAGCTTTTAAGCCTTGGCCAATGGAGTTCAATGAAGGGTCGCGGGGGCTGTAGCTGATAAGAGCTAAGGCGAGGAAAAGTCCTAGGCCTAAAAAGCCGATTGCGATAACGTCCTGACGAAACTTTTTAAGGAATTGGTTCATTTAAAAAATTTACGAGATTCCGATGAGTTAGTCATGCGGATGAAGCGCTTACTTGACTTAGGACTGGCGGTGCAGGACAAATGCGGCACGTTACTGCCGACGTCAGAAACGCCAAGACTTTAGAGCGCAAGAAATCAAGACAAAGAGCCAGTTAAAATGCTTAAAATAAATGAGATTTTTTATAGTATCCAAGGTGAAACCAGTTATGTGGGAAATCCCACGGTTTTTGTGCGCACTACAGCCTGCAACTTGCGCTGCACCTATTGCGATACAAAATACTCATATTATGAAGGCGAGATGCAGTCCCTTGAGGCCATCATGCAGGAGATTGATTCTCATCAAGCTCCTTATGTTTGCGTTACTGGTGGCGAACCCTTGCTGCAAAAAGAAGTTCACACCTTGATGAAAACTCTTTGCGATCGCGATTACAAAGTTTCTTTGGAAACAAGCGGATCAAAAAGCATTGAGGCTGTTGACCCACGCGTAAAAATTATTTTGGATGTGAAAACTCCAGATAGCGGTGCTGCCGATTCCTTCCTTATGGAGAACATCGGCTTTTCCACGCCCAGCACGGAATACAAGTTTGTGATTTGTTCAGAAGAAGACTTCGATTGGTCTGAAAATTTCTGCCGTCAACACAATTTGTTCGAAAAATTTATGGTTTTATACAGCCCATCATACGGCCAAGTGTCTGAACGCTGGTTGGCAGAAAAAATTTTGCAGAAAAAATCATCTGCACGGTTGCAATTACAGCTCCATAAGTATATTTGGTCTGCAGAAACACGCGGAGTATAGGCTTACACTTCGGTTGCACTGAAGTAGACCACTCCAAACCTAAGCCGACATTTTTGGGAGTTCCATGACGCCGAACCTGAACAGTTCTGATAATCTTTTTGTCGCCAACCTTCAGTCAGTAAGTTTGGAGAAGCTAGTTAAGAGCAAACTTGAAGTTCTTTTTGCTCAACAAAAAGAGGCACAAGTTGAATTGAACGGTCTATATAACGTCGTTATTGAACAAGTAGAAAAACCTCTTCTAGAGCTAGCTCTGCGCGCCTACAACGGCAACCAAGTTAAAACGGCACAAATGCTTGGCATCAATCGCAATACTCTTAAGAAGAAAATTGACAACTACAAGATTAGAGTCAAAAAACTAAACTAAATTCTTACTACTCCGACCTCGTCGGAGGGTAGACAAGATCACACAAAGTTTTGCATCAGCGGGCCACCTCGAACCACCACCACGCGTAAGGTCCGCAACTTTACTTCGCTAAAATCGAAGTGTAAAATATGTTTCGTCCGATTAATTTCGTGTCTCGAGAGGGGTTCTAATGAGCACGCGAATTCCGCCTCAAAATCTAGAGGCTGAACAATCTATTCTCGGCGGTCTAATGCTAGACCGCGAAGCTTTGGATCAAATCGGTGACCTTTTGTTCGCCGAGGACTTCTATAAGCCGGGTCATCAAAAGATCTATGCTGCTATCAAGGAATTGCATAGCAAAACTCAACCTATTGACATCATCACCGTGACCAACGTTCTTCAAGCTGAAGGAACACTGGAGATGATCGGCGGTCCTGAGTATTTGATTAGCTTGCTTGATAAAACTATTTCGTCAGCCAATATTGCGTCGCACGCCAAGATCGTTCGCGAAAAAAGTTTGCTTCGCAAAATGATCCTTACGAACAGTAAGTTGATTGAACGCGCTTATGATTCTGACTTCGTGGACGTTGAATCCTTCATGGACTCAGCGGAAAGCGAAATTTTCAAACTCAGTGAAAATAAAACCCAAACGGGCCTTGTTGGCTCTATGGAAATCGTTAAAGCGTCTATCCAAAAGATCGAAGAGCTTTACAAGCGCAAAGCCGATGTCACAGGCCTTGCGACAGGTTTTACCGAGTTGGACAAAATGACTTCAGGCCTTCACCCAGGTGAGATGACGATCATCGCCGCTCGTCCGTCGATGGGTAAAACAGCCTTCTCTCTGAACGTTGCACAGCACATCGCCCTTCGCGGTAAGAAATGTATCGCTTACTTCTCTCTCGAGATGGGTAAAGAGTCGATGATGATGCGTATGTTGTCTGCCGAAGCACGTGTGAATATGGGTGAGATCAGAAATGGTAAAATCCAGGATTCAGCTTGGCCGAAGTTAATCAACGCGGCCAGCGCGCTCAGCGAAGCATCCATCTTTATCGATGATACTCCGGGTATGTCGCCATTTGAAATTCGTTCTCGTGCCCGCCGTTTGAAAGCAGAACACGGCCTTGATTGCATCATGATCGACTACTTGCAGTTGATGAGCATGAAACAAAAATTCTCTTCGCGTGAGCAAGAGGTTGCGGAAATTTCCAAGAACTTAAAAGCGATCGCCAAAGAATTGCAAATTCCGATCATCGCACTGGCGCAGTTAAATCGCGGTGTGGAAGGTCGTTCGGATCGTCGTCCAATGCTTTCAGATCTTCGTGAGTCCGGATCTATCGAACAAGATGCCGACGTTATCATGATGCTTTATCGTGATGACTACTACGACAAGGAAGATCCAGATAAGCAAGGTCACGCTGAGGTCATTGTGGGCAAACAGCGTAATGGTGCCACAGGTACAGTGAAACTTCGTTTCGATGCGAAATACAATCGATTCAGAGATGCTGATAATGAGGGTGGCGCGGTGAATCCGCTTCCTCCTCCACAGGCACCACCACCTATGCCAGGTGGCAGACCAAAAAACTTTGCTCCTGGAGCTCCCTCCTAGGATAATCAAGGCCACTTATGTGGCCTTTTTCATTTCGACATCACCTCAAGAAAGCCGATCAAAATTTTAAGCCCGTGATCTTGGTCACTGGCTGCTCTTCAGGTATTGGACTTGCGCTGGCAAAAATGCTTCACGCGCACAGTGAATATCGTGTCGTCGTCACGGCTCGTGAAAAAAGCATCGATAAAGTCCGCAAAGAATTCCAAGAAGATGATCGTTTTTTGATTCGCGTTCTTGATGTCACCTCCGAAGATGATCGACAGCGTTTAATCGCCGACATTCAACGTGTTTGGGGTGGCGTCGATGTTCTCGTGAACAATGCTGGCATCTCTTATCGCGCTGTCGTGGAGCACATGACAGCCAAAGATGAGCTCTTGCAGATGGAAACAAACTATCTAGGGCCGATTGGACTTATCCGGTTGGTGCTGCCACATATGCGCGAAACGGGAAGAGGGAAGATCATCAATATTTCTTCGGTAGCCGGAATGCTCGCAATGCCAACTATGTCTTCTTATTCCGCCTCCAAGTTTGCTCTGGAAGGCGCTTGCGAATCCCTCTGGTATGAAATGCGACCCTTCGGTGTCACCGTATGCATGGTTCAACCCGGATTCATACACTCCTCCTCATTTCAAAATGTCTATCACACTGACAAATCTGACCCGACACGCAACTGGAGCGGTCCTTACAAAGACTTTTATCAAAACATGACTCCCTTCGTAGCCAAGATGATGAATATGTCTCTAACCACTCCGGAAAAAATTGCCAAGATCATTATTGAGGTCATCGAGAAGGAACGCGCACCCTTATGGATTCCATGCACCTTGGATGCGAAGCTCTTTTACTATATCCGCCGAGCCTTCCCACGCAGACTTCTTCTGCCATTCCTTTATTGGTGCCTTCCCAAAGCCCGCACCTGGGGCAAGGAATACTCACACCGACGTTAAATCACGCCCAGTCCCTTTCGCTGGACCAAGGCCTAATTCGAGCGATTCCCATTGTGTTCAAATTAACCTCTTGATTGAGTGGAAGAGTCGAATGATTAAGAGGTGCAAGATTTTTGCACCTCAAATAGACACGCACGGAGGCGGGCCTATGGAATCAGAGTCAGGACTTTTACAGACAGTTGTTGAAGCGACGGGTTTACCAGAAAGCCCCGTATACAACGAGCTCAATGCACTCATCACAAAAAATGGTTTCAATCCTGCTGATTTAAATCTCGAAGAATTGCGCGAAGTGATGGCTGAATATCTAAATTTGGTTTTTCTGGAAATGGCTGAGGCAGAAAAGAACTCTGCTTCCGCTTAATTAAGGGCGAAAGCCCAATTTTATCAGGGCAGAATCGATAAACTCATGCTGCGAGTTGATTTTGGTATAAACACCATTCGAGTTGCAATTGTCATCGCCCAAGCCACGACTGATCACTCCCCACAAGAACAAGGAACCTTTGATCGTCACGAAGGCTGGGCCGCCAGAGTCTCCATGACAAGCGCCCTTTCCATTTGATTGATCCAAGATAATCTCGGTGTCGCCAAATGACTGGCCCAGGATCACATCAACTTTACGCAATTGATTGTCAGTGGCCTTAGTGATGCCGTCATTCAAACCATAGCCAGCCAATGTCACGGTCAACTTCGGCTTTAAAAGCGAATCATTAGGAAGCAATCGAGCCGCGCGATAACCTTGTGGGAAAGATCCTGGATACTTTAATAATGCAATGTCATTTGAATCTTCGCCCATAGGTCCACTTTGACCAAACTTGGGATGAACCACTTGATCAGTCACAAGGCGAATATCGCTGTCTGAAAGGTTGTCCAGATCAGAAGTGAACACAACATACATGCGAGTATCATAGTGCTTATCCGAAGGTGGCACACAGTGCGCGGCCGTAAGAATAACTCCCGAGCGAAGTAAAGAGCCCGTGCAGAGATATTGAGACTCAACATGATTGCGATCGAAGCTGGATATTAAAATCGCAACAGTAGTTTTACTGATCAGATCTGAAGAGATTACTTTTGCCCCGCCAACAATAGCGGAACTGATCAATTTTGGATTTACTTCCCGCGATGATGGAGAACCCGAACAGGCCGACAACATAAACAAGCAAGTAGATACTGCTAGCGATGTTAAGACCTTGTTAAAACTCATGGATTTCCCCCGGGAGAAAACCTTAAACACTTAAATCAGAGTGGGGGCAATTGAAAAAAGACATCCTAACAAAATTAAAAAGGTCCTCGGTGTAAGCCGAAGACCTCTAAACAATTTTTAATTGTTATCTAACAATCTGTCGAACTACGCGCGCTCAACAGAGATCTGGATCTTAGCTTCCAAACCTTCTGCATAACGAACAACCGCTTTGTGTTGACCCAAGAATTTGATTGGCTCTTCCAAGTGGATGTCGCGACGATCTACAGAGTGACCCAATTTTTGAAGCTCTTTAGAGATATCAGTAGTTGTTACTGTACCGAAAAGCTTGTCTGAATCAGCGCCAGCTTGCAATTTGAATGAAACAGTTGTGTTGTTGATTTTAGCAAGAAGTGCTTGGCGTTCAGCCAAAGCTTTTTTCTTCTTCGCATCAGCAACGCGTTTCAAGTGATCATACTCTTTTACGCGTTTTTCAGTTGCTTCAGCAGCTAGTTTACGTGGGAACAAGAAGTTTCTTGCGAAACCTTCAGAAACGTTCACCAATTCACCAACACGACCTACATCCTTAACGTCTTTTTGAAGAATAACTTTCATGTGATCTCCATATCTTCTCTGACTAGGTCAGAGCGAAAAAATCTACTGTTGGTCAGCTCCAGCGATCTTCATTCTGCGAATGCGACCTCTGAAATCAACCCAGTAATCGATCAAACCAACGATGCTTAAAATAAGCAGCAACTGGCCGACCAAGATTATGTATGTCAAAACTCGAGTGAAGGTACCGACCTTCAACGAATTCAGAAATACCTCCAACACCGCCAAACCCTGAAAGAAATAAAGAACGAGTGCTACGTTCACAATATTCGCTGCGAGGATGGCAATGGCCTTACCGCCAAAACTCACCATTGTTAGAAGGAAGGCGATCATCGCTACCCAAATAAAAAACTCAGGCACACGATATTCTAACAACTTGAGCTGAGAGGCAATTTTCACGCGGGGCAAATTGAGCCACGAGAAAACCCTTCTCTCAAAAATTAATCCCACACCTAATGCCAAAATTAACAAGATGACAATGGCTGATGGAATTTGCTGCATCAGAATTGAAGCGTCTAATTTAACAGCGGGGTTCGCTTGTTGAACCTTCTCTGCAAATTGTTCGACCAACTTCTGAACTTCAGCGTACGTGTTAATCCCGTTCACTTTGAACGCGCCATAAATACTGATGCTTGCAGCACCGGCACCCAATAGCACACTCAGAATTCCTGAGAGCCACCACCCAAGACCTCTTTGTTCCATTTCATTGTATGCGCCTAAAGTCATCCAAACGGAGCCAATGAAAAGAGCAAGCGGTTGAGCGTTGAGGAGCCACGCAGCCCCTGTTACTGACAGTCCAAGGATCCAAAAGGCCCAAGGACCGTAAGCCTGGCGTAGCACGCGAAGAAGAGGAGCGCCAAAAATCACAGTTAACATCGACAACAAAATCGAGAGAGATGAAATTGTGATGAACTTCTGCGGACTGGCGGTCTTCTTCATGAGCTATGCGCCTTTACTAACTATTCGCGATCTGAACGATCAGAACGGTCAGCTTTTGCAGCAGCAAACGCAGCTTTACGAGCTAGCATTTTAGCTTCGCGCTCTTTTTCACGAGCAGCAGATTCAGAAAGACCTTTTTTGAAGCCTTCCACGAATTTAGCTAAAGGTACGCGCTCATCAAGGCGAGTATGCATAAAGCGAAGAACTTTGTCGTTGATACGCATAGTTCTTTCAAGCTCAGCAATAGCTTGAGTATCTGCTTCGAATGTAGAATGGAAGTAGATAGCTTTTTTCAACTTACCGATTTGAGTCGCCAAGTTGCGTTTTCCCCAAGTTTCCAAAGAGTTCACAGAACCTTGGAACGATTCAATTGTTCCTTTGTTCTTTTTGAACAGATCTTTTTGTTCTTCGAGAGTTGAATCAGGGTGCATAAGCACAACAACTTCATAAGGTTGTTTTGCGATTGTTTTTTCCATGTATTTTCCTTTCGGTTTATAGCCCCCACCATACAGGAGCGGGAGCAAGGATGACTTTTATTAACTTTTTAAATACTTGTTTTCACTCCAGCTTACGCCGGAGTAGGTAGGGTTTAGCACGGCCAAAGCCCAAGCACAAGTAATAGGCAATTGAATACCCCAGAATCCAGCCCTATCATTCAATAATGGCTACATTTATCGAGATCGTTGAGGGCGCAAATGAAGGATCCAGGATTCAGGTCTCTGAGGGGATGACTCTTGGACGCACCAAGGCCGATATAATCATTAAGGACCCGAAGGTCTCTAGCACCCACGCCGAGATATCCGTAAACACCAAAGATCAACTGGTTTTGGTCGATTTGGAATCCTCCAACGGCATACATATAAGTGGTCGCCGTGTAAAAAAAGTGACGTTATTACCGGGAGTTATCTTCGAGATCGGGCGCACTCAGTTTAAAGTCATTGTCGTTGAGGAAGAGCTCGCCATTAACTTTGAGGTTTTCGTAACTTGGCGCAGCAAGGTGATCAATGGGGTTCGCCAATCAGCAGTCGTCGACGGCTCGGCAAGCTCAAAACCCGAGAGTTTTTCACCCGCACTCAAGCTTCAGTTCATTCAAGGCATCCAGACCGATGAGGAAATAATTTTAGGGTATGGTCCACGCCAAGCCGGGGCTGACTCCCTGGATATTGAGCTATTGGATGAGGAGGCCCCGCGGGAAGCCTTTGAACTGCTGCCGGGACCTGGGATGGTTAAAATAAAAATCAACGCCGTAGGCAGGGTGACCCTTAACAAGAAAGCCGTAGATGCCGAAATATTAAAAGATGGAGACTTGATTTCCGTGGGTACAACCCTCATTAAAGTCTCTTATCTTTAAGCGCATCTGAAGCAAGGGCCTCATGGAGACGATACCAAAATCAACAGGCAGTTTTGAAAGCTTTGACGGCACGCCGATCTATTACGAGGTGCGTGGCGAAGGCGATCCGCTTGTTCTTATTTATGGCATCGCGTGTCCCATCAATCATTGGCACTATCAAATCGAATACTTTTCCAAAAAATATAAAGTCATCGCATTTGATTTGCGCGGACACCACAAAAGCACACCGATCGCCGACATGAGAAATCTCACCATGGATGCGCTGGGAAAAGATGTCATTGGTTTGTTGGATCATTTGAAAATCAAACGTGCGCATTTTGCCGGACACAGCTTTGGCGCGCCTTTACTATTACATCTTTATGAAATGAAACCCGAAGTCATTCGCTCCATGATCTTCATCAATGGCTTTGCGAAAAACCCAATCAAGGGCATGTTTGGCTTAGATGTCATTGAGCCTTTTTTCTATTTCATTAAAGCACAGTACGAACAGCAACCGGATCTGTGGAATACTCTGTGGAAATTGGCTGTGGATAACCCAATGTCCATGTACCTTGCCGCATTGGCTGGTGGATTTAATTTAAAGGTCACGCACTTCAAGGATATTGAGGTTTATACTCGCGGCGTAGCGAGAATGAATCTTGAAGTGTTTCTGAATCTCTTCGAAGAATTAATGAAATATGATGGAGAGTCAGTTCTTACAAAGATTGAGGCGCCAGTTCTTATTATTTCCGGTGAACGAGACATGGTGACCCCGATCAGATTTCAATATCATTTCAAAGAGAAAATTAAACATTCTGAATTTGTTCTCGTTCCTTATGGCTCTCACTGCACCCAATTAGACTTCCCAGATTATACCAATCTAAAAATGGAGAAGTTCATCTCAGAGTCTTAGATCACCCGAAAGGGTTAGGAAATTGGTTTAAGAGTATATAAATACTTTCTGTTGTTATTTAACAATGCGACACCATATATAAGAATGGTTTCTGGTTTAATCTGAGGAATATCTCTATTTTTACTTATACTTAGTGAAAAAATCGATAAGTGCTCCACACTGCTCCGCTTTACCTGCCAAATTACAATAAAAAAATATTTCGTCATTTTTGTGTTAAATACTCGTCAATTACAGTATCTCTCTGCCTCATTACAAAAAATGAACCCGGGCGCTCGAGAAAAATTGTACGTACCAGCTTAAATCGACCGCCCAACCAAGGTAACGGAGAAATTAGAATATGAAACTAAAATCCCTCATGGCGATTTTGGCAGCCCTTTGCGTAAATTCAACCGCATTTGCCGATGAGTTCGATGGCGGCAGCGGTGAGTTCGATCCAAAACCACTTCCAAACTACACTGAAGCAGAAATTCAAAAGAAAATCGCTCAAGAGATGGAAATCGCATGCTCTGGCAACTTGTGCCGCATTGTTGGCACTGACAGCTCTGGCGAAGGCTGGACTGTTTCTTTCAACGTTGGATACGGCAACGGCAACGGCAACAGCGGAACTTCTATCTACATCGGTGATAAATATAACAACAATCCAAACGACACGACTTGGAACGCTGGCATCACTGTCACTTACAAAAACTACCATTGCCAATCAAATTTGCGCGTGACTCCAGCGGTGTACCGCTTCGTCAACACGTACATGTACAACATGGTTAACAGCGACGGATCTACGAAAAGAAATTTCTCTCCTGCAGATCAGACGGTAATTTTGTTCTACACAACAATGTTGAACAAAGTTGATTCTTGCGCAAACGCGGCTAAATAGATTTCAAACGACGGGAATATTTTCATGTTTTCCAAATATGCACTCCTGAATTTCTGGGTTTCTGCATCAACACTGCTGTTCTCGTCGAACTCTATCGCCCAGGTTACAACATCCTCTCAGATGAACAACCTGCGCATAACCAATCGTGCACAATGTGCGATTGATTCTGATTATCCAACTGCTTCTGCTTTCTTGATCCTAGATGGCTATAACGCCGGCAAGCTGGGCAACTCGTTAGCTAAAAACATCGGTCTTGACGAGGCACAAACCTCACAAGACACGATGAAAGAGTTCCGCCTCTCCGTCAGTCATCTTACTTTAACGATCATCAACAAGATCATGACGGGCAAACTGCCTCTCTTGCCGATGAATTTGAAAGTGGCGAAACTTTACAATTATACTTCTTTGGCAAATTCATGCGGTGATAAAGTTTATTGCGCAGAACTACAAAACCATTTGGCAAAAATCTGGGCGTTATCTGAAAACTCCGCGATTACCTCTGTCAGCCCCGAATGGAAAAAGATCGACAACTTCTCTGCGTCCAACTTCATGTCTCAACAAGGCAGTCGTCGCGTCGGATGTTACTACTTAAAAAGGTTTTCACCACTTCAGGGGCAACTTCACAACACGACACTTGATACAGCCTCTTTGCAGGAAATGGCTGTTGCTTTCCTGGAACAGGAAAAATACATCACCAGCTGCTACGACACCGATGCATCTTTGGACTCTCGCAACGCCGCTCTTCAAATTGATATCAAAACAGGGGAGCTCGACAGTTGGAATGCAAAAGGTTTTGATTTCTGGAATAGCGTAAAAATTTATCTTTCATGGGCTTGGCGCAATACCGACGTTGTGAACCACATGAGCCCGCGCTTTGGTGAAGTTTTTAAATCTGTGGCTCTTGAAGAGTCTATGATGCTGATTCCAAACGGATGCAAGAGCATCACCAAGCCTTCTTGCGACAGTGAGCATTTGGCTCTTAATAACCTTCGTGAACTTGCTAAACAAGACACAAAAGATTCTGGCTTTAATACGGAAGTTCCACAAAGCCCTGACAAAACAATGCTTGAGCGCGGTGCTCGCGCAGTGAATAACGACTTCCTCAATACCAAAGGGTATATGTCGGCCGGGGAGTGGGTTGAAAACTTCCGCAAAAATTTCGTGCAAACTCGCGGTTCTGCTAAGAATCGCCTGCAAAGTTCCGTTCAATTCATGAATATCCTGGCGGACACGATGACTGCCGATACTCTGGTTGAGTTCGTTAAGCCAATTGCTCTTGCCTCAAAACTTTCATCACTTCAGCGGGACGAGCTTTACTATCTTTGCACCGAAGTTCGCCTTGCCGGCGATAAACGTCTTGATTTTATGAAATCAGATATTGATGGTATCGCTGGGCTTAAGAACATGAATAAGGCCTTGGATAGTTCAAAACGCTCAATTGAGCAATTTGTCGCTTACTTTGACGTTGTCTCGAAAGGAATTCTTCCTTACTGCGATCAGCTCGAAAAAACCAATATCTGGCAGGCAGCGGGATACACTGTAAATAAATCTGGTTTTAAATCTTGGGCGAAAGAAGTTTTAAGTACTCCGACGGAAGAAACTCCTTCAACTTTCCAACCGCAAATTTACGGCGCACCACTTTTAGTGTGGAATTCTTCATTGGGTGCTCAAGAAGGAAATGTTATTTGTGCTTCTGGTGTTGACTGTGCTCGGGGCGTTATCAAGGCCATGGTAGACCTTTATGCAGTCGCTCAATATGCTGATGCTTTCCTGCCAATCTCATCAACGGCCGCTTCTCCTGACGTCTTCAATCCTTATTCTGAATTGAAAGCCTGCAAAATCTACGATCCTTGGTATCAGTCAAAGCGAGCGAATCGCGTATTCATGGCAGACCTCGCCAGCACAGCCTTGTTTGGCTGGAACTTCATGCCCATTTATATCGACGCGGACTATACGCCTCCAAAAGTTACTTCGTTCCAACGTTTGCTTAAAGATGGCGTGATTAAGTTTGATGCGAATATCGAAAAGTCGAAGATGGTGGCCTCCCTCCTTGCTGACTTCGGCCCCCTAACTGGTGCTCCATGTGCAGTTTCGATTGCACCAAATGCAAAGACCTTTAACTTCCTCGCGTTCGACGGAATTTCTGTCAACTATTGCGACAGCAAATCCACGGGAGGCGCTATTGCCAATGGAGCAAATAATATCTCGACCAATCCAGAGAAGACTCGCTCTTACTGTGGTGGCTGTTCTATCAATTTTGTGGGTGTTGGATCTGCCGCGTCTGTGACCAGCGCTGCAACTTCATTCAATCCTATTAAAATGGGTGTCTATCTTTTCAGAGCGATTTACCGTTTTGTTAATGCCAAGAAAGACCCCGTCAATGTGCCGATGTCTTACAATGTTGATTTGGCAAAGGTTGCGGATGCTTATCGCCGCTACGGCACCATTCCAAAAGATTGCGTAAATCAATTAGGTCAAGGATTGAAATGCTTCCAAGACATCTGCTCTGCAAAGGCCGCAGATTTCTTTGAACGCCTCACTGGCGGAAAAGTTACTACGATTTCGATTCAAGATGCCAACGGCCACAATGACAACGGTTTCTCTTCCAACTCATACCAAAGAAGAGCCTGGGTGAAGTCAGATCTTTGCACAGGCGAAACTGTATTCAATTTCTCATGTAGAGAAAATGGGTCGGGATTCTATGTTGGTGGCACAGACGGAAATATGTGGGGAGCAAGTGGCTCCTGCAAAAAATATATTAGAGAAGGGCGCTGGAAATAATGATCTCTAAAGCTATTCTTGCAGCTGCTATTATTCTGGTTTCTTCTGTTTCATTGGCTTTTTCAATCAACAGCCGTTATGCCATCAATGAAAAAGGTGCCTACATCAAAGAAACTCAAGTTCTTTGTGATATGAATGAGGCCGAATATTGTCAGGTACTCTGCAAACAAGATAACGAGTGTCGCAGAACTGAACCTTATTGCTTAAATTGCGCCGGAACAACCTCCACTGTTTTGAGAACTCTGTTTAGTCAAATTTCTCAAAATTATGTTCCCACTCAAACGGAAATTCCAACATCTGCGATTGTTCGATATTTAGCTACTACGAATTATATCTTGATCGGCGCTAAAAGCGTTTACAACTACTACAAGCCACTCAACTCTGGAGAGTTCCTAAGTAATCTTCAGGCGCTATGCCCGACGCCTACGGATGATCCTCTTTTGGCAATTAAACTTTCACCGGTGCAAGAACCGGAAAAAATGAGCTTCATCCTGTGTAAAAGTGCGGATGGAAGAACTCAAGCCTTCGATGTCAGTCCTCGCCAGCCAGGCTTAGGCAATCAAGTGCTGGGTTCACAAATTAAACTAAGTCTTCAATAGGTACGTATTTAATAACAAAACCCCAAAAGGGAAATTAAGGAGAATCAATGAAAAAAATTATGATGATGCTCGCGGCAGTTACTATGTTCGCAGCAGCTCAAAATGCGAACGCGATTTCTTTGCGTTTCAAATTCAAAACTTTCAGCTCTGGTCCAAGCATGTACGCGTGTAACGCGGGTATCATGACTCCGGCTGAAACTAAAAAGGTTTGTTACTTCGAAGGTACTACAAACACTTGTACACCAACTACATGTGATAACACACAAGCAGTTTGTGACACTCGTTGCGTTTGTACTGGTGCTTCAGGTGGCGACTACTTGATGAACTACGGTAAAGTAGAATATCAAGACTGGAAAGACAATGGTGACACTTCTTCTGCTACAGGAGCTGGTTCTACGACTTTCTCTTCTGCTTCACCTAACCAAAACAACTGGACACAAGCTTATGATGATTCAACAGCTTGGGGCCGTACAATCAAAAATCTTTCTTTCAACTTGGGTTCTGAACTTTATGGCGCGAAATATTTCGTAGACATCTGCTTCCGTGGTCCTCAAATTGAGTACTTCGAAGACGGTGTTGTAGCTTCTTTCAACTTGAAAGCTCAAGCTAACGCGACTGATTTCTTGGCAACTGGTGTAAATGGTGGCGACAACAATCGTGATGGTTTGGTTATCCCTGGAACAGTTGACGGCAAAAAATACACTGAACTTGCTGGTTTGAAAGTTCAAGCTTTCGTAGTTTGCGATAAGCAAGGCGAAGGTACTTACAAATATGCTCGCAACAACTCTGGTTCTTACAACACAACTATCAACGAAGCGATCTTCGCAGGATTCAACTCTGCAGGCATTCCTTCAACTGGTGGCGACTTGTTCGTAGCTGGCTCTCAAGCAACTCTTGGAACTGGTAACGTTTCATTGGTTGATGGCTGGGTAAACCAAAACAACACTCACACTCCACGTTTCTGTAAAGTTCGTTATGTATTCACAGAATCAAACGCTGCGACTGCAACTCCTAACTTCAGAAAATGGCAACGTCACGGTGCTGAAATGTGTACTTTCACTGATATCGAAGAAGGCGCAACTTCTGAAGGTCTTAACTAGTTAGTACATCCTACTCCGGCGAAGCCGGAGTGAGAACAGGCAAGGAGTTGAAATATGAAGAACACAAATTTTAATAAAAGCGTGATCGGAGTTCTCACACTTCTTGCCGTCGTCTTTCATGGCAGCGGGGCTATTGCAGGTTGCAAAATGTCCCGCGACCCTAAAATGAACTATTTTATCTCGTATGAAAATAAAGCACTCGGAATGTTTTCTGAAGCTGCTGAGAAGGCTCAAGCTCCTTCTGTTATTGAACGCTGCCAGCTCGATTCTGGTAAATTTTTAATGCTTTCACTGGGGGTACGTCGTCCCACTTTGAATTCTGATGTCGCCGACGTGTCATTTGATGGCCAGCTCATCGATACGAAATGTTCTATCGAAAATTCTTTTTTTAAAGAGCAACCGGACTACTCTGAGCGCAGTAAAATTATTGAACAGCAGCACAAGGTTTTGCGCACTTGTACTTATATGCAAATCTTCGATCTCGATAATAAACCTATCGAGTTTAAACCTGAACAAAGCCATTGCAAAATCACTCGCATGCCGACAGGTTCCCTGAAGGCAGAAGGTGATTTTTGCTTCGTTCGTATCCGTCCCATCAATCGCTTCGCCGTTTCCACAGTTGTAAAAGATGAGTGCCGCGATGTGAATTTCCTTAAAGCCAACAATATTGCTCCTCAAGATGTTGAGGCAGCGTTAAATGCCTACGTCGTTGGCGACGACAGCGGTCTAAGTACCGAGGTTGATCCTATCGGTTCAACAAAAACTCGCCTCTACATTGCTCCACACAGCAAGATGCTCAATCTTTCAGATGATTTTGGTGCGGATACGCCACGTTTTCCAACTGAATTCAATGCTGATGTTCATATGGGAGAATTGAAAATTCGCGGCTCAAAAGAGACCTTCACCGTTGATATGTCACTTTTGGTGAACAATCGTTCCCAAAAAAGCTGCTATCAAGGAATGTGTGCAAGTCCAAGTGACTTCGATGTTCCCGTGGTGGGACAGGTTGAACTTTTTGAAGTTCAAAAGGGTGGTAAAGAAAACTACATCGATGCCTGGTGGCATGCGGGTCTTGCAAATCCAAATTGGCAAGGCCTCATGAAAAGTGGTCCCCACGTTCTGAATGAAACTGAACTCAAACCCGGAACTCACTATCGCATGACTGTGACATTTGTAGATCCTGCGGAAGACTTTACATTGTTCATCAAAGACATCCAGCAGATGACCATTGATCTTAAAGGACTTCAAGGGACTGCGGGCCTTGATTCGATAGCTCCGATCATGGCGCTAACCTCTCTTGTAGGTCTTCCTCCGATGGAAAACCTTCCCTCTATGTCTTCGCCAAATATGGAGGTCGAGATGGAGCGGGTGTTGAAGACACTGCAAAAACTTGGGCAAGATCGCCAATGGCCTTCTTATTACAATGATGTTTGCAATTCAAAACGCGCCTCATGCATCAAGGCTGGAAAGTCGAAGTTCTACTCAAAACTAACTCTCGATTTCACGATGGGTGATTTTAATATTGAAACGGGTAGCTGGGATCTCAACAGCTACACGGTGAAACGGGAATCTCCGGTATTTGGCAATTATACAGTTAATCCGAAGGCATTGCCGACTGTTTCCTGCGAGGTTCAGTAATGAAACTCCTCATTTCTCTTTTTGCCTTTCTTCCTGCCATGTCTTTTGCCACCGTCGTTATTAGACCCTCTGTGAATGAGGGCTTCTTTGTCTGCAATGCTGGCATCGCTCACAAAGTCTCAACTGGAACTTCTTGTGTGAACCAACTCACAGGCCTTGCATGCACGAGCAGCGACGAAAGTTCTTGTGTCTGTTCTGATTCGACGGCCGGCGATGATTCACTTGCTGCAAGCTGGGAAGATCTGACTGTTGCAGCTTCAAGCTCCATGCGCTTCCGCTCCAATATTATTGCTTCAAGTGCATCCGGTGATTTCACAAGTTTGTTTACAGATCTAAATGCCTGGAGCAATCAAGTTAATGAAGTTCAAATTAACAGTTCGTCAGAAACTTATGGCACAAAGTACTTTATCGACTTTTGCTACCAAGGTCCCATTGAGAACATCGTTAAAAAGAAAGACAACTCTGAAGGAATCTATACCCTTACAGCTGGGATCAATGCGCAGAATTTAGCGAATGGTTCATCTTATGCTGCTGATTCAAATCTTGCGATGAATCTGGCGGTCAATTGCGATCTTCGCAATGTCGGGAAGAATAAAGATCCCCGTAACTCCAATCAGTTTGCACCCGAAGGTAGCATCCTTGAAAGCGACGTGGACTTCACAACCACTGGATATCCTCGAGCGAATTCTTTAAGTCTTTCTCAAAGAATTAACGGGCAGGTTAAGCTTGTTCCCAGATTCTGCGTGGTCCGTGCCACTTTCGCAGAAATGGCTAACACCACTTCTGTTAAAGTACGTCCCAACAATGAAACTCCAACTGAATTTACAATTGATCTTGATATCACCAATGGTAGTGCGTTTTAACTTATGAAGCTTCTTGTTCTCGTTTCTTTTCTAATCAGCACCACCGCGAGCGCCTCAGTATGGAAAGCAAATCGCAGCTGGACAGAACAAGACGAAGTTAAATTTTCGCTGTTCTTGCAAAGCGAGTGGGCGGCAGATGTTTTTGCCAATCCTCAATCTGATTTCTACGGAATAAAGACTGATTGCGCGGATGCCGTTTATGCGGCCCGTATTGTGTTTTCTGCACGGGAAGGCCTGCCCGTAAAGTTTTCTGACGTCACAAAATCGGGAAGCTATTTAACCCAAGAAATGTCCCGTTGGGATGGGCTTTCCCCTTTGGAGCGCATCAAAAGATTTATTTCTTATACAGGAGATCTTGTCTCCACCTTGACCTTAGAATCTGACACTTATCCGGTCGCCATCAATAAAGACTTCTTTCGCCCGGGTGTTATTTTCTTAAGCCCAATTCTTTCAGATTTTGAAAAGCGCGCGACGGGATTCCACGGTGGGCATGCAGAATACGTAAAAAGGATTGATGATATCGGATTTATCGAAGCCATCGCTTCGACTTCACCAAAGGCCGTAAGAACACTCAGTCTTAATAAAAATCCATATATGGCAGCCTTAGTGACACGCGGTGGATTTCGCAGATGGCGCCAGCCTCAACAGTTCGGCGTCAATGTCGAGAATCTTACGGGCTATAGTTTAGAACAGTTCAATATTGCTGACTGGGCACCTCTAAAGCTCATTACTCGTAGACAAATATACCAATGGCATGAAGCCATTCGCAGAACTCTTAGAACACGCGCTCCCTCATTTGATGAGCGTGTGGATATCGTTGTGGATAGCATCTGCAGCCTGCTCACCACTCGTGCTGAACTGGTTCAACAGGGCTGGAGTGAAGTGACAAAAAATGGGGGTCGATGTCTTTCGGCAGATCTCGCTGATCAATACTCTACGGATAGCCGGGACCAGAGAATTCGCGGATCTTATTTCCAATTGGGTGATCTTTATGATTGGAAGAAACGAGAAGACGGGGACGACATCCTGGGATCCGTCGAGGACGCTCAAAGTAAGTTGGAGAAATGCCGTATTCAATATTGGCCGGGACGTTTTATGAACACCTGGGAGATCTATCCACGCGTCAGAGACGGCCTGCTTGAGTCATCAGCAAGCTATGCCCCAGCAGTGCGCTGGGGATTTCGTCCCAAAGGGACCAGAGACTGCCGTTAATTTTTAATATCCTTCTTTCGGCACTTTGACCGTGAACTTCATAATCGCAGCAAGCAAGAATGTAATTCCCACCAACAAATGAATTGCATGGTCGGTGGTTCCAAATTCCAATACTTCAGGTATAAATCTCCACAGAAAGCGGTCCTCTACAGGATTGGCTACTGAAGCGATCCCGGGAGTCCCGGCAACAAAACCTAATAGCCCTAGGACTGCGTAAAACGCTCCCGCAATATAACAAAATCTTTTCGCTGTTATGTTGCGATCGAAGCCAAACCACAAAGCAAGAGTCCCGGTGACAACGTGAATGATGTTATTAGTGTAGCTTAGATGGAAGTTTAAAAAATACGGAATTACAAAACCCAGTAACCCCACAATGACGAATGAGAATCCTAAGACAATTGATGTCTCTTGAGCATAGTTCTTTCTGATCGTTTCGAACTGGATATGATCCTCAGGCTCTTTTCGAAACTCCGGCGGCATTGTTTCAGACTCTTCTTCTGAAGGGCGCTTTTTGGGAACTCTAGGGCGCAGTCGCTCTTTTTCTGGCTCCATAATTTCCTCCTGAATAGTCTCAGTATGAAATTTTTAAGGAGTGAAGACATTGATGGTTGGAAAAATACAAACATTCAGACAAGCATCTGGTGTGAAAAAGCAAAGATGCTAAATCAAAAAAGAAAAGCCACCTCATCGGTGGCTTTTCCGCTTTAGAGACCCATCAAGTATTCGACGACAGGCATTCTATCACTAAAATTTTTGCGATACTCCGATCAAATCGAAGCAGGACTTATCTGTAAGCCGCTTTGTCGATATCCCAACCGTTACGGTTTACGGAATCGTCAGAAGTGAATACCATTTTAACGTATTCGCCATCTACAACCGGACCGAATGAATCATCATTCTTACCGCTCATAGTTCCTACAAGCTTACCAGTAGCATCATAGAACTGAACTTTATCATAGTCTCTTTCAGTGTCGAAAGTAGAGAAGTGAACTGCTACTTGTTTCGCACCCGGAACACGAACTTCATAAGTCTCATTTGTTTTTCCAGCATATGGGTGAGCTGAAAAAACACTTACTGACATTGACTGCCATCCAGATGGATCGTTTGGATCAGGTTGTGGAGTTGTGTTCGTCAACATTGCGTATGCGTTTACAAATCCAGCAGAAACTTTTCCACGAATTCCAGCAAGTGGGCGAGAAGTCGCGATGATTCTTTGCTTCATTTCAAGGCCAGTAATATTTGGCTCATGAGAAAGAAGAAGGGCTGCCATACCAGACACATGTGGTGTCGCCATAGAAGTTCCAGACCAAGAATCATAACCAGTGCCCGTGATTGAAGAGAAGATATTCACTCCAGGAGCTGCTACGTGAACTTTTGTTTTACCGTAGTTTGAGAATGAAGCGATTTGCCCACGGTTATCAACAGCTGCTACTGAAAGAACGTTAGGCACGTCGTATGTAGCAGGGTAAGTTGGGTTCGAATCATTGTTGTTTGATTCGTTACCAGCCGCTGCGATAAAGATCGCGCCAGCATCATTAGAGCGTTGGATAGCTTGTTTCAAAGTTTCAGAGTAACCGCCGCCACCCCATGAGTTCGAAAGAATTTTCGCGCCCATTTTGGTTGCGTAGTCGATTGCTTTCAATGCGCCTTCCAAAGAACCAGAACCGTCTTTGCTCAAGAACTTCACGCCCATGATACGAACATTCCAAGCGACACCTACGATACCTTTGCCATCGTCGCCGCGTGCGCCGATTGTACCAGAGCAGTGTGAACCGTGACCATGATCATCCAAGTT
This sequence comes from Bdellovibrio svalbardensis, assembly GCF_029531655.1. Lineage (NCBI taxonomy): Bacteria > Pseudomonadati > Bdellovibrionota > Bdellovibrionia > Bdellovibrionales > Pseudobdellovibrionaceae > Bdellovibrio > Bdellovibrio svalbardensis. Next base: position 185,043 of record NZ_JANRMI010000001.1, read on the forward strand.
ATTACCAGTTGGTTTAGCTGCATCAACGAAGCTAGCGCCATAAATGTCGTCAACGATACCGTTGTTGTCATCGTCCACACCTGCTTTACCGTTTAGCTCAGCATCATTTGTCCAAAGATTATCTTTAAGATCTGGATGGTTGTAGTTAATACCAGTATCGATAACTGCAACGATTGTGTTTTTTGAACCGGTTTCGATATCCCATGCTTGAACCGCACCGATATCTACGCCAGCAACGCCTACTTTGTTTTCAGAGTCTTTTTGACCAACGTTTTGCATGCCCCACAATTTTCCGAATGAAGGATCATTAGGAACTTTATTGATGCGATAGATGAAGTTTGGTTCAACGATTTCAACCAAAGGATTTTGCGACATTGTCTTAACAACGCTGTCTGTAAGTTCGAAGACAGGGCGTTTAACTACGACGATACCTTGATCGGGGATTGTAGACTTAACGTAAGCGCCAAGTTGTTGGCTCAAGATGTTTACAGAAGAGATCGCATAAGTATTCTTAAGCTTTACAACGTACTCTCCAGGAACTGCTTCAGGTTGTGCTGCAAACGCATTGAATCCAACCAAAGTTAGGCAAATCGCCACAACTTTAGAGGCTCTTTCCATAAGCCCTCTCATATAATCCCCTCCTTCAATGGGTGATTTTCAGAACCAACGACTGGGAAATCTTTTCCTAGGTCGCTTGTCTAGTTCCAAAATGGTACCAATGGCGGGGACAAGAGCTAACTATTTTTTTGGTGAAAATAGGAATTCATGCAGTTCTAGCTTAAAGTCCGGGCAAATATGGAGAAAACCTAGACCTTAGTCTTGCAAATTGATGTTTTGCGCAATAATTCAGTCTACTAAGAGACAGCTTTTTTTCCAGTCTTCGGCTTTGGTATTTCTTCTTCCACAAATCCAAAACTAAGTTGTTGTGGCGTCTTAAATTGAACGATACGGGTCGGATTCTCCTCGATCTCTCGTTTTTCAGAGGGCGTAATCACGTTTACACCTGTCGAGGCCTTGATGAGATGCTTAATAAAAGCTTCTTTCACGCTGTCCGGCGCATTTTTGTTAAATCCCAAATCTTGCATTAGCTGATCAATCTTCTTCATAAGCCATTCCTTGGTCTAGTGATCGGAAGTTTGATGTTCGAGCTTTAGAAGAAAATCATGATGGATGCCGTCGCTAAGATGTCTCTCAATAAGACAGACCCACGACGCAGAATTTAAAGGTTAAAGCTTTAGGATATTTTCAGCGCAATTAAATGCTCGGCGCATTAAGTGCCCGCAACCTTAGGGACTATCAAATACACATCTGGAGAAACGCATAATAAAAAAGAACGAAAAGGTGCCTGCCGCTTTTTCCGAAAAGATGGCAGGCACCTTTTCAAACCAGGCCTATTTTTTTAAATCAAAGAAGTCCATTGTCAGACAGAAAAGTTGTTCTTCCTTGGATTCCTTAATCACAGAAATGCTGTTCTTAATCGATTCCAAAAGAAGATCTTTGATTTTCACTACGTCTTGCGTGGAAAGACTGACGACACCTGAATAGTGCAGTTCATTCAGACGTTCGCGCTCAAGACTTTGCATCGCTTGCAGACGCCAGTTGGTATGATGCTTAAGAATATAGTGCGAATCTTTACCCAGGCGAATCTCTTGTTGGCCAGGATGAAATTCGAAGCCTTCTTTTCTTACCAAACCAATCGCTTCAAGATGTTCCAGGGTTTCAACTATTTTCTCTGATGAAACTTGCAGGGCCTCGGCGATTCTTTCGACCGTTCTTAGCGTGGGAATTGTGGTCGCAATGTGTACCGCAGAGGGAATCCAACTGGAATAATACCAACTGCGATCTTTATCTTCGAGTTGTTGAGTCTTCCCCAAGCGCTCGGTCAGAACCAAACGTGATTTTAGAATGTCTTCCATTTGCTTTTGAAAATACTCACGCAAGGTTTTCGTACCGGCACGGTCTTTCTGAACTAATAGTAAGAAGTAGTGTGCTTCCTGGGTCGTATGCTTAAAAAAGATATTCGCAGCCTCTGCCTGTTCAAGGCTAAGATGCGCACTTTCCTGAAGTACTTGCGACACATAAGTGGCCTGCACGCCCATGATGATTGCAACCTGTGCCTTGCTGCCACGAGCCCCGGCGGCCTCAAGTCGCGCCCTCAAATAGGGTCTATAATGTGAAAATTTGAAAACATCTTTTTCCATATATTTCAGCATCTTATCGTCATTTATAAATTTTTACTTAAGTTATTTATGAATAATAAAGTTATTTCATCTGGAAGCCTTAGTCACATTGCGTTAAAACTCATCCATCGCAGAGATGCATTACTTTAACGACCCTTTAAAACCTTGGAGGTTTGAAATGAAAAAGACTCTACTTTTGACCCTTGTGATTCTAGCAAGTTCTTTAGCCCAAGCCGAAATTAGCGGTAACTGCAAAAACAGTATGAAAAAAGTGGCTGTTGGCTATCACGAAACACTGGAAGCCATCAAAACTGGCGACATCACTTCTGAAACCGCACAAGTCCTTCTGGGTGGATGGGAAGATGCGGCTCGTTCAACTGCACTTGGTTGTGTCGGAATCATGCAAATCAATATGGAAAGATCGCTTCGCGGAAGAATGGGATTAATCTCTGACAACGAAGTTGAGCGCAAGTCGGCGCAAACTTATGAAGAAGCAATGTCTTACTACAACTCACTTATCACTAAATAGGAGAATTTATGAAAACATCAAACATCAAAAAACAAATGGTTTCGTTGGCGACTCTTTTTACTCTTGGAATGACAATGCTTGCTGGAAATTCGGCATTTGCCTCGCAAGAAGTAAGCCCTGGAGTTTCACGCTTTGCTGCTCTTTTCACACTTAAAACAATGGTTTCTTCAAGCGCTGAAAGCACTGGAAGACTTGAAGAAAGCGTACAGGAAAACAGCGAGTACTACCAAAGCTTACGATTCTTTCAACTGAGTGAAAAAAGCAGAGCGGGCAGAACGAATTGCGCAAATATTCAATCAACATTTATGACTAGCGCAATCATGCTTTCAACTGTGATTGAAGCAAATCGTGAAGCATTAAAGCAGATTCCTGAAATAAATAACGACGTCACTTTAGCAAAGCTTTCTAAAATCACCGAATACCTTCATGAAGCGAAAGCGGCGCAAGACAATTGCTCTATCCCCTCTGCAAGTCTTGTCCATGTTAAGAAAGCACGTCTGCTGATCACAGAGGTAAATGCTTATCTTGAAAAGATTCAGAACGAGCTTCCTCAATAAGTGAACCTTGGCCCTGTCTTTGCTTTTACTATTACAGGAGGCTTTATGAAGCTGTCTCAATTTGGAACAAAAATTTTTGCTTTAGCGACATTCACATTGCTAGCTGCAAATAGCTTCGCAGTGGCGGGTGAGAGTCTCAATCCGAGCCAAGAGGTTTTGGCATTTAAAGCCCGCCTAAAGCAAATTTACGAGGACAAAAATCGTCCCGTTCCTAAGGATTCGACAGCTGAGCTTTCGATCAAAACAAATAAGAAAATAAAGTTTCCTGTGTCCAATGCGGCAGTCAAAATGGGTGGGGTCAGCGACGGTGGCGGCAATGCTGTTGGCAGTACTCTTTTTGATTTTTATGAAAACGCGGGCTCGTTGGAAATTACTCTTGAACAGCTTTTAAATCTGGAGCCAAAAGCAAAACAAATGGTTGAGTTACTGAATCAGCAAGTGCCAGCGGTCGACCATGTTGAATCGGGTGGCTTGGGTGAGATTTTGAAAAACTCATTAAACGGAAAAAAGATCTATCTTGAATCAAAGCCTATCTCATCAGAGGCCTGTAAAAATCAAAGTCTTGTTTCTACTGATCAACAAATCGTAGCCGCCTGCCAGTCAGACAAAGAACTGCGTCTTGATGTAAACTGGTTGCAAAGCGCCTCTGCAAATAATCGCGCTGGGCTTATCAATCATGAATTGATTCTGGCTTGGGCCAGAAAGAAAAGTGCTTCAGATGCCAAAGACGTTCTCGAGCAAAAAGTTCGTGAGCTCAATCGCGAGTGCTTTGTCGCGCACTCCAGTGGCGATCAAATGCCAGATGCGGTATCGCGTATTTTTTCTGTTCGGGCGTTTAGCGCCAAAAGATTCAAAATAGCTGCCGGTCTTCCAGCTAGAGTCAAAGCAGCAACAGTGGCTTTCTGTAATAATCCCACAACTGATATCAATTCTGCATTTCAAGATGTGTGGAATGATGATTTCCTGACATCTGAAGCCCGCATTGTGCCTGGCAACCTTCAATCAATGAAAGAAGTTTCAATGGCGGCTCTACTGGGTGAAGACAAAAGTATCGTGGCGAAGTCACAAGCTGATTTGTGCAAATACTATAATATCGACAATACGCCAATTCATGAACCACGCATGGATATTATTCCTGATGGTTGTGTTAACCATCTTCAGAAATCAATCGACATGACCGCATCTTATTACACCGCCGAATTCAAAGACATCACTGCGGATAATTTGATGTATTTTAGAGCTAGCGCAAAAGATGTGATTGAGTCGAGCGCGCTGCTTTGCAAAGGCCTCAGAGGAAATCAACTACAGAAGCAGTGGTTTATGACGAAAGAAAAGGGCTATGCGATGATGGACGAAACTTACGGCGAAGCCATCAATTTCGTTAGATATGTTTTAAAGAAAAAGAAAATTAACTATTCTTTCTTCGATCCAAAATAAAAAAAGGGAGTCCTAAGACTCCCTTTTTAATTTCTTAATTTGCCAAATCAGACTATCCAGCGCCGCCGTCAGAATGCTTCGGACGTTTTGTTGTCGAAGCGACGAAGAATTCGCGATTCATGCGTGAGATATTCGTAAGTTGAATGTCTTTAGGACAAGCGGCCTCACAAGCACCTGTTGTTGTGCAAGATCCAAAGCCTTCAGCATCCATCTGTGCAACCATGCGAAGAGCACGTTCTTTTCTTTCAACCTGACCTTGTGGAAGCAAAGCCATATGAGAGATTTTTGCAGAAGTGAAGAGCGCTGCAGAGGCATTTTTACAAGCCGCTACGCACGCGCCACAACCGATGCAAGTTGCAGAAGACATTGCTTCGTCAGCATCCGCCTTCGGAACCAAAATCGCGTTAGCGTCAACAGGATTGCCGGCATTTTGAGAGATATAGCCACCTGCTGAGATCACGCGGTCAAAAGCAGATCTTTCAACCATCAAATCTTTAATCACAGGGAAGGCTTTTGCGCGGAACGGTTCGATTGTAAGAACGGCACCGTCAACAAAGTTTCTCATGTGCAATTGGCACACTGTTGTCGATTTCATCGGACCATGAGCTTCACCATCGATAACGAAACCACAAGCGCCACAAATACCTTCGCGGCAATCGTGGTCAAAGGCGATAGGGTCATCACCTTTTGAAATAAGCTCTTCGTTCACAGCATCGATCATCTCCAAGAATGAAGCATCTTCAGAAACGTTGTTCGCTTTATATTCAGCGAAACCGCCTTTATCTTGAGGACCTTTTTGTCTCCAAACTTTCAAAGTCAAATTGATATGTTTTCCAGCCATTTTTCGCCTCTTATTTATAGCTACGAGTTGCCAAGTGAACGTTTTCGAAAGTTAGCTCTTCTTTGTGACGAACTTCTGGTTTGTTATCGCCAGTGTATTCCCACGCAGCTACATGACAGAAGTTTTCGTCATCACGTTTTGCTTCACCATCAACTTGATATTCTTCACGGTAGTGACCACCACAAGACTCTTTACGTTCAAGAGCATCGCGACACATCAACTCACCAAGTTCGATGAAATCAGCCACGCGGCCGGCTTTTTCAAGCTCAACGTTTAGGTAGTTAGCATCACCAGGAATGCGCACGTTATTCCAGAACTCTTCTTTAAGCTTTGGAATTTCTTGCAACGCTTTCTTAAGACCTGCTTCATTACGACCCATACCGCAGTTTTCCCACATGATATTGCCAAGCTCTTTATGGAAGCTGTCAACCGTGCGGTTACCTTTGATATTCATCATTTTAGTGATCTCAGTTTTCACGCCGTCTGCAGCAGCTTTAAACGCATCGTGAGTCGTCGTAACTTTATCAAGCTTCGTTCCACCAAGGTAGTTACCCAATGTGTATGGAAGGACAAAATATCCGTCTGCCAAACCTTGCATAAGCGCCGAAGCACCCAAACGATTTGCACCATGATCTGAGAAGTTTGCTTCGCCAGCACAGAACAATCCTGGAATCGTTGTTTCCAAATTGTAGTCTACCCACAAGCCACCCATTGTATAGTGAGGCGCAGGATAAATCATCATCGGTTGTTTGTAAGGGTTTTGACCTGTGATTTTGTCGTACATTTCGAACAAGTTTCCGTATCTTTCAGAAATCTTATCTTGTCCCAAACGTTTAATCGCATCTGCGAAATCAAGGTAAACTGCTTTACCGGTTTCATTCACGCCACGGCCTTCATCACAACGGTACTTCGCTTGACGAGAAGCAACATCACGTGGAGCCAAGTTACCGAAAGAAGGGTAAACGCGCTCTAGATAATAATCGCGTTCGTTTTCTGGGATGTCATTTGGATGACGTTTATCGCCAACCGCTTTTGGAACCCAAACACGTCCGTCATTACGAAGAGACTCAGACATCAAAGTTAGTTTTGATTGGTTTTCACCGTGAACAGGAATGCATGTTGGATGGATTTGCGTGTAACAAGGATTTGCGAAGTAAGCGCCACGTTTGTGAGCTTTCCAAGCCGCTGTCACCGCACAGTTCATCGCATTCGTAGAAAGGAAGAACACGTTAGAGTAACCACCACTTGCGATTACAACTGCATCAGCTTCGTGGGATTCAATTTCACCAGTCAAAAGATTGCGCACGATGATACCACGAGCTTTTCCGTCGATGACGACAACATCGAGCATCTCGCGGCGATAGCGAAGCTCCACCGTTCCAGCATCAACTTGTCTCATCATTTCAGAGTAAGCACCCAACAACAATTGCTGGCCGGTTTGTCCGCGGGCGTAGAACGTACGGGAAACCTGCGCTCCACCGAAAGAACGATTTGCCAAAGTTCCGCCGTATTCACGAGCGAAAGGAACACCTTGAGCAACCATTTGGTCGATGATGTTCGCTGACACTTCAGCCAAACGGTAAACGTTCGCTTCACGAGCACGGAAGTCTCCGCCTTTTACTGTGTCATAAAACAATCGGTAAGTAGAGTCGCCGTCGTTTTGATAATTTTTTGCGGCATTAATACCACCCTGAGCCGCCACAGAATGGGCGCGGCGAGGAGACTCATGCACGCAAAATGCTTTAACTTTATAACCAAGCTCACCAAGTGAAGCAGCTGCCGAAGCACCCGCAAGGCCGGTACCAACAACGATGACAGAGTGTTTTCTCTTGTTCGCTGGGTTTACCAGTTTGTAGTCAAACTTAGTGTCTGACCATTTCGACTCAATAGGGCCACTAGGAATTTTGCTATCTAGTTTGTTAGCCATGTTCAAATTCTCCTTATTGAGCAATCAAAAAGAGGTAAGTAGGTTGAGCGATAAAACCCAAAGCAACGATAACTGCATAAGCGTAGCTTAGTTTTTTCCAAGTATTGCGATAAGTGCCTTCCATCAAACCCAAAGATTGGAATGTGGATCCCACACCGTGACTTAAATGGAAACCAAGAAGGATCAAGCAGACAACATACCAGGCTACATAGCCCGGGCTTTGAAAGACTTCGGCCATCAACTTCGCAAGGTCACGCATCTCAACGCCTTTAACAGTCGTAGAGTAGTAAGTGCCATACTTGAATGTGATGATGTGAAGAATGATAAATACTAGAATCAAAGAACCTTGGATCGCCATTGTACGTGAAGCCAAAGAAACTTTTTTCTTTCCGCCCGCAGACACAGCATATCGCTGATCTTTAGCCGTACGATTGCTGATCGTCAGTGAGATCGCAGTGTAGACGTGAACAATCAATGCCAAAACTAGCACTGTTTCAGCAACGTAAATGATGTTGCCGCTAGTAAGTGCGTGGCCATATGAATTGTAAGCATCGTGACTTACGAAGATGAGTAAATTTCCGGCCATATGAGCCAGCACAAAGCCCGCCCAAATCAAACCAGTGATCCCCATTAAGTACTTTTTCCCGACGGTAGAACCGAGAAATCCAGACATGGTGTTGAACCCCTTATTTGTTAGTTTTGTATTCTCAATAAGTTTTTAATAAACTACTCCTCCGGCCTAGAACTGTCCATGACACAGGTCATGTTTCGCAATACGTTAAATTTGGATTTTAGTTTTGCGTTTCCTAGACTTGCGATAGAACAAAACCTCTAAAAAACGGGGTAAAACTATGAAGATTTTTGTGTGCATCAAGCAGGTGCCTGACACCGAAACAAAGATTAAAATCTCTCCCGACCAAACCGGAATCGAAGCGGCGGGCATTAAGTGGGTTATGAACCCATATGACGAGTATGCAGTTGAGGAAGCTAACAAGCTTCGCGACGCCAACCCAGGATCCCAAGTTTGGGTTTTGAGTGTTGGACCAAAGGCTCGTGTTGTGGAATCTCTTCGCACCGCTTTAGCAATGGGCTCTGATGAAGCCATTGTGGTGAACGCTGAAGGTTTGGACAGTTTTGCAACTGCAAAAGCACTTGCTGAAGTGATCAAAGCTGAAGGTGGCGCAAAAGTAATCTTCTCTGGCAAGCTTGCGATTGATGACAATGCTTCATCCGTCAGCCAAATGATGGCTGAATTCCTGGGTGTTCCGCATACAACTGTGGTTTCTAAGTTTGCATTCACCCCTGAAAGCGTCACTGTAGAACGTGATATCGAGGGCGGAGCAAAAGAAGTTGTACAGATGATGACTCCAGCAGTAGTTGCGGCAAACAAAGGCTTGAATATGCCTCGTTACGCAAGTCTTCCGGGAATCATGAAAGCAAAAAAGAAAACGATCAAAGAGATCGAATTTGCTTCTTTAAACATTCCAGCGACAGACATCAAAGTTAAGTACTCTGGTATGACTCTTCCTGCTGAAAAACCAGCTGTGAAAATGATCTCTGGCGATGCGGCTGCACAAGCTTCTGAGTTGGTTAAACTTCTTCGCGATGAAGCGAAAGTTCTGTAAGGAGCAATGAATATGGGTAAAGTATTAGTTTTTGCTGAACACACGAACGGAAAACTCAAACGCAGCTCTATCGAACTTATTCAAGCGGCTGCAAAATCTGGAAACACTGTGGTTGCAGTAGCATTCGGAGCTCACGCTGCGGATGTAACAGCAGCAATGGGTCACAATGGCGCCAACGAAGCTCACATCGTAAAAGATGCAGCTTTGGACGCTTACAATCCAGAATCTTTTACTGCAAACATCGTTGCAATCATCAACAAAGTTCAACCTTCCATCGTGCTTGCGTCTGCTTCTTCTACTGGTAAGGACTTGTTCCCAAGAGTTGCAGCTCGTTTGAACACAGGCGTTGCAAGTGACTGCACAGAGCTAAAGATCTCTGGCGACAATGTTACTGCTGTTAAGCCTATGTATTCTGGCAAAGCATTTGCGACTGTAAACTTTGAAAACAGCCCTATCAAAATCGTTTTGATGCGCGCAAATCAACTTCCAGTTGAAGCTGCTGATACAGCAAAAACTGCAAACGTTGTTGAACATGCCGCTGCCGCAACCGACCTTAAAACTTTGATCAAAGAGATCGTTAAGGGCGCTAGCGAAAAGCTTGATTTGACTGAAGCAAACATCATCGTTTCTGGTGGTCGCGGCTTGAAAGAGGCCGGCAACTTTAAAATGTTGAATGATCTTGCTGACGTATTGGGTGCCACTGTTGGTGCTTCCCGTGCCGTTGTTGACGCTGGTTGGGTAGGACACGGCATGCAAGTTGGACAAACTGGAAAAACAGTTGCTCCTACTTTGTATATCGCTGTTGGTATCTCTGGCGCGATTCAACATTTGGCTGGCATGAGCGGTTCTAAAGTTATCGTTGCTATCAACAACGATGCAAATGCGCCGATCTTCCAAAAAGCCACTTATGGTATCGTTGGTGACGCTTTTGACATTGTTCCTAAATTGACTGAAGAGTTCAAAAAAGCTCTTCACCACTAAAGAAATTTGGGCTTGGTGTTTAGAAAATATATCCTTCCGATAATTGTTTTCATTTTTTATCGAACCCTCTCGTGGACGTGGAGGGTTCGAATCATCGAGCCTGAATCTCTTCAAAAATCCCTTGAAGATAGAAAACCTGTTGTTCTTTCTCACTGGCATGGCGATGAGCTTGCGTTGATTTCCATTGTTAAACGCTACAACATCGCCACCATTGCCTCCCAATCCAAAGATGGCGAATTGATGTCCAAAGTACTTGGATGGCTGGGCGCAAGAACCAGTCGTGGCTCTTCATCTCGCGGTGGAGTTCAGGCCCTTAAGGGCTTGTTGCGTTTACTAAAAGACGGGGGAAATTGCAGCTTTGCAGTAGATGGCCCGAAAGGTCCGTTACACAGAGTGAAGCCTGGAGTCTTTGAACTTTCGCGCATGATTCATGGCCCAATTTACGCTGTCGGTGTGTACTGCGATCGCGCTATTTATTTTCCAAAATCTTGGAATAAAACTTACCTGCCGAAGCCCTTCGCTCGAGTGATCATTTATTGGGTTGGCCCCATGGATGAGATCAAAAAAGAGGTCGATCCAAGAAACCCAGACCTTGCTCTAGAGTTAGAGACGCTTTTGCACCACGCACGGGCCCAAGCTCTTAATTCCATTGCCGATAATGATGCCTAGTGCTAGCCTTTTTCCATAGTACGAATTCAACTTTTTAAAGGGACTTTTAAAGTATGAAACTTGTTATCAGCATCTTGATGCTCATCTCGGCGACCTCTTTTGCACAGAAATCCACGGAAGTGGTGGCGCAAGTGGGTAATAAAACAATCACACTTGAGGACTTCAATAAAAAGTACAATGAAATACGTACTCAAACGATCAATCCTCCATCGAAACAACTCTTCCTTGAAGATATGATTCGTTACGAAGTGGGCGTTCAGGAAGCTAGAAAACGTGGCTTCGAGAAGGATCCCATCGTTCAAGACCAATACAATCAGGTTCTTTACAAAGCTCTTCTTGAGAAAGAGCTAGGTCAAAAAGTTCAAAAGATCCAAGTTTCAGACAAAGAAATGGAAGCTTGGTATAAAAACAATCCAGAACTTCGCACCAGCCATATCTTGATCGAATACAAGCCAGGCGCGACGCCAGCCCAAGTCGCAGAAGCACAAAAACGTGCGACTGAAATCTTCGAAGAAGTTAAGAAAAGCAAACGTCCTTTTGAAGAACTTGTTAAATTGTACTCTGACGATGCTCTTTCAAAACAAGTTGGTGGCGACATCGGCTGGCAATCTCGTGTAACGCTTGTTCCGAATTATTACGATGCAATCCAAGCAATGAAAGTCGGTGAAATCAAGGGCCTCATCGAGACTCAGTTTGGCTTCCATATCGTAAAATTGACAGGTCGTAGAAGCTTTGAGAACGCAAATAAGCGCCAAATCAGAGCTGCAGTATTCGATGAAAAGAGAAAAATGCTTTTCAACGAGTACTTTGAGAAGTTGAAAAAGACTTACTCTATTAAAGAAAATAAAAGTGCTCTTAAATAATTGATTGTCTCGCTAAGGCGAATAACAATCCCTTTTGCTTAGGCAAAAAAGGAAACACTTTAAATGAAATTTCTTAAGAGCCCCGCAAAAACGGGGCTTTTTATTTTGATGACTCTCGCATTGGCAGGATGTCCTTCCAAATATCAACGTCTTTCCAAAAAGCCGGTTGAACAAGTGAATGATCACGTTTTAACAACGAAGGAATTTGCCAACCAGCTTGCCAGAAAACTTCGCAATTTCGACGCGCTGGCCGCCAAAGACCCGAATAACATTCACCGAATTAAAGAAGAAATTTTGCGCGATTTCCTGGTGAAGAGTCTGACTCTGGATTGGGCAAGATCACAAAGCATCGTCGTTTCGGAAAATGCTCTGGATAAAGAAGTGGATAAGTTGCGAGCAAACTACCCGGATGATCTGTCATTCAGAAGATCCTTGGCTCAAGAAAATCTCTCCTTTTCGGAATGGCGTGAAGAACTTCGTTATGTTCTGATCGAGCGGGAAGTCTTTAAAAAAATTAATGAAAAGGTGAAGAATCCCTCCGACGAGGAGATCAAACGCTATTACGAAGACCGCAAGGATCAGTATAAACGCAAAGAACGCATCTATATTCGTCAGGTTGTTGTAGATAACGAGGCTAAGGCTGACGCCATCAAGGTCGATCTTAAGTCCAAGGACTTTGCCGATATCGCCAGGAAGTTTTCCATCACTCCAGAGGCAAAAAACGGTGGCCTTGTCGGTTGGATTGAAAAAGGGACTGTAGACTACTTTGATCCTCTTTTTAATGCAGGCTCCGGAATCCAAACGGTTAAAAGCCCCTTTGGCGTTCATCTTATCAAGGTCGAAAAGAAGGCCCCTGCTTCAACAGCTCCACTGGAAGAGGTTAAAGCTCAGATCATACGAGCTCTAAAAGCGCAACGCGAGCAGGCAGAATATGTCGCATGGCTTGATGCACAGCTCAGAAGTAGTAAAGTCCTCAAAGACTATGATTTGATGAACTCTATCTCTGTCGACACTCGAGGGACGAATGATTAGTGTATTAATTGTTTTGATGTTTTCTGCACCAGTAAAAGCCGAAGTTGTTGAAAAAACTTTGGCCGTGGTTAATTCCGAGATCGTCATGGAATCGGATTTAAAGCTTTTGCAAAAACGTATGACGAAGCCAGGCATGGTTGATGATGCTCTTTTAATGGATAAATCCGTTGAGAGCCTTAAAGGCGATCGCAAAGCTCAGCTCGATTATTTGATTAACGAAAAGATTATTGAATCAGAGATCAAGCGCTTGAACTTAACCATCACCAATGATCGCGTGGAATCCGAATTCAAAGACATGGCGAAAAGAAACAATGTGCCTGAATCAGAATTGGAAAATATTCTTAAGGGCCAAGGCATCTCGTCCGCTGAATATAAAGTCTTCTTGAAAGAGAAGATCGAGAAGCAATCACTCATGGATCAGGAAATCATTTCGAAACTTCGCATTTCTGATGACGATGCATTGAATGAATACCTCAAAAACAATCCTAACAGCCGCCCTTCAATCGACGAATTTAGCGTGGCGCATATCTTCTTCAGCCCTAAAAAGGGTGGGCCCGAGGCGGCTTATAAAAGAGCCGAAACAGTTCTGGCTAAACTTCGCAACGGTGAAAGTTTTGAAACTTTAGCGGAACAATACAGCGAAGATCCCAACTTCTCTTCTGGTGGAACCTTGGGAACATTCAAATCCGGCGAATTCCTTCCGGAGATCGAAGCAGCGATTTCAAACCTCAAAGTAGGTGAAACGACTGGAATCGTAAAATCACGTTTGGGTTACCACATCGGCAAATTGACTGGTAAAAAACTCACAACAGATCCCAAGTTTGAGAAAGCCAAAGAACGAATTAAAGCTCAACTTTTGGAAACCAGTTTTAAACGTCAACTTAAGTTCTGGCTTCAGAATAAGCGAGACGAGTCTTTTGTAAGAATTAACGAGTAGATCTGTGGGTGTGCTTAAAGTCGTACTCACCACTGGGGATCACGACGGCATTGGCTTGGAAGTCACTGCCAAGGCACTTCATAAAATGGGTCCACAAAAAGGAGTTCAATTCTTTTTGTGGCGTAAAGACGGAATCTCATCAAAATACCTAAAACTTATCGACCAAAAATTCACTCGCATCACGGTCGATGATCTCGAAGAGGCTTTAAAAATTGAAGGCCCTTATCTTGTCGACATAGCCTCAGATCTGACACCCGCACATTGGGTCGAACAGACCGCTAAAGCCTGCTTTCAAAAGAAGGTCGATGCCATGGCAACGGCCCCTCTATCTAAAACCTCAATCAAAGAGGCTGGCTTTAAGGATCTTGGACATACCGATATTTTGAAGCGCGTTTCAAAGGTTAAATCCGTGCATATGGGTTTTATTGGCGATCACTTCAACGTCGTTCTGGCTACCGGGCACCTGCCGATTGCCCAGGTGACCAAACATCTTAGCTTTTCTGTTGTTGCCGAAGCTCTCCTGCACGCGAATCAAGTGCGCAAATCTCTTCCACCGGCACAACAAAAAAAGCCAATCGGTATTTTGGGGTTAAATCCTCATGCCGGCGAAAATGGTCTGATTGGGCAAGAGGAGCTTTTGATTTTTCCAAATCTAAAATCCTTTGCGAAAGAACATAAGATTCCGATAGAAGGACCCTTGGTTCCCGACGCTGCTTTCTTCCCGGAAAACTGGAAGAAGTACTCCGTCTATGTGGCTCTTTATCATGACCAGGGCTTGATTCCGTTTAAGATGATTCATGGGCAAGATAGTGGAGTTCATATCTCTTTAGGCATTCCTTTCGTCCGCACGAGTGTCGATCACGGCACAGCGAAGGATATTTTTGGTAAAAATAAGGCTAATCCAAGCTCAATGCTTGATGCCATTCGCTGGGCTATAAAATTAGCTCGACAGCATTCATAGTTAATATTATTTCTAATGGTTTCAATTACTTACTCGGACGAAGTCAGAGTGTAGATAGGTAAAGTGAGGTTACAATGTACGTACCAGTAATTTTCAGAGAATACGATATCCGCGGCGTTTATAACGGTCAGTTCGACGATCATTTCGCATACCTTTTGGGTCGCGCTTATGTTGTGTACATGAAGCAAAATAAGAACATTTCCAACCCAACAGTAACCATCGGTCACGATGCTCGCGTAAGCTGTGATGCTATCGTAAAAAATCTTGCAAAGGGCCTTACTGATTCTGGTGCTAAAGTTATTCACTTGGGTCTTGTTACAACTCCAGTATGTTACTTCTCAACATTTGAAATGAAGGGTGTGGATGGGGCTGTGCAAGTCACAGGCTCGCACAATCCTCCAGAATTCAACGGCTTTAAGATCTCTGTTGGTAAATCCACGATCTTCGGGGCTGAGATTCAAAAGCTTCGCGAAATTATTGAGAAGAATGAATACATCGACGGCAAAGGCTCCGAGGAGCATTTCGATATCAAACCGATGTATTACGAGCGTTATAAAAAAGAATTCGGCCAAATGAAGGGCATTAAAGTTGTCCTGGATTGCGGAAACGGTGCTGGCGGATCTGTTGTTAAAGGTCTTTTTGAGGCAGTCGGATTGACGCCAACAATTCTTTTCGAAAAACCAGATGGCACATTCCCGAATCACCATCCGGATCCTACCGTTGAAGAAAATTTGCAGGATCTTGCGAAGCAAGTTCTTAAAGAGGGCGCTGTTTGCGGTATCGGTTTCGACGGAGATGCGGATCGCATTGGTGTTGTTGATCACACCGGCCGCATGATTTATGGCGATGAATTGATGGTCATCATTTCTCGCGCAATTCTTGAAACACAAAAGGGTGCGAAAATTATCGGCGACGTAAAATGCTCTGATCGTTTGTATCACGACATTGCTAAACATGGCGGTCACCCAATCATGTGGAAAACTGGTCACTCTTTGGTTAAAGAAAAAATCAAAGTAGAAAAAGCTCCCTTCGGCGGCGAGATGTCTGGTCACGTCTTCTTTGCGGATCGTAATTATGGATACGACGATGCACCTTACGCAGGACTTCGTTTGGTAGAAATCTTGGCAAAAACCGGTAAAACAATTCCACAATTGCTCGAAGGTTTGCCTCCAGCTTTCAACACTCCAGAAATTCGCATTGATACAACTGAAGAAAAGAAAGTTCTGATCGTAGAAAAAATGATCGAAGCCTTCCCTGAAAAAGCAGGGGCTGATTATAAAGTGGATTTCACAGACGGTATCCGTTTGAGTTTTGCAGACGGTTGGGCTTTGTGCCGCTCTTCAAACACACAACCAGTTTTGGTTGTTCGTTATGAAGCAACAACGGCAGAGGGTATGAAACGCATTCAAGATCGTGTTGAAGCTGTCGTAAATAAATATCTCTAAATATTTAATCGACTTCTTACTCTTCAAAAAAGGACCTCTAGAAATAGGGTCCTTTTTTTATTCTGCATTTCTTAATTTTAAGAAATGAGCCATGAAATCTGTGGCTACCCACAGAGCCTCGTATAAGACTTTTATAATTCGAACCACTTTTCACAAGCTTCCGTAAATAATTTGACTCAGATGAGTAATTCTACGATTTAGAGGCACAACTTATTAATCGAAAGGATTTTCCATGAAAGCACTTCTTGCTGCTATGACTTTGGTATTCGCTTCTCCAGTATTCGCTAACTGCGTAAGCGAAATGATGGCTACAACAACTCACGGTGACCGTGACGCTGCTGCTCGTCTTTGCTCACACAGCCAAGCTGTTTGCAACCTTAGCCAAATCATCGCTACTCACAATGGCATGAACTACAGCCAAGCTATCGAACTTTGCGTTCGTAACTTGAAATCAAACGCAGACGTTATTGAGTGCGTTTCTAAAGGTTACAACTACTCTGAGTGCCAACACTAAGAATAGTACATACAGCAATTTATTGCGTATGAGAGAAGGACCACCAAAAAGTGGTCCTTTTTTATTTTAGACTAAGAAATTCTTAAATTATCTTGATCGATTCCAGCGGTCAAAACAGCAGCTATAGAAGATAGCAGTGCAATCTCTTCTTCGTACGCCATGATGCGATTTAACTTCAGGTGCACTTTGGGTTTCAAGTTGAATCCATACATGTCCAACTCTTCGCCATCACTGATAACACCACCTATATGTTGAATCTGTGACTCCAAAGCCCGATTCTTAGAAAAATAGAAAATTCGCCCTTTTTGAACCTCCAGGTTTCCTGCAAAAGAAACAGAAGCACGATCATCCGCATTGATCACTGTAGTTACGTGGGGGCCTGCCTCAGCGAATAAGCGAAGATAATTTCGCTCCACCTCATTCGAGTGTGTACTTAGACTTTTAATAACTATCACGTCGGCATTGATGGCCAAGACTTCATCCGAAGATAGATATCTCTCTGGAACAACTAAAATATAAGGTTTTTCGTCCGGTAATATAAAGCCCTCATACCACTGAAGAATCGAGATATCTTGATGTGAGTTGCGGTAGTGCTGTTGAATAAAAATTGCGGTTTTATCTAAACCCTCACAGCCCGTAACAAGAATCGAAACCTTACCATAAAAACTCATGATCGCTCTCCTTTGTTGAGCCTTTAGTGGCTCTGTTTTCTTTTGCAAAGAGGAGAGGATATTTTCGATTTGATTTTTTTGTTCACGAAGAAGGTCTGCTTGCCCTTCAATGAATGATAACCGAGACTTCATTCCAACTATCAATTTTTCGGAATCAAGATCACCATCGGATTCTAATAGACCCTTGATATCGGCCAAAGAAAATCCAAGATCTTTGAATTCCTTCAAACGACGAGCTTTATGTAGCTGATCCTCTTGATAATAGCGATAACCGTTTTCGCCACGAGCATGGGATTCGATAAGACCTATTTTCTCATAGAGGCGTAGTGCCCTAGCAGACACGCCAATTTTTTTAGAGAATTGTCCGATGGTAAGCCAGTTCTTCATCCTAACCTCAAAAAGACTCTCGAGGTTGCCCTTGGGTCAAGGTCAAAGACTTTTGGAAGGGTAGAAAATAAAAAAGGCCGGGTTTCCCCAGCCTTCTTAAAATCATTTTTGAATTTCTAATTAAGAAAGTTTCAAAGCGATGATCAACGCGTAGATAACCAATGACTCGATCAACGCAAGACCCAAGATCATTGGGATCAAAAGTTTACCAGAAGCCGCTGGATTGCGAGCGATACCTTCAAGTGCTGTAGCAGCAGTTTTACCTTGAGCCATGGCGCCACCGAATACTGCAACTGCGATAGTCAAAGCAGCAGCCAAAGCAACCATACCTTTATCAGCAGTAACAACTGGAGCAGCAGCAACAGCAGCTTCTTGTGCGAATGCAGATACAGAAGCCAACAAAGCAACCATAGCAACGATCATTTTTTTCATGTGAATCTCCTCTTATTGAGTGGTTATTTTTGCTTTTTAGTGATCGTGTGCAATCGCGAATGCCACGTAGACCATTGAAAGCAAAGTAAATACAAAAGCTTGAACAAAACAAACGAACAATCCCATTACGTAGAATGGAATTGGAACGCCAATTGGAACGAGATCAAGGAACACAGAAAGTACTGTGTGGTCACCCATCATAACGTTCGCAAGACGAAGACCTAATGAGAAAGGTCTTACCAAGTGAGATACGATTTCGATTACAAACATCAATGGAGCCAAGAAAATCACCGGACCCATGAAGTGCTTCAAGTAAGCAACGATCCCGTTTTCTTTCACACCCTGGAAGTTATAAAACAAGAACATCAAGATACCGAAACCGAATGTCGTATTGATGTTTTCAGTCGCAGGAGTCATTCCTGGAATCATACCAACCAAGTTGTTGAATACGATAAAGAAGAATACTGAAGTGAAGAACGGAACATAGTGTTTACCGTGCTCGCCGATAACCATTTCAGCTAAGCCTGACATTGTCTCAGTCAGCATTTCCATAACACCACGAAGAGAGAATTTATCTGCAGGCAATACAGCGGTTTCGCCTTTACCCAAAGATGCACGAGCAGCAACACCGATACCGACAGTTGCAGCTGTTGTGATTGCAAGAGTTGCAACGTGATCGTAGTGGTGGCCTACGCCAGGAATAAGTTGTGTCCAATTAAATGACATTGTCGTTTCCTTCTTTTAAAGCTGATCTAAGGGACTCGTCGATGGCAAAATAAATCGCCGAGAGTACGAAACTCGCAACTCCCATCGCAAACCACAATGGTGTGAACCATGGCAGCTTCACGATCGTGAAGATAATAATCCCTAAAATCGCATACTTAAATACAATGATCGAGATGGCTAGGGCAATCAATTTCTTCTCGAAGATAAGGCTGAAGCCAATTCCAAGCATAAGAAAGCTAAGAAAAATAACTAAAGAGCCGGCCAGGAATGAATAACCCTGGTGCGCCGCGGTAAAGATTGCTATCAGGAAGCTTCCCAAGGCACTGACAAGCAGGTGGGAAATAAGGACTTTTTTCATTTTTACTTTTCGTCTTTTTTCGAACTTTTATCTTCTTGGTCCTGCATACGCTTTAAAAGCCAAATGACTCGAAAAAGCCATCCCATCAAGCTTGCCAAACTCAGACCCACAAAAATAAGGCCCTTTGTGTGAAACTTCGTATCCAGATATTCACCTAGGTAAAAACATCCGATGATCAACCCGACAAGTTCAAAGCCAATAGATGCAAAAATTATATAGTTTCTCATTACTTCCTTAAGCCTCGCGCGCCGGGAGCATTCTTTTGGCGTTCTTGCAGTCTCTTAATGCGAAGTTCAATATATTCAGGAGGGTTGTACTTCCCCCGGTATTCTTCCAAAACTTTGATGGCTTCTTTGAAGTTGTTATTTTCCTCATAACAGACGGCGAGCGTAAGGCCTACGTTCTCTTGTATCGATTTTTGAGGATAGTTCTGCATGAGCGTTTTAAAGATGTCCGTGGCTTTAGCGTACTCCTTTTTACCGACCAGAATATTTCCTTTAAGCATAAGCGCATTGAACCTGATGTTGTCGTCGGCCCTTAATCTCAAAAGGTTGTCGATTTCCGACTCTGCTTGAAAGAAATTGTTCATATAATAGTGAGCCCGCGCCACATTCATTTTGTACTGTGCAGCTTCAAGATCCGTGTGTGGCATCTGTTGTAGCTTGCTGTATTCGATAATCGCCAAATGATAGTCTTGAAGGTTGTTGAAATAGATCGAGGCAATTTGTTTTTGAGCCTCAAGACGCTCTTTTTCATTCGGAGCATGTAAAACAATGAAGTGATAATATTGTATCGTCTTTGGATAGTCTTTGAGTTCAAAGAATGAAATTCTAGCGGCCTCTCGGGCTGCCTCTAATGGGAGTTCGCTGGGTGAATTTCGCAAAATCACACGGTCCAAAAAAGTCAGGGCCACCTTATGGTGACCCTGTGCAATGTTTTTCTGTGCTTGTTTAAAGTCGCCCTCTTCCTGCGAAGAACAGGCGGAGAGTACCAGCACTAAAACAATCAGAAGAGTTCTGATCATTTTAGTGTTTTTCACCCTCTGGAACCACAACAGCTTCTTCAGAGTGATCATCTTCGACCACTGCAACCCCTGTTACAGTTTCATCTTTTTCATCGATATTGATCAGGCGCACACCCTGAGTGTTACGTCCAAGAATCGAGATGTCAGACATCTTCATACGGATAACTTGTCCGTTATCAGTTGAAAGAATCAGCTCGTGTTTCTCTGAAACTTTTTTAGTTCCGATTACAACACCAACTTTATCGGTTGTTTTCTGAGTGATAATACCGACGCCACCTCTTGATTGGATGCGGTATTCGCTCGTCTCAGAACGTTTTCCGTAACCTTTAGAAGTAACCATCAGGATTGTATCAGTAGTGTTTTTCTCCAAAACTTCCATTGCTACAACAGAATCATCTTTAGCAAGAGTGATTGCTTTCACACCGCGAGCGGTACGACCCATTTCACGAACATCATTTTCGTTAAAGCGGATCGACATACCTTCCTTAGTCGCAATGAAGATATCACTTTGACCGTCAGAAATCTTAACAGCGATAACACCGTCATCAAGATCTGTCGTCAAGGCGATAATACCTGCTGTTCTTGGATTCGCGAATGAATCCAAAGAAGTCTTTTTGATAATACCTTTTTCAGTGAGCATAACAACGAACTGTTTATCATTGAACTCGTCAACCGGAAGAATCGCACGAACGCTTTCTCCGTTAGCAAGTTGAACCACGTTCGCCAATGACTTACCTTTTGAAGTTCTGCTGCCTAGTGGAAGTTTATGAACTTTACACCAGTAAACTTTACCCTTGTCAGTGAATACAAGAAGCATCGTTTTAGTCGAAGCAGAGAAGAGATCCGTTACGTAATCTTCTTCTTTAGTCTCCATACCTTTCAAGCCTTTACCGCCACGTTTTTGTACGCGGTATTCAGCTGTCGGCATACGCTTGATAAGTCCTGTGTTTGTCACAGTGACAACCATATCTTCATCAGCGATCAAATCTTCGTCTTCAATATCTGACAAATCACCTGTGATTTGTGTACGACGAGGATCTGCGAAGCGTTTTTTGATTTCTTCGAGTTCGCCAACGATAATTTTGTAAATTTCTGAAACGTCTGCCAGAACAAATCTCAACCAATCAATTTGTTTTTGAAGTTCTGCTAGTTCAGCGATGATTTTATCTCGCTCCAAACCGGTCAAACGTTGTAGACGCATTTCCAAGATCGCAACAGCTTGACGTTCGCTGAACTCAAATTTCTCCATCAAAGCTTCACGAGCCGCATTAGCTTCTTTAGAAGCGCGGATCGTTTTAATTACTTCTTCAATGTGATCCAGTGCTTTTTTCAAACCCTCAAGGATATGAGCGCGTTCCAAAGCTTTCTTAAGTTCAAAGATACAACGTTTTGTAACAACGTCACGACGGTGATCAATGAATGCTTCCAACATGCCTTTAAGATCGAAGGTAACCGGTTGGTTCTTCGCATCCAAAGCAAGCATGATGATACCAAAGCTGGTTTGTAGCTGAGTGAATTTATAAAGTCTGTTCAGGATAACGCTGGCATTTTCGCCGCGCTTTAGAACAACAACGATACGCATACCTTCACGAGAAGATTCATCACGGATATCAGAAATACCTTCGATTTGCTTATCACGAACAAGGTCCGCCATGCTTTCGATAAGCTTCGCTTTATTCACTTGATAAGGAATTTCTGTGATGATGATTTCTTCGCGATCTTTTACGCTAACAACTTCAGCAACACCCTTCAAAGAGATGATGCCACGGCCTTTTTTGTAAGCCTGAAGAATACCTTCACGGCCAGCGATCACACCAGCAGACGGGAAGTCCGGGCCTTTGATAAACTGAAGTAGATCCTCAAGTTGCGCCGTCGGATTATTGATGAGGTGAATACAACCATCAATAACTTCGCCCAAGTTGTGCGGAGGAATGTTGGTCGCCATACCTACGGCGATACCAGTTGAACCGTTTACCAGCAAATTCGGGAATTTAGCAGGAAGAACAAGTGGAATTTCTAAAGAGTCATCATAGTTGGGACCGAAAGGAATTGTTTCCTTCTCGATATCCGCCAGCAATTCTTCTGCAAGATGAGTCATACGGATTTCGGTGTAACGCATAGCTGCTGCGCTATCGCCGTCGATAGAACCGAAGTTTCCTTGACCATCTTCGAGTGGATATCTCAAAGAGAAGTCCTGGGCCATACGAACCATGGTTTCGTAAACCGCAGAGTCACCATGTGGATGGTATTTACCGATTACGTCGCCGACAACACGGGCTGACTTCAGATAAGGACGATTCGAACGATTGTTCATCTCGCTTTGCGCGAAAAGAACACGACGGTGCACGGGTTTCAAACCATCACGAACGTCAGGAAGAGCACGACCAACAATGACCGACATTGAGTACTGAAGATATGCGCCACGCATTTCTTTACTAATATCGACGAGTGTTACGCCTTTTTCGTTATTATTTTCCATAAACTTTTCACCAATTCTAAGTAACTAAAAATTAAACGTCTAAGCTGCGAGCGAGGAGGGCGTTGTCGTGAATAAATTGACGACGAGGCTCTACCATTTCACCCATAAGGATTGAGAAAGTCTCATCAGCCGCCACTGCGTCTTCGATACTCACTCTTAAAAGAGTTCTGTTTTCCTTGTTCAGCGTAGTTTCCCACAACTGCTCAGGATTCATCTCTCCTAATCCTTTATAGCGCTGGATATAGATTCCTTTTTTAGTTGATTCCATAATATGCGCCGCGAACTCGTTATAGTTTTCAAACTGGAATTCAGTTTCACCTTGAAGAATCGTGATTGGCAAAGTGCTGATACTTTGAATCTCAGCCCAGATTTTACGAAGCTCGATGATTTCTGAAGAACGCAAGTTATCAAGACCAAACTTCGTCGTCATGCGATCTGCATAGCGAACCGTGTAGATTTCACTGAATGATTTGCCAGTTTCCGGATCTTGTTTTACTTCGCCTTTGTATTCAGTGATTCCAAGTTTTGGATCAGAGTTAATCCATGCACCAAGATCTTTTAAGATCTCAGTCATTTTCTTGTCATCAGCCAAAGTTTTTTCGAAGTCAGGAATTTTACTCAACAAGAAATACAGAACGTCTTTGTCGTATTTTTTAGAAGAAACACGAAGAAGATCGTTAAAACGTTGAATGTTCAAGATCAACTGGCGAAGCTCGCTTTCAGGTAAGTTTTCTTTGCCTTTGATTTTGAAGTTATTCAAACCAGAGCTCAAAAGATACTCAGTCAAAGCGGCTTCATTTTTCAAATAAGTTTCTTCTTTACCTTTTTTCGCGCGGTACAAAGGTGGTTGAGCGATATACACATAACCGCGCTCAAGTACCAACGGCATTTGACGATAGAAGAACGTCAAAAGAAGAGTCATGATGTGCGAACCGTCAACGTCGGCATCCGTCATGATGATGATTTTATGATAACGGATTTTATCAACGTTCACGTTGTCTTTTCCGATACCAGTTCCTAATGCAGAGATAATAACTTTGATCTCTTCAGAAGAAATAATTTTATCAAAACGCGCTTTTTCTACGTTTAGGATTTTACCTTTCAAAGGCAAGATCGCTTGAGTACGACGGTCACGACCTTGCTTCGCAGATCCGCCGGCAGAGTCCCCTTCCACCAGGTACAATTCGCAAAGTGCGGGGTCACGTTCTTGGCAGTCCGCCATTTTTCCTGGCAAAGATCCGCCATCCAACGCTGTCTTACGACGAGTCAAATCACGAGCTTTACGAGCGGCCTCACGAGCACGCGCTGATTCTACGCACTTCATGATAATATTTTTTGCAACCGAAGGATTGCGATCCATCCAGTCAGCCAATTTTTCGTTTACCAATGACTCAACAATACCTTTAACTTCAGCATTACCGAGTTTGGTTTTTGTCTGACCTTCGAATTGTGGTTCAGTAACTTTAACTGAAATAACTGCTGCCAAACCTTCACGGATATCTTCACCCTCAAGGTTTGTTTTCAAATCTTTCAAAAGATTTTTTTCTGTTGCATAGGCGTTGGTTGTACGTGTCAAAGCGGCACGGAAACCAACAAGGTGAGTACCACCTTCATGGGTATTAATATTATTCGCGTAAGTGAAAATAGATTCTGAATAAGAATCGTTCCACTGCATAGCAATTTCAATTTCTACATTGTCCTTTTCACCTTTGAAGTAGACCACTTCATTGTGAAGAGCTTTTTTGGACTGATTCATGTATTTGACGAATTCAGCAACACCCAATGCATACTGGAAATCTTGTTTTTTTCCTGTGCGCTCATCCATCAAGGCGATGTGAAGTCCCGCATTCAAGAATGCCAATTCACGGAAACGATTTGCCAGGGTAGCGAAGTCGTAGATGATTGTTTCATCTTTGAAAATTTCACGATCTGGTTTGAACGTAGTTTTTGTTCCGGTCTTGGTAGTCGCTTCACCTTTTTCAACCGGAGCCATGATTTTTCCACGCTCGTAGTTTTGTCTCCAAAAGTGACCTTCGCGTTGAACTTCAACAGCAACGCGAGTTGAAAGGGCGTTCACAACAGAAGCACCCACACCATGTAAACCGCCAGAAACTTTATAACCACCGCCATCGAATTTACCACCGGCATGAAGCACAGTCATAACCAATTCAAGAGCAGATTTTCCAGTTTGTTTTTGAGTCGCAACAGGAATACCACGACCATCATCTTCAACCGTTACAGATTCGTCAGCGTTGATTGTGACTTTGATAGTTTTGCAATAACCCGCAAGATGTTCGTCTACCGAGTTATCCACAATTTCATACACAAGGTGATGATAACCTTTGAAAACTGTATCACCGATATACATACCGGGACGTTTACGAACTGCCTCAAGTCCTTCTAGGACCTGAATCGAATCGGCGGAATATGATGTTTGTTCTTCGGACACTCTGTACCCCTCACTGAAAATCTGCTTACTTCAAAAAATTCACGATGAAAAATTTCATCGAAAAATTAAAGTAGCGTTAATCAAGGATAAGACCATCCTTGATTCGCACGACGGAAAGCTGATCGAGGCTGAAACTATCAGGTAAAGTGAAATCCGTGGTCGTTACAAAAATCTGCGTATTGATCTCGTGTAAGAACGTAATCAACGCTTCTCTTTTGGCTTTATCGAGCTCGGAAAGTACGTCATCTAACATCAGCACAGGATAGGTTCCGTGAGCCTTCCTATGATACACAATTTGGGCCATTTTGAAAGACAATATGATCGCTCTCTGCTGCCCCTGGCTACAAAAAAATCTTGAGTCTTTTCCACCATATAGGAAGACGATGTCATGCTTGTGAGGACCCACCAAACTTGTTCCACTTGAGAGCTCTGCATCATGAAGTTCGCGCAGACGTTTTTCTAGTGCATTTTGGATTTCTTCTCTTGTGAATTTCAGCGCATTTTGATCGGAAACCACATATTCCACGGAGATATCCACAGCAGAGTTGCTGGAAATGTACTGCATGGCATTATTGAACTCTTTGGCCAATCCTTGCAAAGCAGAGACGCGGGCATAGGTTAAATCGGTCGCCAAACGCACAAAACTGGGGCTTAGAGACTCCAAAAGGTTCTCCGTGACCATTTTATCCTGCAAACCCTCCAAAAAGTTTTTAAGGATCTTGTTGCGCGTTTTGAGTGCTTTTCGATAATCGGAAATTAAATTCATATTTTTTCGGTCAAAAGTAACTAAAAGTTCATCCACGAGTTCGCGGCGATGATCAGCGCCTTCTTTTATGGAAGCCAGACTTTCAGGACTAAACACTACACTAGCAAATATTTTTCGAATGTCTGATGAGTTCACACGCTTTTCATTCAAGGTCAGAACTTTGCGACTTTTGCTTAAGCCCATTTTTAATTTGTAGTGAAGGTCGTTTTGACTAATCAACGCCTGGATAAGTGCTTCCTGATTATTTGAATTTATCAATGTGGAATTGTCAGAGTAGCGGAATGAGTCTCCTTGAGAGATCATATACATGGCTTCAAGAAGATTTGTTTTTCCTTGGCCGTTCTCTCCCAGAAATACATTCACTCGAGGAGAGAAAGAGAGCACTACGTCTCGGTAATTCCGAAAATTAACAAGACGTAGTCTTTCAAAAATCATCAGATTCTCATAGGCATGATCACGCAAGTGTAAGACTGGTCATTGTGAGGTCTTACTAAGCCTGGTGATAGATGATCATTTAACTCAAAATCAACTTTTTCGTTGTTGATGCTAGTTAGAATATCCGTGATGTACTTTGCATTGAAACCAATTTTGATTTCATTACCTGAATACTCAACTTCAATTTCTTCTTTCGCATCACCCAACTCTGGATTGTTAGAAGAAATTTCCATACGGCCGTTAGTTAGATTCAAGTGGACTGCTTTTGACTTTTGGTTCGCCAGCAAAGACACACGTTTTAAAGAAGTTAAGAAAGCTTCTTTGTTGATCATAACTTTTTGCGGAAGTTTCTGTGGAATAAACTGTTGATAATTCGGGTACTTTCCCTCAATCAAACGAATCATCAAAATTGTCGATGAATGTTTTAGTACGAATTGAGATCCTTCAACTGCAATTTCTACCTGGCCATCGATACCTTCCAAGATTTTTTTAATCTCATGAAGACCTTTGCGAGGAATGATTACACCTTGGGTTGTAGTAACTTTAATTTCTGATGAAGCTTTACTTACCAAGCTCATACGATGGCCGTCTGTAGCAACCATCTTAAAACCTGTTTGTGGATTTAATTCAAAGAAGACACCGTTCAAGTGGTATCTAGTTTCATCATTCGATACAGAGTAAATAGTTTTATCGATCATCTCTTTCAAAACTTGGGCATCAATTTTAATAAATGCCTGGGAATTGAATGTTGGGAAGATCGGATATTCCTCAGCTGAAATACCAACAATTTTTGAAGTGTACTTGCCTTGTTTGATTTCCAACCAATTATTTTCTTTTTTGATCAAAGTGATTGGACCCTCAGAAAGCTCTTTGGCAATTTCGAAAAGGCTTTTTGCCGAGACTGCTACTTTTCCTGGTTGATGTACTTGAGCTTTGATTTGGTCAGTAAGACTTACTTCCAAATCTGTAGCGAAGACTTTCAACAAGTTTTGATCTGCCTCAAGAAGTACGTTGATGAGAATCGGCATGGTGTTGCGCTTCTCAACAATGTTTTGAGTTTTTCCGATAAGGCTTAACAGATCTCTCTTATCAATTTCAATTTTCATAAAGTCCTCTTAAAAACGCTCTCTTATTATCTATTACTTATAATATAAATAACTAGTAGTAGTAGTAGGGGCGTGGAAAACCTAACAAATCCCCTAAGTACGTGTAAACACTAAAAAACACTTGTGGATAAAGACCCTGTACAACTTTGCCTTAAAAGCTCTGTTTTTGGGGGTAACTCGGATCCACATTTTTAACCCCAGAGACTTCCACACCTCTATCCACAGTCCACATTCACACCCCTGTGATATTGTGGATTCTCTGTTCCAAGTCTTCGATATCCTTCGCGATATCTTGATCCGTAGCCTGTAGATTCTTGACCCGTTCCAGAGCATTCATCACAGTTGTGTGATCTTTTCCGCCAAAAGCTTTGCCGATATCTACTAGAGATTTATCCAAAAACTTCTTAATTAAATGCATGGCAATTTGACGTGGAACGACAATTGGCTTCGCTCTAGTTGATGCTTTTAGGTCTAAAACTCGCACTTTAAAGTGATCTGCGACCAATTTTTGAATCTCTTCCACTGAAATAGTGGATTGAGTTTCATGATGCGAAAGAATGCGTTTTACGAGCTCACCATCAATCGGTAAACCTTGAAGCTCAGAGAACATCTTAACTTTTTTAAGGTTGCCCTCTAGCTCTCTAATTGAGCGTTTGGAGATCCTTGCGATATAGGTCGCTACGTCTTCAGGCATACGAACATTATATTTCTCTGCCTTATAGCGAAGAATGGCGATACGGGTTTCCAGATCCGGCATTGTAATATCCACAATCAAACCGCGTTCAAGGCGGGTACGACTGCGGTCTTCAAGGCCATGAATATCCTTAGGCATGCGGTCGCTAGCCAGGATAACCTGCTTGCGGCTATCGATAAAACTATTCACAGTATGAAAAAATTCCTCTTGGACGGCTTCCCCTCGGGCAATAAATTGAACGTCATCGACGAGCAAAATATCTGAATTCTCTCGGTATTTTTGTCTAAACTTATCCATCTCGTGACGGCGAATTGCCGAAATACACTCGTTCATAAAGCGTTCTGCAGAGATGTAAGTGATCCTAAGGTGTTGAAATTGATCGCGAATATGGTTTCCAGTCGCGTGCAAAAGATGGGTTTTACCCATTCCAACCGGTCCATATATATAGAGGGGATTGTAATCGTCAGCTCCGGGGTTCCTAGCTACGTTATAGCAGGCCGCATGGGCAAACTCTGAGTTCTTACCCACGACAAAGGTCGAAAAAGTAAGATCACTATTTAAAGAGCCTTCAGAACTAGACCTATGTTGAGTAGTCTGAGTACCCTGACTACGCCCAAGTTGAGCCTGGAGGACTTCAGATCCACCAAGGGCCTCCTCAAGAGAGCTCCCAGCCGTTTCGATATGAGCATTCACTTTGCTTCCAGTAATACTGAATTCAACTTCAAATGGCCTATTGTAAGTATCTGAAATCTCTGCATAAATCTTGTCTTGCAGGTTCTCAATAACAAAGTATTGATGTAGGGCATTGGGTACCCCGAGTATCAATTTGGGACGCTCCTGAGTACCCGCGGTGCTGATATACTCAATCGGATCAAGCCAAGTATCCAATAACTTATTGTTATCGTTACGGCTCTTCATTTTCGTTTTAATCAAATTCCAGAAAGAAGAGTTTAACTCCACGCTCACGTCCCCTCGAACTGGCTTAGACTCCGACTCCTTCGGAGTGTGAGCTTAGGCCTAGGGCACCTCTTAACAAGGGGAGCTGAAGTTTTCAACAGTTGACCTTGATGCTGCATTGTGATTAATTAGTGCCCCACGTATCTAGTTGGAAGCAACTTTGTGGGAAGCACATTTAGTCGCCGTTGAAGCAGTCAGTTTTTTTGGCTTCAGTTGGACGGCGTAACTGACGTTAATCGTCGTAAAAAGTATCAGGAGAGAGAGAACATGAAACGTACATACCAACCATCAAACAAACGTCGCAAAACTACTCACGGTTTCCGTGCAAGAATGGCTACAAAAGCTGGTCAAGATGTTCTTAACCGCCGTCGCGCAAAAGGTAGAAAACGTTTGACGGTTTCTACTGGTGGAAAATAGTTCTCCACTAATTATTAAGCGCAGTTCTGAATTTCTCGCTCTCAAACAATCTGGGAAAAGACACTGGCCTACGAAATGGTTGCTTCTGAATTTTCAGAAGAACTCAGTAGGTCAGTTGCGTTTTGGGGTAACGGCAAGTCGTAAAGTCGGCTCTGCTGTTGTTCGCAATAAATTGAAACGTTGGAGCCGCGAATATTTCAGAGAGTCGCTTAAAGCTGGGAACCCACTTGAAGCCGACATCAATCTTATCTTTAGACCCATGGAAGAAAACTTCTACAAAGGCCTCCCACACGGGGAATTTGTTCAAGCTTTGGAACGTGGTATACAAGTTGTACGAAAAAACCTTTAAGGCTTTCCTTTGGTTTTTCGTCGCTGCCTATAGATCTATCGGAACCACTCATCTTGGTGGTGCCTGTCGCTTCGAACCAAGTTGTTCAGCATATGCCCTTGAGGCAATTCAAACACATAAGACACATAAAGCTCTTTGGTTAATTGGTAAAAGAGTTTGTAAATGTAGACCGGGTGGACCTTATGGTTACGATCCGGTTCCACTCCCGGGAGGGAAGCTTCATGCAGCCGCAACAACAGAACGATAAATCTTTTTTTGATCCAAAAACACTTATCGCTATCGCCGCCGTCGCATTAGTTTATTTCGGATGGCAGACGTATCTTGGTAAGAAATATCCTAACTATAATAAGCCTAAGACTGAAGTCGCTCAAACGACGGCAGCAACACCTTCCGCAACTTCCGCAGCAGCTACAATAAATCCTGTTGAATCCAAATCCGGCACTGTTTCTGCACCTGTCGTTATTCCAGAACAAAAATTTACTTTCTCGAATGATAAAGTGGCCTTCACCCTGACTAATTTCGGTATGGGTCTTAAAGATTTCACCGTTAACAATTACGAAGACAAAGAGAAAAATAAAATTAAACTTGGTGTTTCTGATCAGGTTGCTTTGTTTTCTATGAAGTTGACTGGAACAGATAAGCCGCTTGAGTTCAATGTGACGGAGCAAGCTCCAGGTCACTATGTCGGTATCGCGCAAGTTGGAGAAATGACCGTAAAAAGAGAATTGCAGTTTGATGCTGCGAGCTCTTCATTTAAAAACACGATTTCAATCTCTAAAGCGACTGATTCTATTAAGAATGGCTTCTCTTTATTGATTCCAGAACATATCCATGAGGCGAAATCTTCTTCTTTCTTGTTCCCTTCATATTCACACCAGGATTTCTTTGTCGGGCACAATGGTAAAAACGAAACGGTAAATTTTAGTGGTGCTAAAGAAAACTTCAAAAAAGGTTTTGAAAATTCTCCGCTTGTTTCTGTAGGTTCTCAGTATTTCACGGCTGTTGTTTTGGATAAATCACAAATCACTCCGGAAGTTAACTTGGTTGCTGATGTAACTAATAAAAGTGCTCTTGCAGAAGTTACCTATAAACCTGTGCAAATAGCTCCTGAGATGACTTTCAGCCAGATCTTTTATGCGGGTCCTAAATCTATCGATGTTCTTAAGTCAGTGGATCCAGAACTTGCAGGGGTTATTGATTTCGGTTTCTTTGGTATGATTTCACGTCCGTTGTTGTACGTGATGAAGGCTTTCCATGGTTTCGTGGGAAACTGGGGTTTTGCGATCATTATGCTGACGCTTTTGGTTCGTCTTTGTGTTTTGCCATTCAACTTGATGTCGGCGAAGTCTATGAAAGCTATGCAAAAGGTTCAGCCTGTCATTGCAGCTCTTCGTGAGAAGTATAAAGACGATGCTATGCGCTTGAATACAGAAATGATGGCTGTAATGAAGCAACATGGTGCGAATCCTGTTGGTGGCTGTCTTCCGATGTTGATTCAAATTCCGGTATTCTTTGCTTTGTATCGCGTAATCGGAAGTAGTGTTGAGTTATACAATTCGCCATTTATTCTTTGGATTCACGATCTCAGCGCTCATGATCCGTTCTATGTGCTTCCAGTTTTGATGGCCGTGTTTATGTTTATTCAACAAAAAATCACTCCATCAACAATGGATCCTACACAAGCTAAAATCATGTTGTTCTTGCCGCTTGTGTTCTCTGTGTTCATGTTGCAATTGCCAGCGGGTCTTACACTTTACATGGTTGTGAGCACTTTGTTCGGTATCATTCAACAGTACTTTATTATGAGAGATGTTAAGCCAGTAACTAAAGCCGTTAAGGCGTAATAACGAGGCCAGCGTAAGTTGGCCTGAGTGGTTGAAAACCACGGTGAATTTAAACTTTTATTTATTATATGTAGGGGGTTTCAGTGGGTTTTTTCAGTAAGCTTTTTGGTGGAAAAAACAAAAGTGCTAACAGCGAAGTAGAATCACTTGTTCAAACGACTCTTGAGGGGATCATCGAAAAGGCTCAGTTTGACCTTTCTTTTGAAATCACTTCCGAGAAAGAAGAAGACGGCGGCGCAATTTTGGCTATTCAATTCTCTGGCGGCGACGAAGAGATGTTGAAAGATAAAAAAGGTCAAATGCTTGATGCTTTCCAGTTGTTCTTGAAACGCGTTGTTCAACACAATTTCCCTGAAGATAAAACAAACATCACTGTTGATTGTGGTGGATACCGTGATGAATCTGCGAATGCATTGATCGAACGTGCAGAGAATTTGAAAGCGATCTGTATTGAACAAGGTAAGTCTGTTTATTACAGAGCTTTGCCTCCAAAAGATCGCAAAGTTGTTCATCAATACCTGGCTAAAGATCCTCGTATCAAAAGCCGTTCACTAGGTGACGGTCTTTATAAGAAAATTAAAATTTATCCTGCTAAAGGTGGAAATAATTCTGCTGGTGGCACTGAAGACGCTCACCACGAGTAATCTAAATTAAGTAAGAGGGCACTATGACATTCCGAGGAGATCGAGACAAAGATACCGTCTGTGCGGTCTCCACTCCACACGGAGTGGGCGGAATTTCTGTGATCAGAGTTAGTGGCCCTCTGACTCTTTCTATCGTTTCAAAGATTTGTGCCTTCTTACCTGCACATCCTGAATCTCATCGAGTTTATTTTGGGAATTTAACATATGCCCAAAGCACAAATACCCCAGGGAATCTGGAGGGTAGACAAGATGTGATTGACGAGGTTCTGGTAACTTACTTCAAGCAAGGTAAATCATTTACCGGCGAAGAAGTGATTGAGATTTCCTGTCATGGAAGTCCACTCATTTGTCAGACTATCTTGGGGCAACTCGTTCAATTAGGTGCTCGCCCGGCTGATCGCGGTGAGTTTACCTATCGTGCATTCATGAATGGAAAACTTGATCTCGTTCAGGCAGAAAGTGTTCTTTCTCTGATTGAGTCGCAAAGTCAGCAAGCTGCGAAGCTGGCCCTGCGCCAGCTTAAAGGTCAGCTTTCTCATAAGCTTGAAGAAATTGAAGACGATATGACCTGGATTCTTGCCCATGCAGAAGCCAGTATTGATTTCTCTACCGAGGGAATCACTGTGGTGGAAGATGATGTTGTGCAAGTTCGTCTTCGAAAAATTGAAGCTAGTCTTAAAGAATTGGTCGCTACCTTTAAGGTGGGCCGTCTTCTTAAAGATGGTTTTAGAATCGTTTTAACGGGTCTTCCGAATGTGGGTAAATCCAGTCTTCTGAACACTTTTTTGGAAGATGAAAGAGCGATCGTGACAGATATTCCTGGAACCACTCGCGATGTGATCCATGGGGATACTTCATTCCAGGGTGTGAAGTTTACTTTCGTGGATACGGCGGGACTTCGCGATGAAGCGACGGATTTGGTTGAGCGCATAGGCATTCAGAAAAGCTATGAAGCTCAGAATGAATCCGATGTGGTTTTCTTTGTCTTTGATATCGAGAAGGGCATGGGCCCTGAAGAAATCCAGATTTTGGAGTCTTTGGACCCTCAAAAGACCTTCATTTTAGCTAATAAAAACGACCGAATTGGGGGCTCTAAGCCCTTAGAAACTGTCGAAAAAGCCCTTAAAAACAGTAAATTTTTCCAAAAGATCCAAGATCCCCAGGCCTTCTTCACAAGAAGGGTGTTCTTTGTCAGCGCTCTTGATAAAAAGGTGCGTTCTGATGTGTTGAATGAGCTAGTGAAGGAATTCGCTGATTTGCAGGTGGAAAACACAGTTTTGATTTCCAATGCTCGTCACTACGAAAATCTCACAAGAGCACTTGAAAATACTCAGAGGTCGCAAGCTTTGGTGGATCAAGGGATGGGTGCTGAATTTTTGGCTCTTGAGTTGAAAGAGTCCCTCATCGCGATTCACGAAACTTTAGGAAAGCGATTCGATGATCAAATCATGGATCGAGTTTTTAAAGAGTTTTGTATCG
Source organism: Bdellovibrio svalbardensis (assembly GCF_029531655.1). Classification (NCBI taxonomy): domain Bacteria; kingdom Pseudomonadati; phylum Bdellovibrionota; class Bdellovibrionia; order Bdellovibrionales; family Pseudobdellovibrionaceae; genus Bdellovibrio; species Bdellovibrio svalbardensis. Next base: position 218,758 of record NZ_JANRMI010000001.1, read on the forward strand.
GGAAGTAATTTATGACTAATAAAAAATTTGATGTGATCGTAGTTGGCGCCGGACATGCTGGTATCGAGGCTTGCTTATCCGCGGCTCGTTTGGGTGTTCAAACTTTGATGATTACGACCAATACGGATCGCATCGGTTACATGAGTTGCAACCCTTCCATCGGTGGTCTTGCAAAAGGTCATATGGTTCGTGAACTGGATGTCCTTGGTGGGCAGATGGGTATTGCGGCCGATGAAACGACTATTCAATACAAGCGTTTGAATTCCTCCAAGGGTCCTGCAGTTCGCGGAACTCGAGTTCAAAACGATAAACACCTTTATTCTCAATTTCAAAAAGACGCTCTTTACAATCAGCCAAATCTTTCCGTTCTTCAGGGTGAGGTGAAACGCCTTATCTTGGAAAATGATTTGTGCGTGGGTGTGGTTCTGCAGGACGGTTCTGAGATTTTCGCGAAAGCGACGATCATTACGACTGGGACTTTCATGAACGGGGTGATGCATATTGGTCTTCGCCAAGAAGCGGGTGGCCGTGTGGGCGATAAGCCTTCTATTGGTTTATCAGATCAGTTGGCTCAATTCGGCTTTGAAGTTAAACGTTTGAAAACGGGAACTCCTGCGCGTCTTCATAAAGATAGCATCGATTGGTCGAAGACTATTCCTCAGGGTGGTGATGAAAAGGTTTATCCTTTTAGCTATCGCTCATCGACTCAATTGAAACTTCCGCAGATTCTTTGTTATCTCACTCGAACGACAGAACTTACTCACGATATTATTCGTGGAAACCTCGATAAATCACCTATGTATTGTGGGATTATTGAGGGTGTTGGTCCTCGCTATTGTCCTTCGATTGAAGATAAAGTGACTCGTTTCGCGGATCGCGTGAGTCATCAGACATTCTTAGAACCAGAGGGCTTGAATACAGATTTAATTTATCTTCAAGGTATCTCTACATCCTTGCCGGAAGAAACTCAGGATCAGTTCCTTAAAACTATTCCTGGCTTGGAAAACGTTAAAGTTGTTCGCTATGGCTATGCCGTAGAGTACGACTATATTGAACCCACTCAAATCTGGCATCGCCTGGAAACAAGGACAATTCGTCAATTATTCCTGGCGGGGCAAATCAACGGAACTTCTGGTTACGAGGAAGCTGCTGGACAGGGTTTGATTGCTGGAATCAATGCGGCCCACAGCATCCTCGGGCGAGAAGAATTTATTCTTGGTCGCGATGAAGCCTATATGGGTGTGTTAATTGACGATCTGGTCACTAAAGGAACTCGTGAACCTTACCGTATGTTCACTTCACGTGCTGAACATCGTTTAGTTTTAAGAGAAGATAATACTATCGATAGATTAGCTGATATTGCAGCTCGTATTGGTATTGTTTCTACTGAGTCTTTGGACATTCTATCTTCGCTTAGAAGCCGTAGACAGGATCTGCATGAGAAAATGCGTTCTACGAAGATTTATCCGACCAAAGATGTGCAAGAGTTGTTGGCTAAAATTCCTTCTGCAGAAATGACAAAGTCCTTGTCTTTCGAAGAGTTGCTGCGCCGTCCTGAGATTTCGAGTTCTCATTTAGAGATATTTAATTTTACGGTAGATCCTGATCCAAATGTAACAGAACCGGTTGAAATTGAAGTGAAGTACTCTGGTTATATTAAAAGGCAAATGGACCTAATTGAGCAGTCTAAAAGGCTCGAGGAATTGGTCCTTCCTGAGGCACTTTCTTATGCGGAAATCCGTGGTCTTTCTAATGAAGAGAAGGATAAGTTGCAACGCGTCAAGCCCCGTACCTTAGGTCAAGCTCAAAGGATAAGTGGTGTTAATCCATCTGCCATTCAGGCTATAATGATTCATCTAAAAGGTCATAAGAAGCTCAAGGAGATCAGTGTAGATGGACAACAACGAACAGCAGGCGCCGACGATATACTGGCGCGTGGATGAGTGGTTCCCTGATCTAAGTCCAGAAATAAAAACTCGACTAAAGACGTATCACGAAGAGTTGATAAAGTTTAATCGTACATTGAATCTTATTTCGCCAAAGACGGTCTTTGTTGCTGATGCGATCCATTTTGCAGACTCCATCATTGCTTGTAAGACTATTATTCTGTCTAACCCCAATATTGATAAAATCTACGACCTTGGTAGTGGAAATGGCTTCCCTGGGGTTGTGATGGCCCTTCTTAAGCCTTCAACTCAAGTTGTGCTTGTTGAGGTGGATCAAAAGAAGTGTGAGTTTCTAAAACATCTCGCGAACGTGCTTGGTTTAAAGAATGTGACTGTCGAGAACAAGAACGTCGATACTTTGCCCGATAATTCAATTCAATATGCTGTCACTAGGGGATTCGGAAATATTTCTCGCACGATTTTAAGTGCACGGAAGTATATGGTTAAAGGCGGGGCTCTCTATCATCTGAAAGCCGAAGAGTGGGGTATTGAGGTGGGAGAAATTCCAAGTCAACTCTGTGCAATCTTTTCGCCGTCACTTGTGGGTGAATATAAGCTTCCAGTGGGTGCCGTGAAGTTTGGTATCGTTAAAACCGAAAAAGTCCGATAGCTTTTGGTGATTTTGGAATGTTCCACGTGGAACATTCCTTTAATGTTCGGCTTTCTCTGCCTTTTCTTCGCCTTTTCCTTCTCCGTGTCCTTCGCCTGCAGGTTTTCCACTTTCTCCAAATGAAATACCAGCTTCTTTCATGCGATCCTTAACGTCCCACGAGCGTTTGGCTTTTCTTAGCTTTTGTTCGGCCTGATAAGAAGCAAACTCTTTCGGATCGGGCCATTCTTCTTTCTTGTCGAAGGCTTTTCTGTAAGAAATGACCGCTGCCTTTCTTCTTTGCTCAATTTTCAGCGTTAAATAGTTCTTTTCTTGTTCTAGCTTGTTAATTAGAGCTTGGGATTCAAATACTCTTTTCTGAGCGAACTTAATCTGGCCTGTTTGAGGTATTGTTCCCTTGAGATCATTTTCAAAACCTTCAAGCTTCTTTTTCTCAGCTTCAACAGCGGCAGTCGTGGCACCAAGTTGTGTTTGAAGGTCAGAATAAATCGGATCCTTTAGCTCGGGGTTTGGATCCGGCTTATTACACGCGACAAGCGTAAAAAGAATAAGTATTGCGGTGATAATTCTCATAAATAGAGTTGTTCCACGTGGAACATCGGAAAAAATGCAGAAAAACCTAAGGTGAGGTGCGAAAAACTAGTCTTTATTCTTGCATGATTTTAGGAAAAGGAGGATTTTTTCTACATCAAGGAGGAATCATGGCAAAAACAATCTGCATAGCGAATCAAAAGGGTGGAGTAGGCAAGACAACGACGTCTGTTAATCTATCCTCAGCGCTGGCGACACTTGGCAAGCGAGTACTCTTGGTGGATATGGATCCACAAGGGAATGCATCAAGTGGACTAGGCATCAAACGCTTCGAGAGTCAGGATGCAAACTCCTACCACGTACTCATCGGCGAAAAAACTTTAACTGAGGCTACTCAAAATACTTCAAATCCAAACTTGAAGATATCCACGGCTAATCCTGACCTAGTGGGTGCAGAGATTGAGCTTGTTGATATGCCGCAGCGTGAGTATCGCTTAAAACAAGCGATCGCTTCAGTGGCTGATCAATATGACTATGTGTTGATTGATTGCCCACCATCTTTGGGACTACTCACTTTAAATGCATTGAATGCGGCGGATAGCTTCCTTGTCCCTCTTCAATGTGAATACTATGCGCTTGAGGGATTGAGCCAGTTGTTAAATACAGCGGGATTAATCAAAAAGAATTTGAATCCTCAATTGCATATTGAAGGCATCGTTTTAACGATGTTCGATATGCGTAATAACTTAAGCCATCAAGTTGTTACCGAAATTAAAAATCATTTTGGCGAGAAAGTTTTCAACGCCATCATTCCAAGAAATGTTCGTCTGAGCGAAGCACCAAGCCACGGTCAATCCATCCTTGAATACGACAGCAAATCCGTTGGTGCTATCCGCTATCTAGAGCTTGCTCGCGAGGTTGTTGCCCGCACTGAGGTAAAACCATCCGCAGAAATCGCTCCAGCAGCTGAACAAAATGCTTACCAAGGGGAAGTAAATGTCTGATATCGCTGTCGAATCCTCAAACAATAAGAAAAAAGGCCTAGGTAAAGGCTTTGGCGCATTGCTGGGCGAGAATACACGCACAGAAATTCCTGTTGCAAAGCCTACTTCTTCTGCGCCTGCGGTCGCTACTACTCAAGCAACTTCTGTTGCTGCAGCATCAGTAGCTGCTCCAACTATTCAAAATACGAACTCTCAACCCGTTGCTCCTCCCGTAGACCCTGAGAGCAAAATTTGGAAAGTTGCGATTGATAAGCTTTCTCCAGGTAAGTATCAGCCGCGCAGTACGTTTGAAAAAGAACCACTTCAAGAGTTAGCCCAATCTATTAAAGAGAACGGAATCTTGCAGCCCATCGTGGCGCGTAGAACAGTATCTGGAAAATTGGAAATCGTAGCGGGCGAGCGTCGCTGGAGAGCTTCACAAATTGCGGGCCTCCATGAAGTTCCAGTTATCCTTAAGAATTTCGATGATAAACAGGCTCTTGAGTTGGCCATTGTTGAGAATATTCAGCGTGAAGATTTGAATGCGATCGAAGAGGCGGAGGGATATTCTCGCTTAATCACGGAGTTCAAATTGTCTCAACAGCAAGTTGCTGAAAAAGTGGGGCGCGATCGTGCCACTGTTGCCAATGCTGTTCGTCTTCTTTCTTTGCCAACTGAAGTAAAAGAAATGATCTCAGGCAATGAGCTTTCTGTGGGGCATGCTAAAGTCCTTTTGTCTTTGCCGGATGTAAAAAAACAAACCGAAATGGCTAAGAAGGTCGTTAAAGAAAAAATTGCGGTCCGTAAGCTTGAAAAAATGGTTCAAGCCATCGTGAAGGGTAAAGAAGAGGAAGAAGCCCCTGTTTCTTTTGATTCAAATGTGACGCAAAGACTCATTGCTGGATTGAGCGACGAGCTTCAAAAAATGCTGGGTACGAAAGTGAGTATTGATTATTCCAATTCAAAAGGTAAGATCAGCATTCATTTCTATTCTGACGACGAACTGACCAATATGGTAGATAGGCTGAAAGAAGGATGGCAATCGTAACTCCCGAAGCTTTTCAAGAAGATGTACTTTCTGGCCATGTGACAGCGATCCTTGACCAGGGGACACATTTCGAAGGAAAGCTCAGCTTTGAGGGCACCGTCCAAATCGGCGGTGAATTTCAAGGGGAAATCTTTACTAAAGATACCATCATTATCAATGAGGGCGCCTCCGTGGCGGCCCAAATTGAAGCTGATACTATTATTATAAGTGGCCGGGTTGAGGGAAATCTCTTTGCCCGCCGCAGAGTTATTATGCACCCGCCGGCTATATTTAAAGGCACGGTGACCTCTCCAAGCCTTCGAATTGACGAAGGCGTGGTCTTTGAGGGTGCGTCTTATATGCCTAAGTCTTAGGCATCACCTAACAACTGTTACGCGTTTAAAACAGATTTAAGAATTGACCTTGACCTTATCAAGGCTGAAATGCTAACTCCGAATGACTAAAAAACAGTAGGGATTTCAATCAAATGGACATATTTGGACAATTAGGTATCAATTCAACCGCCGGCATCCAGTTCGTTCTTTTCGCGATTGCTTTGTTATTTTTAAATAAGGTTGTTTTCACACCTTATGCCCATGCTCTTGAAGAAAGAGAAAGAAAAACTAAGGGTGGCGAAGACCTCGCCTTGGAATACCAAGCAAAGTCGATCGAACTTCATACTCAATACGAAGCAAAAGCTCGTGAGTTGAATCTTGAGATCAAGACTATTATTGATGCTTCAAAATCAGAAGCGAATAAAAAGTATGAAATTGTTGTTTCAACAACTCGTGCAGAAGCAGAGAAAAATATTTCTGAAAACAGAAAGAAAGTTTCTGCAGCAGTTCAAACTGCCGCACAGGAGTTGAAATCACAAACTCAAGCTGTCGCATTGGCAATCACATCTAAATTGCTTGGCAAATAAGAGAGTCTATAAAATGAAAGCATTCGTAAATCTTCTCATTCTTCTTGCACCAGCGCTGGCACTAGCTGCTGGAGCTGAGCACGGTGGCGATCATCATGCTATTGAAATTCCTAAAGCCGTTATCTACCAAGCAATCAACGTTGCTATCCTGGTGGGTGGACTTATCTACTTCACGAAAGATGGAATTGTTTCATTCTTTGCAGGAAGAAAAACAGCTTACCTTGAGGCAGCTCAAAAATCTGCTTTCGCACGTGAGCAGGCAGAAAAAGAATTCGTAGATATCAAAAACAAATTGGCTAACTTGGATAACACTCGCCAGGAAGAGCTAGGCAAAGCAAAGGCTCACGCTGATGATTTGAAAAAACAAATCATTGAAGAAGCTGAACTTGTAGCAAAGCGCATTCGTGACGAAGCGGAATTGACTGCAAAACTTGAAGTGCAACGTGCACAAAAAGATCTACGTCTTCAACTTATGAATGACTCAGTCGAAGCGGCTCGTATCGTTTTAACTAAAGACATCGGTGCTTCTGATCAGCAGAAGCTTCAAAAAGAATTTATCAACAACATCGAGGTCGTTCGATGAAAGTAAATGAAGTATCTAAAAGATATGCGAAAGCCCTTCTTGCTGTAGCAAAGCAAAAAGGCATGCATGCGAAAGCATTCGCTGAATTGCAAACGGTTGCGGATTCTTTTAATAAAGACGCGGCTATTTCTGCATACTTTGAAAATCCAATGATCAGCTCTACTGAAAAAGTAACGGCGATCACAAATGCATTCCAAGGAAAAGGTCTTTCTGAAGAAGTTTTCAACACACTGATGTTGATGGCTAAGAAGAACAGAATCCAATTCCTTCCAGAAGTTGCTCTTGCGTTCCAAGGTTTCTTGGATATCGAAGAAGGTGTAACTCGCGGAACTGTACGCTCAGCTCAACCATTGTCAGCTGAAGCACAAAAAGAACTCGAGTCGAAAGTAAGCAAGATCCTTAATAAAAAGATCGTTTTGACTTACCAACAAGATCCTAAGCTTTTGGGTGGCGCAGTTGCTCAAGTAGGCGGATGGACTTTCGACGACAGCATCGAAACTCACTTAACGAAATTGAATGAAGAATTAAACAGGAGAGCCAACTAAAAATGGAAACTACAATCCGTGCCGACGAGATCAGTCGCGTTCTCAAAGAGCAAATCAATCAATACAATAAGAAGATTGAAGTTAGTGAAACAGGTAGCGTTCTTTCAGTAGGTGACGGGGTTGCCCGCATTTATGGTCTTGAAAACGCAATGGCTGGTGAACTTGTTGAGTTCCCAGGCGAAATCTACGGAATGGTGTTGAACCTTGAAGAAGGTCACGTAGGCGCCGTACTTTTCGGTGAAGATCGCCACATTAAAGAAGGCGACACTGTTAAAAGAACTAAGAAAATCGTTTCTGTCCCAGTTGGTGAAGCGCTTCTAGGTCGCGTTGTTGACGCTCTAGGAAACCCAATCGACGGTCGTGGCCCTATCAATACTCCTCACAGCCGTATCGTTGAAACTAAAGCCCCTGGTATCGTTTACCGTCATCCAGTTGAAGAGCCACTTCAAACTGGTATCAAAGCTATCGACGCTCTTGTACCAATCGGACGTGGTCAACGTGAGTTGATCATCGGTGACCGTCAAACTGGTAAAACGACTATCGCGGTTGACACTATCATCAACCAAAAAGGTCAAAACGTTCAGTGCTTCTACGTAGCTATCGGTCAAAAACAATCGACTGTTGCTCTTGTTGTAGAAAAATTGCGTGCAGCGGGTGCTCTTGAGTACACGACTATCATCGCAGCCAATGCATCTGACTCGGCTCCACTTCAATACCTTGCTGCATACTCTGGTACAGCAATGGCGGAATACTTCCGTGATACTGGCAGACATGCTTTGATCGTTTACGATGACTTGACGAAACAAGCTCAAGCTTACCGTCAATTGTCTCTTCTTCTTCGTCGTCCTCCAGGACGTGAAGCTTACCCAGGAGACGTGTTCTATTGCCATAGTCGTCTTCTTGAGCGTGCTTCTAAATTGTCTGCAGATAAAGGCGGCGGTTCATTGACTGCGTTGCCAATCATCGAGACACAAGCGGGAGACATCTCTGCTTACATCCCTACAAACGTTATCTCTATCACTGATGGTCAGATCTTCCTTGAATCAGACTTGTTCTACAAAGGTATCCGTCCGGCTATCTCTGTGGGTAAATCTGTATCTCGCGTGGGTGGTGCTGCTCAGATTAAAGCGATGAAACAAGTTGCGGGTTCTATGAAACTTGAACTTGCTCAATTCCGTGCGATGGAAGCATTCGCTGCGTTCGCTTCTGACTTGGATAAAGCGACTCAACAACAGTTGGCTCGTGGTCGTCGTCTTGTGGAAGTTTTGAAACAACCACAATACCAACCAGTAAAAGTTGAAGAGCAAATCGTAATGATCTTCGCAGCTTCTAACGCATTCATCGATAGCTATCCTGAATCAGATGCTAAGAGATACGAAGTTGAAATGGTAGAGTTCCTGAAAAACAAGCACTCTGACATTATCAAAACGATTTCTGAGAAGAAGGCGATCGGCGACGATACTAAAAAAGCGTTGTTGGCAGCTCTTAACGAGTTCAAAGCTATCTTCCAACCTTCTAACAAGTAATTTGGTGCTTAAATGGCAAGCTTGAAGGATATCCGGGCTCGAATTGAGTCCACAAAAAACACCCAGCAGATCACGAAAGCTATGAAGCTCGTGTCTGCTGCAAAGTTGAGAAAGGCGCAGAATAACATCGTTAACATGCGTCCTTATGCTCTGACTTTGCGAAAGGTGATTGCGGATATCGCTGTGACTAATAAAGTTTCGCATCCGTTGATGGAGAAGAAAGAACAAGTAAAGAATGTTTTGCTTGTTGTTATCACCTCTGATCGTGGTCTATGCGGCGCTTTCAACAGCAATATCAACAAATTTACTGAAGCTTATTATAAAGAAAACAAAGAGAAACTCGAAAAAATTGATTTCTTATTCATCGGTCGTCGTGGCCATGACTACTTTATCAGAAGAGATATCAAGCCGATTGATTACATCACGAAGCTAGATAAAGACATCTCTTACGAGTTGGCTTCTAAAGTCGCAAATCGCGTGATGAACGATTACCTTGAGGGTAGCTACGATGAAGTTCGTATTATCCACAATGAATTCAAATCTGCGATTTCTCAAATTGTCGTCGCTGAAACAATCTTGCCAATTGATCTTGGCTTGACGACTTTCAACGTTGAAAACGAGACTGCGACTGATTTTGCTGTCGACATGATTTTCGAACCTGCTCCTGAAGCTATTATCAAAGAACTTCTTGAGAAGCATTTCGATCTTCAAGTTTACAGATGTATGTCTGAATCGGTTGCCGGCGAACATGGTGCTCGTATGAGCGCGATGGAGTCAGCGACGAATAATGCGAAAGAGATGATCAATAAACTCACTCTGACATACAACAAATTGAGACAAGAAAAAATTACTACAGAATTGACTGAAATCGTATCGGGCGCGGAAGCGCTTAAATAGGGAGCTGAATAATGGCATTCGGTAAAGTAAAACAGGTATTGGGTCCCGTAGTGGACGTTGAATTTGAAGGCGGAGAACTTCCTGCAATCAATTCTGCTCTTCGTGTTACAAATAAATTTATCTCTGAAACTGAGTATAACCTTGTTCTAGAAGTTGCCCAACATTTGGGTGACGGTGTTGTTAGAGCAATCTCTATGGACCAAACTGAAGGTTTGGTTCGTGGTGAAAAAGTTAAGGCATTGGGAACTCAAATCACTGCACCAGTTGGCCGTGAATCTTTGGGTCGAATCATCAACGTAGTTGGTGAACCAATCGACGAACAAGGTCCAGTAAATGCAAAAGAACACTGGGGTATCCATAGAGCTGCTCCTAAGTTCGAAGAGCAAGCGACATCTGCAGCAATGTTGATGACTGGTATCAAAGTCGTCGACCTTCTTGCTCCATACGCAAAAGGTGGAAAGATCGGTTTGTTCGGTGGTGCGGGCGTTGGTAAAACAGTTCTTATCCAAGAATTGATCCGCAACATTGCTACTGAGCATGGTGGTTTCTCTGTGTTCGCAGGCGTTGGAGAGCGTACTCGTGAAGGTAATGACTTGTGGCAAGAGATGAAACAGTCTGGCGTATTGGCCAAGACTTCACTTGTATTCGGTCAAATGAATGAACCTCCTGGAGCACGTGCGCGTGTTGCATTGACTGGTTTGACTGTTGCTGAATACTTCCGTGACGTTGAAAACCAAGACGTTCTTTTCTTCGTAGATAACATCTTCCGCTTTACACAAGCTGGTGCCGAAGTTTCTGCGTTGTTGGGTCGTATCCCTTCTGCCGTTGGTTACCAACCAACTTTGGCAACTGAGATGGGTGCCCTTCAAGAGCGTATTACTTCAACTAAAAAAGGTTCGATCACTTCAGTTCAAGCGGTATACGTACCAGCCGATGACTACACGGATCCAGCTCCTGCAACAACATTTACTCACTTGGATGCGACTACGAATCTAGACCGTGATATCGCAGCTATGGCGATCTTCCCTGCGGTTCATCCATTGACGTCTACTTCACGTCTTTTGGATCCAACTGTTATCGGTGAAGAGCACTATAAGTGCGCTCGTGACGTTCAAGCTTTGCTTCAACGTTACCGTGAACTTCAAGATATCATCGCGATCCTTGGTATGGACGAGTTGTCTGAATCAGATAAACTTGTTGTATCTCGTTCTCGTAAAATTCAACGTTTCTTGTCTCAACCGTTCTTCGTTGCTGAGCAGTTCACAGGTCTTCCAGGTAAATACGTGGATATCAAAGACACTGTTAAAGGCTTCAAAGAGATTCTTGAAGGTAAACATGACGCTCTTCCTGAGCAAGCATTCTACCTTGTTGGAACTATCGAAGACGTTATCGAGAAAGCTAAAAAACTTCAGGCATAGTCCTGAAGTCTTTTGCGAAAGGTTGATGTATGTTTAAACTGACTATCGTGACTCCAGAGCGCCGCCTTCTTGTCGACCAAGAGGTTGAAGAAGTAACTGTGCCTGGTTTCAAAGGGGAATTAAATATTCTTCCTGGTCACGCGCCTCTAATCACTACGCTAGGAATTGGCGTGATGAGATGGAAGCTTAAAGGTCAAGAAAAGCAATCCCAAGCAGTTATCAGCTGGGGATATTGCCAAGTAAGTACCGAAGGCGTGAATGTGTTGGCAAATGTTGCTAACTTGCCGGAAGAAATCGATCTTGCAGCTACTAAAGAGCAATTAGCTAAGTCTGAGAAGAATGTTCTAAACGAACCAATCGCAGCTACAGACTGGGACGAATTGCAACGTGAGTGGATTTATGCAAGAGCGAAAATCGAAGCTGCTGAAGGCCTTCCTAAGAAGTAATCCTTCACACTCTGATTCTGCAAAAATATATAAAGGCTCAAGTTTTCGAACTTGGGCCTTTTTTATTTAAATAATCCGCCGGTCCATTTGCATTTATGCGATAAGATGACCTCAATCCATGGCGAAAAAAACCACTCAAAGAAAAATTAAAGTCGATATCACTCAGTTTGCGGTTCCTTGTCCGCGGGTGGGCAGTATTGAGCTGTATTCGGGCTATGGTCAGGTTCCGCAGCTGGGGCAGGAGATACACCAGTCCGTTCAACGTCGCCGCATACGCGAGGTCTCGGGCTATGTGGCTGAAAAAAAGATGAGTATCGAGTTTTCTCGGGGCGAATATCTTTTTGTGGTGTCTGGTCGCGCCGATGGATTTATCGAAACGCCGGACTGCCAGATCGAAGAAATCAAGTCAGCATTTGATGTTGAAAGCCTTGAGCGCAAGGTTTCGGGCGACGAAAATCATCCCTATGTTTGGCAGCTTCGCACCTATGGCTACATTCACTACAAACAAACAGGCGAAGTTCCAGAATTGAAAATGTTGTTGGTTTCTTCACGAAACTTCAAGACCAGCGAAATCTATTTTGATTTGGATGTTGAAGAATATGAAGCGTGGCTGGCTTTACGTTTGGCTGAACTGGTTGAGGAAACTAAGATTCGCGAAAAACTATTTAAGAAAAGGGTCGAGATTTCTGAAAATCTTCAGTTCCCTTTTTCATCACCTCGTCCCGGTCAGACGGAGCTGATTTCAAGCATTGAAGAAGGCTTTGCCGAAGAAAAATCGATAGTTGTGCAGGCGCCAACAGGCTTGGGGAAGACAATTGGTGTCTTGTATCCTTCGCTCAAGGACTCTTTGGCGCGAGGGCAGAAGGTTATTTACGTCACTCCTAAAAACTCTCAGCATCAGGTTGCCGAAGAGGCTGTGGATCGCATGCAAGAGTTGGGAGCAACCATTCGTCCGCTGACGATTACGGCTAAAAGCAAGATGTGCTTCAAGGCCGAGCCCATTTGCAATCCGCAGTACTGTGAATATGCCCAAGACTACTATAAGAAAATCGCAGATAACGACCTTGTTAACAAAATTTCCAAACTACGCTCTTTAAGCCAGAAAAAGCTTCGTCAATTAGGTGAAGAGTTTCAAGTTTGTCCCTTTGAACTTTCAGTAGAAGCGATTGAGCGAGCCGATGTGGTGATTGCCGACTATAACTATGTCTTCTCAACCCGAAGTCTTCTGGGGCGCCTGCAGAATCCTTTGTTGGAGCCTGATGAGAAGGCCAACTTAGTTATTGATGAAGCCCATAATCTTCCATCAAGAGCCCAGGACTACTTTTCTCCATCGATATCAACCAGAGAGCTTCGTCAGATTGAGGAACCTTTGCTCAAAGTCGCGAAAAGATTTTCAAAACGTGGATTGGCTTTATGCAAAGAAGCGCAAGATCTCATTGAAGAGTACCGCGGGGAATCGCGTAATATCAGTATAGATTTTGATCCGGTGTTTGAACTTGAGAAAAAGCTTCGTGAATTTATGGCTGAATATCTTGAAGCGGATATTGAAGTACAACCACAGGATGGCGTTCTTCGTTTGACCAATGTTTGGAGCGATTTCGCACAAGCCCTGGAGTTGAAAGGGCCTGAATTTTTTCAAACCTATCAGAAAAACAAAATATTTGGCGAAGACAATGAAACCCTGAAGGTTACCTGTTGTGATGCTTCGGCACATTTAAATGAAATCTATAAGTCGTTCAAAAATGTTGTGGCCTTTTCAGCGACGCTGAAGCCATTCTCTTACTCCTCGAAGCTCTTGGGATTCACTGAAGAATCGACAAAGTGCCTGGAGTTTGTGTCTCCTTTTCCGAAGGAGAATCGCAAGATTATTGTCATTCCACAAATATCTACAAAATACAAAGAGCGCACATTCAGCTCGCCACGAATTGCTGAGGCTATCGAGAAGATCATGGAATTGAAATCGGGAAATTACATTGCCCTATTTCCGAGCTTTGATTTTATGAAGGATGTTGAAAAACATTTGAAACAAACTTTTTACCAGCGTCTGATTCAACAACGAGAAATGAAGGCCGCTCGAGTTGATGACTTTCTTTCCTTCATGAAGAATAACGATCATCCAACTTTGCTACTGGCGGTACAGGGCGGAGTCTTCTCAGAGGGTGTGGATTTCCCTGGGGATATGCTGATTGGTGCGTTTGTCATTGGGCCGGCGCTGCCGACTTTTGACTTTGAGAGAGAACAAATTCGCCAATACTACGAGAAGAGTCACGATAAAGACGAAGCTTTTAACTATACTTACGTATATCCGGCGATGGCTAAAACGATTCAGTCAGCGGGTCGTGTGATTCGTTCAGAAAGTGACAAGGGGATTATCGTCTTGATGGACTCTAGATTCCTGGAAAGTACTTATTCAGAAACAATGCCTCAGGGTTGGTTTAAGGAGTCTCCTCGTGAATTGGTTTCTCAGAAGATTCTTTCTGACATTTCTGAATTTTGGCAAAGTATTGAAAAGGTCAAGGGCGTGGAGTCATGACACTAGCGGAATTGCCTCTGTTCTTTTTGGATTTGCAGACAACTGGATCAAAACCAGATAGTGGGGCTCATATTCTTGAGATGGCCTGGTCTTCATTGAACGGCGATATTGAAAGCACTTTGGTTCAGCTTCCTGCTGATGAGAAAATTCCATATCGCATTCAAATTATCACGGGCATCTTCAATGAAGATATGGAAGCAGCTGTTCCAGTGGCAGAAGTTTTTTCTAGAATTGAAAATAGCTTTTCTGGATTGCCGTGCGTGATTCACTTTGCCCAATTTGAAAAACCTTTTCTGGCACATGCTTACGAACAATTGGGCAAAGAGAATTCTTTAAATATTTTATGCACTCACGAAATAGCCAAGAGACTTTTCCCAAATCTGCCAACCCGCGGGATTAAGGGTCTTGCGGGATACTTCGGTTTTCCTTCTTCAGATCTAAAAAGATCAGCCCAGCAGGTAGCGGCAACGAAGGTCATTTGGAAAGGTCTTGTTGCGGCCTTGGCTGAGCAGGGCATTCATTCCTATGAAGAACTCCAACAATGGCTTCAGATCACGCCGAAAGGGACTCGCACGAAGTATGAGTATCCGCTACCAAAAGAAAAGCGTCTAAGCCTTCCAGACCAGCCGGGCGTTTATCGCATGGTGAGTAAGTGGGATGAGGTGCTGTATGTGGGTAAGGCGACCTCTTTGAAAGATCGCGTGAACAGTTACTTCCGCGGCCAGAAGAATCGCGATCCCCGAAAACTGGAAATGCTAACTCAGACCTATGATCTTCGCGTGACAGTTTGTGGGAGTCCTCTTGAGGCAGCTTTGCTTGAGACTGATGAGATCAAAAGATTGGATCCAAAATATAATATTAGTTTAAAAGCGGGTCAGCGCTCGATTGTATTTTTCAATCGTGATCTGACTGATTTCAACTTTGAGCAGAACGAAGAGTATTGTTTTGGACCTTTTTCGAACCCAATGGTTTTTGATTCCATTCGCAACCTGAGTTCTTGCCTGATTGAAGGTCTTTTCCATGACAATATCTTCTACGAACCCGTTGATGGTGCGTTGGTTGAAAGTGGTTTTGGCTTATTCTGTGAACGAAATAATCTTTGCAAGGAAACTTTCAAATCCGTTCGATCAGTTTTGGCACAGGGGCTTTGGTGGAATCGACAATACGATATTGAAGAGGAAGAGCCGCTTGAAGAAGCAGAGGGTCTTGATGCCGTCGAGTCAGCCGGCGCTGAAGAATTAGACGAAGTCCAATTAACAGCCGAAGATATCGCGGATAAGTTCGAGCGTCACTTTATGCGTGCCGGCCGTTCCTTTCTTCGCGCCAAACAACTAACCCGAATTTTGAATGCCGACATTGATTTTCATATAATGAAAGAAGATCTGAATTCAAAATACCATCTCAAAATTCGCAAGGGTTTTGTAAATAATGAAGCCCCTAGCGACAGAGTAAGAAAAGTTCAACTTTGGAATGGGCTTGATATCGACACATATGATCGCATGAGCGTACTGCTCTCTGAGTTGAATAAAATCGAAACTCAAAATGGTGAAGTTAAAATCCAACCCCTTTGAACGAATTTAGTTTTTTGCGACGGGTGGTGAGGTGAGGCCGAGGATTTCGTTGAGGTGTTCGGCTACTTTTTTGCCTGAGTCTTTGTGATTGAAATAGAGTTGGATGAGTTTGCGGTAGGGACCTTCTTTGGGAATGAGCCCTGGTGAGCCGAGGTTTACCACGATTGTTTTCTTTTTGAGATCATTCGGTAGAGCGCGAAGAAGCTTTGCTGTTTTCTTGCCGGTGACAGCGAGGATGACGACGGGGCATCGACCTTCAGACCATTGCATAATCTCCGTGGCGTCTGAATCGTTGGCGATACGATAAGTTAGGACCTTTGCGGTTGTCGCTGAGACGAAACTATTTAGGAAATCTTTCGTTGGTGAAAGAGCGCAGACTTTTTTTAGTGAGGCGGGAGCGCGAAGTTTCTTAGCTTTTCCAGGCAAGGATCTGGCGATCAGATTGGATTTGATATTTTGTGAGAGAACCTGATCCTCAAGATCGGCGTACTGTTTGGAGCTCAAACTTCCTGAAGATATAAATGAAGGCAGTGCAGGGTCTTTTTTGTAGATATTTGCGAATGCTTTGACCATAAGAATACGGTGCAGTTTTGCGTTGAGTTCTTTCGCTGAGATCTCTTTATCCACGACTGCTTTTCTTACGGTGCGAATAGCTTTTTCTTGGTCGGCAAACGACCAGGTGAGCATGACAATATCGGCACCAGCTTTAATCGCCTTAAGGGCCGCCATCTCTGGTCGAAGCAATTGTTTTGAACCCTTCATTTGCAAATCATCTGTGACGACCAGGCCTTTGTATTTCAAATCATCGCGCAAAAGATTTGTGGATATCTTTGAGGAAAAACTGGCAGGCTCACGACTTGAATCAAGTGCCGGATAGATTGAGTGAGAGAGCATCACTGCGATGTTATTTCCCAGAGAGGAATATCCCTGAAATGGAATGAGATCCTTTGCCTTAAGAGAAGAAATGGAGGCGACGTTTTTCACTATAGTTGTGTGTGGATCGGCTTTTAGATCCCCAGTCCCAGGGAAGTGTTTTGCAGTGGGAATGACTCGGGAGCGCATTAAACCCTTTGAATAAGCGACCCCCAGCTCTTTGACCAATTCAGGATCTGCACCAAAGGATCGAACGCCAATGAAGCTTGTCGAAAATGGATTCGCTACATCGAGGACGGGTGCTAAATTCATGTTAAAGCCCACTTCTCGCAGGAACAAACCAGTTTGATATCCCATCTCCTCTGCTAGAAGTGGTGATTGTGTTTGTCCGATGGCCAAGGCATTCGGTGGAGCGGGGTCAATCGGCAGCCGAGAGACAGCTCCGCCTTCTTGATCTATGGCAATGAGTGGGGGCAATTTTGAACTCTTATAGGCTGCTTGATAGAGGCTGGCATTCAAGGCGGTGATTTGCTGAACAGAATGCACGTTTCGTTTGAATAGAAGGAAAGCACCTGGTTTGTGGGTCGCAATAAATTTATGAAGGTCCTTATCCATGGCAGTGTTAGGAAAGCCAACGATAAAGAGTTGCCCGACCTTTTCGTCGACAGTCATCGCTGAGATTTTGGCATCAATAATTTGATCGAGGGATTTTCCTTGAGCTAGAACAAGGGCGGGAAAAATACAAATCAGTATAGTAAAGCTCAAAATCCTAGAAATTTCCCTGATATACTTGCACATAGGATTAGAGTACCACTCGCCAAATGCGAGAATAGACGAGATTTGAGATACAGCATGAAATTGCACCAAAGTCTTAATATCATTTTTGCTCTTTTATTGGCTCTCGGGGCTCTGCCATCAATGGCTGCGACAGAAGGCCAGTCTCTGGTGGAAATGAGAGTGGCGCAGGATGCTTTGGCGCCTTACCGCGATCGTCGCGGAACCAATGGAATGTTCATCGGAATCGATTACGAACCCCTGGTGCTAAAAAACTTTTTTTCAACGGAAGACGGTGCGACTTACAAAGACATCTTTGGGTCTGATGGAGTTCCTTTAGTTCATTTGTCGATCGACT
This sequence comes from Bdellovibrio svalbardensis, assembly GCF_029531655.1. Lineage (NCBI taxonomy): Bacteria > Pseudomonadati > Bdellovibrionota > Bdellovibrionia > Bdellovibrionales > Pseudobdellovibrionaceae > Bdellovibrio > Bdellovibrio svalbardensis. The sequence continues at coordinate 236,301 of NZ_JANRMI010000001.1, forward strand.
ATAAGTTCAATTTTATGTTAGGGGCACTTACGGCCGGTGCCGATATTGGAATGGGTAGTATCACGGGTAATTCCTCAAGAAAACTTGATGTGATGAAATATGGCGGAGGTGCGAGATACGTGGCCGATGCACTACTACCTGAACCATATATTGCTCCGTATGTAGGAGTTAATTTTTGGAAGATGCAAACGAAAGAGACTCTTACTTCGGGCGATACAATCTCAGAGACGACCGATATTGGATACAATTATACAGTTGGATTGCTGATCCAACTTGATTGGCTCGATTATGAAACTGCAAAGCAGGCGACCTTTAATTACGGCCTAGAAAATACATACATCGATATCTACGCCACCCAATATGCAAAAACCGGAAATCAAGCCGACGTCAATACTGAGACCGATGTGCTTTGGGGCGCAGGCCTCAAATTTGAATTCTAAATCTGCTTTAAAAGTTGTTCTAGTTCGGCGTGGACCGCGGACCAACTGATAGTCGCGAGCTTGATGTTCAGGCGATTGTCTGGCGTGAGAGAATACTTTTTATTCTCACGAACGGCCAACTGAATAACCGTTTCAGGTTTGAGTTTGGTTTTCTCTGTGAAGATCAATGAAATAGATTTTACTCCGGCACTGATATCACGAACGCCCAACTCTTTACACTGGCGACGGATGAGCATTAATCCCATCAAATTCAAAGTTTGATCTGGAATTGGACCGAATTGATCACGCAATTCTTCTTCAATGCGATCAAGATCTTCGTTTGAAGTGATATCAGCCAACGCCTTATAATATCCAAGACGAATACGGATGTCTTTGATGTAGCTGTCAGGAATAAGCGCAGGGATCTTTAAGTTGATCTCTGGATCTAACTCCATGTCCTCGATCACTTCACCTTTTGCTTCCGCGAGAGCTTCATTTAATAGATCCATATAGAGCTCATAGCCGACCGTATTCACGTGACCGGACTGCTCTTCGCCTAAAATATTTCCAGAACCGCGCAATTCAAGATCGTACTGGGCGATCTTAATTCCACTGCCCAAAGCGGTATTCTCCTGGATGATCTTTAGTCGCTCTTGCTGATCTTTATCGAGCTTTCTATTTCTTGGCATCATCAGGTAGCAGTAAGCGCGGGTCTTACTTCTGCCGACACGGCCGCGCAATTGATAGAGCTGTGACAGGCCAAACATATGAGCGGAATCAATGAACATCGTATTGGCTCGAGGAACGTCCATTCCGGATTCAACGATCGCAGTACAAATAAGCACGTCAATTTCATGATGGAAGAAAGCGAGCATCGCTTTTTCCAGCTCATGTTCTTCCATTTGTCCGTGTGCTACGCGAATGCGCGCTTCCGGCACAATCTGACGAATTTCATCAGCCAGCCCATAAAGAGACTCGATGCGATTATGAATAAAGTAGATCTGTCCACCGCGAGAGATCTCTGCGGTGATGGCCTTACGAATGGTCTCTTCGTCGAACTTTGTAACAAAGGTTCTAGTTGGCAGGCGATCGACGGGAGCCGTATTGATCAAACTTAAATCACGAATTCCCACCAAGGCCATGTTCAATGTTCTTGGAATCGGTGTCGCAGACAGAGTTAAAGTGTCCACGCTGGTTTTGATTTTTTTGATTTTCTCTTTGTGAGTAACGCCGAATTTTTGTTCTTCGTCGATAATCAAAAGCCCCAGATCTTTATAACCAATGGTTGAACCTAAGAGCTTGTGTGTTCCAACAACAAGATCGACTTTGCCATCTTTAAGATCTTGAATAGTCTTTTTTGCCTCGGCTGGAGTCACAAAACGATTTAAAACGCGAATGTCGACCGGCCATCCCTCGAAACGTTTTTTGAAAGTCTCGAAATGCTGGAAGGTCAGTACAGTGGTCGGAGCCAGGACAGCAACTTGTCTTCTAGCTTGAATTGCAAAGAAGGCGGCGCGCATGGCAACTTCAGTCTTTCCAAAGCCCACGTCGCCGCAAACCAAACGATCCATGGGTTTCGTGGATTTTAGATCCCTCAAGATATCGTTGATGGCACGCAACTGATCGTCAGTTTCTTCGTAAGGGAAACCATTTTCAAAGAGCGCAATTTCTTCCTCTTTAAAGACAAAAGGAGGTCGGTGCATTTCCGCACGTTTTGCATACAGCGCAAGAAGTTCGGAGGCGATGTCTTTGACGTGGGATTTAACTTTCGCCTTGGTTTTTTCCCAGGCTGTTCCACCAAGCTTATCCAGAACACTGGTTGCTCCAGCTCCGGAAAACTTCTGCAGTTGTCCTACGCGATACACTGGAAGATAAAGCTTATCTTTATCCTTGTAACTTAATTGAATGAACTCAGAGTCAACGCCTCCGATGTTCATAATCTTGAGGCCTTCGTAAACACCGATACCGTGCTTGATATGGACCACGTGATCGCCAGGCTTCAAGTCACCAAAGGCCAAACGTTTTGCTTGCTTCTGGAAATCTTGAGCCGCTGAAGAATCACGCGAGCGAGCCTTCTTTCCATAGAAATCTTCGTCGCGTAGGAAAATAATTTGTTCTTCATCAAAACGAAGACTGTCGGCTAGATAGCGCGGAACAATGTGAATGAGCTGCTTGTTGCCGTCTTGTTCCTGCAACCAACTATCCCACTTGTATTCGTCAGCGGTCACGCGAACTGCTTTAAGCTCGAGCTTTTCAAATATCAAAGCAAGTCGATCGATATGCGATTGATTTTTAGTCCCAACAAAAACGCGATAGCCGTCGTCTCGCCACTTGTGGAGTTTATTGGTGGCGGCTTGCAACCATAATTCAGAGCCGACTGCATTTGCCAGACTCAGATTGGTAAAGTCTTGAGTAAGTGAGGTCTTATATTCCACGCGCACATCATCAGACCCTTCAGATTCGAAGTATTCCAATGAAGAGAAATAAAGTTGCCGAGATTTTTCTGGATAAGGTAGTTTATCAAACTGACTATAGAGCTCATCCAGCTCCGGCCGTATGACGTGTGCCTCGCTACTTGCGTAGTCCGCCTTAAGCTCCGCCCAGAATTCATCGGCGCATCGGGATATTTCAATTGGATCTAAAAAGAAGACATTCAAGGCGCCAGAAAAATGATCCAGTGGCGAAGCCAGTTCGCCGTAAAAATAGGGAAGTAGAAACTCAATGCCTGGGAATGTATTCTTTAACACCAGAGAGCGCAGCATCTCGTCCGCTTCGGCCTTATCAACCGCGCGACCATCAATACTTTTGCGAACTCGTTGAAGAAGTTTTTCGTGCAGTTCATCGCGGAAAAGAATTTCGCGAGCAGGGCACAGCTGGAAGGACTGAATTTCGTCGGCACTTCTTTGATCGGCGACACTGAAGTGACGAATCGATTCGATTTGATCACCAAAAAGATCCAAACGAACGGGCATATTCTCTGTCGGTGGGAAGATATCTACGATTCCACCGCGCAAAGCATATTGACCCTTATCTTCCACCATCGGAGCCGAAACATATCCGAGAGTGTTTAAATACCCCGCAATATCTTCCGGAAGTTCGTCGCCAGATTTCAAAGTTCGGGTGAACTCTTTCAAGATTTTCGGCGGCAAAGTCTTTTGCATCAATGCGTCAGACGAGGATATGAAGATTTCTCCGGGTTTTGCGGTCTGGGCTCTGGTGAGAAAATTCAGTCGATCCGAGACGCTTTGAGTGTTTGGATAAAGACCCGAATACGCAGAAACGTCGAAGGCTGAAAGAATCGCGCTCTGACGGAGTGGGTCAAAGAACTCAATCAGTTGTTGAAGTTCGATGGCCTCACCGTGACTGCCAACAACAACTAAGTGCGGCAAGCTGTTGATTTTTTTAGAGTAAGTTTGAGACAAAAAGAAAGCAAGCGCGAGCGGCGAGGAGGCTCCCGTGACTTGAATTTTTCCGCGCGATGTTTCGAAGGCCCGTTCGAGGATAGACTCGAGCCTTGTATGAGTCATTTCTGCTTTCATTTTGTGGGCTTATCTTGCCATGCTTATCACTCTGTTTGCATTCTAATTTCTTGGATTTCGCAGACGACACATATATAACTAATTGAAATCCAAATAATAACGACAACTTTGGAGGGTTTGTGCCACTCGGTGGAGTCATTTTCATCGTCATTTTTATTGCTCTGTTTGGAGCTTTTTTAGTCTGGCTTTCTATTAAGACAGGCGGAAAAGTTCATTATCACCCGGTTAAGTATGAACCCTACGAGTGCGGTCTTCCTTCGCTCGATAAGAAAGATACGAAAGTATCGGTAAAATACTATCTTACGGCGATTCTCTTTATCCTTTTCGATATTGAGATCATCTTCATGTATCCATGGGCGACTACTTTCCGTGAGTTTATTGCTTCCGGTCAGGGTGCTGTGGTTTTTGGATCAATGATCTTCTTCTTGGCCGTGTTCATCTTCGGCTTGTTCTGGGAAGTAAAATCAAAAGCATTGGAATGGGATTAATCAATGAACATGGGTAAAGACGCATTCGAAATTATTGTTAACGGGCTTAAGCTCGTTATTATCTTTTTGATGATCGTACAACTCGTGCCAATCCTTGTATGGGTTGAGCGTCGTGGTTCTGCGTTTATTCAAAATCGCTTGGGACCAAATCGCGTAGGACCTTTGGGTTTGATGCAGTTGTTGGCCGATGCGGTTAAATTCTTAACGAAGGAAGCCTTCGTTCCGGATACAGCGAAGCCGTTGTTGTACTATGCAGCTCCAATCTTCGCGTTGATTCCAGGAGCTGTAGCATTCGCGGCGATTCCAATGTCGACACCTTTTACGGTGGGAACTTTTGAATTGTTCGGGCAAACATGGGGTCCTTATACTTTCCTGGTTCAAGGTTACGACATCGGTATCGGTATCGTTTTCATCTTGGGCGTTTCTTCTTTGGCTGCTTACACGTTGTTGATGGCAGGTTGGGGATCAGGAAATAAGTATTCTTTGATGGGTGCTTTGCGTGCTTCGGCGCAAACAATTTCTTACGAATTGGCACTAGGTCTTTCAATCGTTGGTGTGATCATGATGTATGGCACATTCAATTTGAGCGAAATGATCGGAATGCAACAAGGTGGCCTGCACTTCACTTTCATGGGTTACACGATCGCTGCAAACTGGTTGCCTAACTGGGGTATCTTCTATCAACCACTGGGTGCTTTGTTGTTCTTCACTGCGACTTTTGCGGAATCCAATCGTCTGCCATTCGACTTGGCAGAGGGCGAAGCAGAGTTGGTAGCGGGTTTCCACACTGAGTACGGTGGCTTCAAATTCAATATGTTCTTCATCGGTGAGTACGGCCATATGATGGTTGCTGCCGGTTTGATGATCATCTTCTTCTTTGGTGGCTACAGCATTCCTTATGTGTCTGTTGATCAAGTTCATCAATGGGCGGCTTCAGTAACTTCAACGCCAAACTGGGCAAGTGCTTTGACGGCCTTGATCCACTTCTTGGTGTTCAATGTGAAGTTCTTTGCTTTCCTTTGGATATTTATCTGGGTTCGTTGGACTCTTCCTCGCTTCCGTTACGATCAGTTGATGGATTTGGGTTGGAAAACAATGCTTCCTTGGGCTTTGGGTAACACGATCCTCACGGCTTTCGTGATTTACATAGCGTCATTGTAAGGAGACTAAAGTGACAGCAGATTCTTTTCTATTTTGGTTCTTAGCAATCGTAACTTTAGGCTCTGGTCTAAGCGTTGTGTTGTTGAATAACCCTATCTATTCAGCGCTTTCATTGGCGATGACGATGGTAGGGATCTCTGCCTTGTTCGTAACTTTGAATGCTTTCTTTATTGCGGGCGTTCAGTTGATCGTTTACGCGGGCGCCGTGATGGTATTATTCACGATGGTAATCATGCTTTTCGACTTGAAACATGATGTGGCGGCTTTCACTCGCGGAAAACTTTCGGGCCTGTTGAAAATTGCTTCCGTAGGTTTGTTGGCGGGTTTGATTGTTGGCGCAATCGTTATGTCGGTTGGTCTGCTGACTGAAAAAACAACGGACAATCCGGTTCTTCAAGGAACAGGCATGGAGTCTACAAAAGCTCTGGGCCATATTCTTTACACCAAATACCTTTTCGGATTTGAAGCTCTTGGCGTTTTGCTTCTGGTGATCGCTGTGGGTGCGGTAGCTCTTTCTCGCAGTAAAGGCGGAACACATGAACACTAGTTTCATCAATGAAATTGGCCTTACACACTACTTGGTTTTGGCAGCAATTCTATTTGTGATCGGAATGGCGGGGGTTCTTCTTCGTCGTAACGTGATCGTTCTTTTGATGTCGATCGAGCTTATGCTGAACTCTGTGAATTTAACATTCGTGGCGTTCAGTAAATATCTTGGCAACCTTGATGGTCACATCATGGTTTTCTTCGTAATGACAATCGCAGCAGCGGAAGCCGCTGTTGGTTTGGCCCTTGCGGTATCAATCTTTAAACGTTTCAACGAAGTAAATATTCGCTTCTTTGAACACTTGAAAGGGTAAGTAGACAATGAATCATTCTCTTTTGATGGCCATTGTGATTCTTAGCCCGCTTGTTGGTTTCCTAATCAACGGCGCTAGATACAAAAAACATTCTGGCAACGTAGCCGGAACGATTGCGACCTTGGCTGTCGCAATCTCTTTCATCTGTTCGATCCTTCTTGTTGTTGATCTTGTTGCGATGCCTGCGGAAGCGCGTCGTATCGCGGTCAGCTTCTTTGAGTGGATGGCGATGGATAAATTGAAAATCAATGCGGGATTTGTGGTCGACCAAATCAGCGCCATCATGATCTTGATCATCACGGGCGTTGGTACTTTGATCCACTTGTTCTCTATTGGTTACATGCACCACGATAAAGGTGTGGCGAAATACTTCGCGTACCTGAATCTGTTCATCTTTAATATGTTGTTGCTAGTTCTTGGTGACAGCTTGTTGGTGATGTTCGTCGGCTGGGAAGGTGTGGGACTTTGTTCTTACCTCTTGATCGGTTTCTGGTTCACAGATTCAGAAAAAGCAGCTGCGGGCATGAAAGCATTCATCACGAACCGTGTTGGTGATGCCGCTTTCCTTCTGGGTATGTTTGTTCTGTTCATGACTTTCGGTACTTTGAACTTCAGCGAGTTGAATGCTTTGGCGCCAACAGTTGCGGAAGCTTCTTGGTTGGGTGCTGTGACTTTGGGAACAATGTTCTTGTTCATCGGAGCGACTGGTAAATCTGCTCAGATTCCATTGTACGTTTGGCTTCCAGACGCGATGGCAGGTCCAACTCCGGTTTCAGCGTTGATCCATGCGGCGACGATGGTTACTGCAGGTGTTTATATGATCGTGCGTTTGAATCCTCTTTTCATCATGGCTCCAAATACTATGATGGTGATTGCGATCATCGGCGCGGCGACGGCAGTTTTGGCGGCGACAATTGGTATGACCCAATGGGATATCAAAAAGGTTCTTGCTTACTCTACTGTTTCGCAACTTGGTTACATGTTCTTGGCATGTGGTGTGGGCGCATTCGGAGCAGCGATGTTCCACTTGATGACTCACGCATTCTTCAAGGCTTTGATGTTCTTGGGTTCAGGTTCTGTGATCCACGCGATGCATGAAGAGCAGGATATTCGTAAAATGGGCGCGTTGAAAAAGTACATGCCAATCACGCATATTACATTCCTTCTTGGCTGGTTGGCGATCATCGGGGTTCCACCATTTGCAGGATTCTTCTCTAAGGATGAAATCTTGGCTTATGCTTTCAACTCACCACTGGGTTCTCCTTGGTTGTGGGCTGCGGGTGCGTTGGGTGCGACTTTGACTGCATTCTATATGACTCGTTTGATGGCTTTGACTTTCTGGGGCAAAAGCCGCGTTCCATCTGATGTACATCCGCACGAATCTCCTGCTTTGATGACGATTCCTTTGATCGTTCTTGCAGTATTGTCAGTAATCGGTGGTTGGATCGGTATTCCACATGTAATCGGCGAGCATTTGGGCGAAATCCCAAATATCTGGGAGCACTGGTTGCACCCATTGATTCGCGAAGTTCCGAACATGCACCATATGGAAGCTTCAACTGAGTGGACTTTGATGGGCGTTTCAGTCGGTCTTGCAGTGGTTTCTGCGATCGTAGCTTATCAGTTCTATGTGAAGTCACCGGAAGCTCCGAAGAAATTCGCGGCAAGCATCAAGCCTGTCTACAACCTTGTTTATAACAAGTACTTCGTAGACGAGGCGTATTTCGGCGGAATCATTAATCCTTTAGTAAACGGCAGCAAGAACCTTTGGTACTACGTTGACGTGAACTTGATTGATAAATGTACTTTCTGGATTGGTGATTTGATGAAGGGAATGGGCTCATTGTCCCGTTCTCTACAAACCGGAAATTTCCAGCAATATGCGATGTACATCGGTATCGGTGTTGTAGTCGTTCTATCCTTTGTGATCATGAGGTAATGGTATGATCCTGAGTGCAATTGTTTTTCTACCTCTTTTGTTCGCTTTGATCGTAGCCGTGTGGCCGAACGCTAAAACGCTTCGCCATTTGGCTTTGGGTCTTTCAGTGATCGAGTTCCTTTTAAGCCTTGTGATCTTGCAACAGTTCGATGCGAATTCTGCAAGCCTTCAAATGGTTGAGAAGTTTATGTGGATCGAGCGTTTCGGAATTCAATACTTCATGGGGATCGATGGGATCTCTTTGTGGTTGGTTCTTTTGACGACCTTCCTTACTCCGATCATCATCCTGGCAAGCTGGACATCGATTTCAGAGAAAGTTAAGGGCTTCCACGTTTGTATGTTCATTCTACAAACGGCGATGCTTGGTACTTTCCTGGCAATGGATGCGGTTTTCTTCTATACGTTCTGGGAATTGTCACTGGTTCCGATGTACTTCATGGTGGGTATCTGGGGCGGCGCTCGCAGAATTTATGCGACTGTTAAGTTCTTTATCTTCACAATGGCGGGTTCGGTTCTAATGCTTGTTGCGATCATCTATATGATGTATCTGACACAAGAAGTGACTGGCCACATGAGCGCGAGTCTTCTTGATTTCTACAAATTGAAGATTCCATTCGTGGGCGGAACTTTCTTCAGCCTTCAAACATTGTTGTTCTTTGCTTTTGCATTGGCATTCGCAATCAAAGTTCCGGCGTTCCCGGTTCATACTTGGTTGCCAGATGCCCACGTTGAAGCTCCAACTCCGGGCTCTGTTATTCTGGCCGGTGTGATGTTGAAAATGGGTACTTACGGTTTCTTGCGCTGGGTGATTCCACTCTTCCCTGAGGCTTCTGAGTACTGGGCTTGGTTGTTCATGTTGATCGGTACTGTGGGAATTATCTACGGTGCTTTGGTGGCGATGGTTCAACCGGATGTGAAAAAGCTGGTCGCATATTCTTCAGTTTCTCACATGGGCTATATTCTTCTTGGTCTCTTCGCTTTCAATGCTTACGGTATTGGCGGTGGATTGTACCAAATGCTGAATCACGGTATCTCAACAGGTGCTCTGTTCATCTTGATCGGTATGATTTACGAAAGAACGCATTCTCGCGAAATTTCCAAATACGGCGGCTTGGCTGGTGTATTGCCGATCTTCACGATTTTCTTCTTTATCATCACTTTGTCTTCGATTGCGGTTCCTATGACGAACGGTTTCGTGGGCGAGTTCATGATCTTGCTTGGTACTTTCAAAGCGGCTCCGGCTTTTGCTTACTTCGCAGTTCTTGGCGTGGTGCTTGGCGCGGTTTACATGCTATGGATGTTCAAACGCGTATTCTTTGGTCCACAAGGGGAGCTTGTTAAAGATGAGCATCATCCACTTCATGACTTGAATACTCGTGAGATCGCGGTTCTTGTTCCTATGGTTATTATGGTGTTCTGGATGGGTTTATTCCCGAACAACTTCTTGAATTATTCTAAGGCAAGTATCGACTTCCTGGTTAACAACAAGAATAACTACAACCTTACTATTGCTACACCTGGTGCTGCTACAACAACTCAAGCACAGGGAGGTAACTAATGAATTCGACTGTTGGACTTAGCGATATCTTGTTGATCTCTCCAATGATCGCATTGTTCCTTACGAGCTTGATCCCTTTGACCTTGAAAGTGTTGCGCGGCAACCGCGAGCAAAGCCCTATCGTGACTTTGACTCAAGGTTTGATTGGTATCGTGATTGCGATTGCATTGTTGATGGTGTTCGGTGGAGCCGGCAAAACGGCTTTCAACAACGGATTGATCTTTGATGGTGTGACTCAGTGGATGAGCGTGATTGCTTTGTTTGCTGCGGGCGCTTCAATGATCATGATGTACGAAAATCCAGCGACAACAGGAAAACAATTCTCTGAATTGATTTTCTTGGCGATGTCTTCTGCGGTGGGCATGTTGATCTTGGTTGCAGCGGTGGATCTTTTGATGGTCTTTATCGGTCTGGAAATGATGTCTTTGGCATTGTATCTAATGATCGCGATGAGCCACGAAGAGAAGCTTTCCAAAGAAGCGGCTTTGAAATACTTCGTGCTTGGTTCTTTCGCCTCTGCGATTTTCTTGTACGGCGTGGCCTTCATCTTCGGTTCAACCGGTGGCACAAATATCTTGAGCTTCATGGAAAATGCGTCTGAACTTATTCAAACTTCTCGTTTGTTCTTGTTCGGTATTACTTTTGTGATCTTGGGTTTCTGCTTCAAGGTTTCAATTGCTCCATTCCATGCTTGGACTCCTGATGTTTATCAGGGTGCTCCGACTCCGCACACTGCCTTCATGGCAACAGCGGTGAAAGCGGTTTCTTTCGCAGCGTTCTTACGTGTGATTGCAACGAAGTCGTTGATTGGATCAGACCATTTGTTTGATATCCTTCAATGGTTGGCTGTTATCACAATGATCGTGGGTAACACTGCGGCGATTTTGCAAAACAACTTCAAACGTATGATTGCTTACTCTTCAATTGCTCACTCCGGCTATGTTCTAGTTGGTGTGATCACGGCGGGCGTGAGTGACAACGGAGCCTTCGGTGCTTCTGGAGTTATTTTCTATCTGCTTAGTTACTCATTGATGACTTTGGGTGCTTTCGCGATCGCTGGCATGATGGAAAAATCTGAAAGCCATATCGTGAATATCGATGATCTTGCAGGTTTCGCAAAACAAAGACCAATGCTGGCGCTTTGTATGACGGTGTTCTTGCTTTCACTAGCAGGTATTCCGCCAACTTTGGGCTTCTTCGGTAAGTTCTACATGTTCAATGCGGCGATCGGTGAAGGTCTTCTTTGGTTGGCAATCTGGGGTATGTTGAATTCTGTTATCGCAGTTTACTACTACCTACGCCCAATCGTAGTTATGTACATGAAAGATGGCGACGCGGAAATCGCGGCACGTCCACTTAACGCAACAACAGTGACAGTCGTTGCAATGGCTTTGGCGATCGTACTCATGGGCTTCATGTCAGGCCCACTTTTCGCAGCCGTAGAAAAAAGCCTTCTTTAATCAGAACGCCCAAATTCAAAAGCACACAAAAAACCCCGGCCAAAACCGGGGTTTTTTCTTAGAGGTGTCTGCCATCTTATCGGAAAAGATGGCAGGCACCTTTTTAGATGTCGTGTTGGCGGAGGATATTGATGGCTGATTTGAAGCCGATTCGGACTATGCGGGCCAGGATTTCGGGGTTGAGACTGAAATGGTCGACGAAGAACATTTCGTAGTTTTGTGGGCGAGGGGCGATGTAGATGTAATCTACTTCGGGGCGGTGGTTTACCTTTTCCCGTATGATTTGTAGGAGCTTTTCACGGTGTTCATTTGGAACATCGGCTTGTTTTAAGTAACCATCGACAGCGTTGTAGATGTTTTTGATGTCGGTTTGGTTTTGGATATGCTTGGCAATCTTCTGTTGTACGACCTGATACAAAGCTTGGTTCAATATCAAAGGGATTCCGTACTTGTGCAGGGAACCCATCTCTTCGGTGTAGTGGTAAGGCTGAATTGAGTAAGAGGAAATGACTAAGTCAGCTCCGTTATCAGCAGCTACGTGAGTTGAAAGGGTGTCCCTGATCTCGCCATCATAATAGAAGATCTCTTTGCCATCAGGGCGTTTGATTCCATAAGGAGCAAACACGGGTGGTAAGGACGTGGAGGCTGCTACCGCCTCACTGATGGTTGAATAATTGATGTACTTGGTATTACTAGTTTTGAAAGACTCGTGGAAATTCCCGAAGATAGCTTTCCTTGAGTGATTGAGTTGTGTACCTACGATGAACAGTTCCACACCTAAACGAGCGAAGTCGTTGTCGATGAGGACCTCCTTACGCAGATAACTTTCAATTCCGCGGGTTGAAAACAGGCCGTTGAGTTTCAAACCGTTTTTCAGAAGAGACTCAATGCCTCCGCTCACCAAGGTTTTATCCAACAGAGTGCGGGGAATAAACTTCAAGAGACCGCTTGAATTCAAATTGAAAATATCGCGATAAGAAATCGGCTTCAAATAACGAAGATCTGATTTATCGAAAGAAGGATTAGTTCCAGATCCGATTTGAAAGGCGTTAATCAAAGATTCCACTGGATAGCCAGCACCCAAAATCGAAGCGACAAAAGCTCCAGCGCTAGACCCGACATAACAACGAATGGTCATGGGATCGTCTTCGTTCGTGTTTTGACGCACCATCTCTTTAGTGCCACCAGCGAACTTGAAACCTTTTTCCTGTAAAGCTAAGCAAACGCCAATATGGAAGGCGGCGGCTTTGATGCCTCCTCCACTTAATACCAGGGCTACTTTCTTTTTATCTTTAATACGCATATTGATGACTTAAGTATCTGATTTCCTTTGGCCGCGAGCAAAGAGTTCTTTATTTGACCACGCAAAACTACAGACAAAAGCATGCATAGTCAGACTTAGGTCCAGTGACCAAGAGTTGAATAGCCAGATCAAGGTCCTGTTTTTTCTTGAATTTGGATAAGTATTCACACTAAATTTGACAGACTGAAGTCCTGTGATAAGTTTGATTACGCAAGCTGAGTAGGGCTGACCACCTAACCCGAAATGCTTGAAATGAGGAATTAGATGAACGTTGAAGCTACCGATTCTTGGTTACCGCTAACGGACTATTCCACTAAACACAAAATTAGTGTGAGTACCCTCCGCCGAAGAATCAAAGCCAACGACATCAGATTCCGCTTTGAAGAAGGCAAGTACTTCATCATGGACGAACCGGTGAGTACCCATCAAAGAGTATATCGCCCCTCCCAAGAAAGCGACCTGGCTTTGGTGGGTGCTCATCAAGGAATGATGAAAGGTAGTGACATGGCTTCTTCAAAGGATGAATTGAAGGCTCAGGACCTGGCAGATAAAACCGTTAAGGTTAACAAGGATGAGCCCATTCTGACCGCTGCGAACAAACTTCTGAATGAGTTGAAGAAAGCTTACACCCTGATCTTACAAGAAAAGGAAGAGCATATTCTCCAACTAAGAGATGAAGTTGCGGATCTCAAGACTCTCGTTCGAGTTTTGGAATCCGAAAATGATCGCCTCAAAGGTTTTAAACAGTAAAAGTTTTAAGTTCCCGAACCCACCCGTAAGTACCAAAACAGAGCTCTTTCCCGCCAGTAAGTAAAACTACTGAATGCAGGCAAGGGCTCTTTTTGCATTTAAATTCGTTGCGAATATGGTTCGCGCCCGAGTGACTGTGTTTTTGACGACATTGCTGGTGGTGGCAGCGCCGGATTGATTTTTTAAGGCAAGCGTTCCTTTAAGTTCCAAATAGACTGAATTTACACAGGCACCCTGTGGGGAGGCGATGATATCCGTGAAAAAGTTCGCGGGATCGACGCGGATACCTTTTTTGGTACCCAGATATTTGGCGATAAATGAGCTGGTATTGAACTCTCGGGGGTTATTCTGCAGCAGAACGGTGGTCTTGCCCTGAAGAGAATCTATTTTGACGAGATTCAAATCGGCTTTTCGCAGACAAACAATATAAGTAGTGGAAGCATAGATCTCACTTCCGGTAATAAAGACCGAAGGTGTCTTCGCCGTTGCTGAATTATTCACATTCTTGGGGCTTCGCAAAAACACACTGGCATAATTGTAGATAATGGCATTGCCACTGGCATCCGTCTTGGCTTGGTCATCGTAGGGGTCCAATGCGGAATTCAAGTTCATGGTTGCGCTGGCAACCTCGTAGCGCCGTATATATCTTCGATCCGCATCGACAAGGGTGATTTCAGATGGTTTTTTTCCATCAGAAAATAAGGAATCTGTCGACGCATCGGCGGTTACCCGCAACTCATTGGCAGCCGCGGTTTTGTCGGCGTCATTCAACTCGGACCAGGCTCTTAAAACTCGCTCAGAACGAAGGTATCTATCTAAACTGGTATATCTAAAGACTGAATGTGTTGCATCGTTCATGCATTCAGAGGGTTCATCACCCGGGGAAATAGAGGTGAGACCGAAGTATTTTCCATCACCGCTGACTAAGAGATCTTCGGCGGGCTCCAGTCGAGCGACATTGCGTATGTCGTTTTCAAGATTCTTAATCGCAAAAGACATTTCAATTTGGGTGGAGCTCCATCCATCTAAATTCTGCTTCTCAGCGAAGAAGTAGTAGATCACGTTGATAGTCCCGCCAATAACCAAGGTTGCCAACCCGACGGCCAAAAGTAACTCAACCATAGTGTATCCGTAGTTCTTCAGTTTCATCTTTTAAATATCACCACTTGGCTGTTGAGCTGAGTTTTGCCTTCGGCATCACTCCAACCCCAAACTTGTAAAGTAACTTTTCTCAAAGTGTCAGAGTACTTCGGTAGCTTCAAACCGCTGGAACTAAAAGTCGCGTCAATAGTTGAACCAGGCTCCATCTGCCAGCCGATATAAATTTGATTGTCGACGATATTTGGAGCAGGACATTTTCCGCTCACCAGGCTTACCTGTGATTCGGAAACAAATGTTTTATCCGCCTTATAAACTCGCATCAAACATTGGCCCATCGGAGTGAGATCCGCGATTTGCAAACCTTTCAGTTCAATCACATTGTCGGTTAAAATCTCTTTTAGAATAATGGATCGATCCACATGAGTGACATGTTTGCGCGAAGACAGCACAAAAAAAAGAAAGACGGAAACTCCGATAACGGAGATTCCGATGGCCAGCATTACTTCGATGAGAGTCATTCCTCGACTGTTCATTTTACTTACTATTCCTTGTTTCAATGACTGGCTGATCGACGCCTACAATGGAGCCAATGTTGCGATAGTCTGAGGCGGGTGCTGTATGTACGAAAATATAGCGACCATTGTTAACAGAAGGCAGAACTCCGTAGGGGTCATAAGGAGCTGTTGGAGTGCTGGGAACCAGATATGCAACATTTGACTCCACACAGGGGGTCATCGGAGGCTTTGCATAATAGTAAACACCACGATCATAGGCGAAATGTTTATGAGACAGATCAAAGGGAACATCGGTGACGAAACGACTTTCTCCTCCATCATGTAGAGGTGTGTTCAAATCTCTTTTTCCCGGAATTACCATGGCATCAAAGTCCACATAGATACGAATTCCTGTGAGGAAGAGATCGGACTCCTGCCGTGCGTTTCCCATAGCGACGTTCTGAACTTTGAAAACATTTGGATAATAGATCTGAGGCAAATGACCACTTTCGTAGTACTTCGAACTGGGAGCCGGAAGCGGTGAAAGAGGAGCGCCCGCGTAGGCCGGCATACTGGCAGCATCAGTAATGAGACTTCCGGCTAAAGGAGGCAAAGGTTGTCCGGCCAGAGTCACCATACATTGATTTGCAGTGAATTGATTGGCCGATGAGTCCGGTCCACTCCACAGACCTTGTAAATAAAAAGGATTACTAACGTTGGTGGCGGAAGTGGTGATGAGGCTGATATTGTTCAAATAGAAACGACGATATCCATACTTAAAACCATCTTCCTCATAGCGAGTGTCGGTCAAATTATGATTAATCGGTTTGATCTTTCCGCCGGAAGTAGGCCAGTAAGATTTGAATTGAGTGCTGTTCATGGGAATATAAAAGGGACTGATAAGATGCACTTGCTCTGGAGAAAGAAGAACCATGGAAATGGAAGTCTTTCCCGAGGCTGTTGTGTCTTGATTGAACATCACTTCGCGAAGCCTTGCCGAATCCACACTTAGCGGGGAAGTCAGATCACTTTGCATACCCCGCAAGGTGACGGTGTCTTCACCCACCACCCAAAGTGACAAGTTTTTTCTTGCGGCATTATTGGAAAGAGAACCCACCATCAATCCTTGCAAGTTGGATTGCTTAATCTCAGTGGGTACTTTTAAATAAATCACTCGACGGAGAAGACGATCCTTCAAAGATGGATCAGCAAGTTGAGCGGGATCGAAATTGTTTAAGGCCAAGGCCTCCATGTCGAGTCTTGATGTTTTTGGACAAGCGAGGCCCGATCCCACCAACGCATACTGTTTCAGGAATTTTTTATCCCACACTGGACAATCTTCATAGGCAGAGGTCGGTGCGCTAACAACTTGCCCACATACTTGAGCATCTTCCTCGAGTGCTTCAAGATTGTCCCAATTCATTGTTGGCGAAGGAACAGCCTCAGAATCCGAAGTATAAAGATATCCATCGAGCCCAGCGTCTTTGCGCCATTTACTAAAGCCTTTAGGAAAGTGTTCTGAGTGAGAGCAGTACTTCTTGGTCGTGAAAGAGTCCGTTTTGGAAATACAAGTAGGGTTATTGCGAACTCCAAACTCATTGGCCCCTGCGTAGCCATAATAAAAGATGGAATATTTATCGACATCATTGAAGTAAGTTCCAGAGTCGGAGGCCTTCCAGGCTTCCAATGGAGGAGCTCCACCAAACAGAGCCTGCGGGTAGACGTTGGTTTTCACAGAGGTCTTCGAGAGTGGGCCGGCAGCATGATTGATCACTTGCTGATTCAAAGTTTCTGCCAGCGCAGAATCTTTTGTAAAGATCATCGAGCCCGCACCATAAGTTGACCAGTATTGTCCTGATGGACCACCCCAGATATCAGCGTAAGGAGCCAGTAGCGTCGAAAGATTTCCATAACCTGGATTCGGCGCTGGAATAACATAAGGAGTATAGTAGATGCCGCCACCGAACTGCATGCGATCACCTTGAAGAATGGTGCCGTACTCTCCAGGCCATATACTGGGAGAGCCATTCCAATCGGTATTTGGATTCGGTCGATGAATCATGGAATACGCATTGAGTGGACCCTTGGTGTAGATGCGACGATCTTTGGCGATCATCGAGGCCGGGAAGTCTTCGTTATAGCCGCGATTTATAGAGACAGGATTCGTACTTCCTGAAAAAAGAAGGTAATCGGAAACATCGAGAACTTTGACACGCTTTTTGAAAATAGAAGTGAGATTTCGATACTTCCCGGTCGCCGTCATTTCGAAATTTTTTGTTGTAAAATTAAAAGTGGTATCAACTTTCCAAGTGACACCGCTGGGAAGTGTGCCGGTTACATTGAACGTCGCTGCCTTCAAGCAGCTTCCATCCGGAGGTGGCTCCCACAATCGGCGGGAAAGAGCAGACTCCATCACCGCAAAAGATGAACTTGTGGCTTCATCAAGAAGAACTTGGTCGAAGTCGGTGGATTTATAATTATAATCTTTAGTAAAGACATCCAGGGAGCTCATCAATACGATGACTCCGACAACGCAAAGTACGGATACGATCAATAGGGTGGCCTGCCCCCTACGTCCCAGATATACCAAATGACCTCCGATAGCCTTAGAATAACCAACATTCACGGAGGCACAAAGGTTCTCGAAATCAGAGTCTCGTTTCTGGACGTTTATAAAAATCGAAAAGCAGATTCCTTACGGCATGTAGCTTTGATCGCTCTGGCACTTTTTGTTGGTCTTATGACGATAGCAATAGGGACTCATAAGATTTTGGTCTTTCCAAATTCCCATTCGCGTTCTTTTGGCTTCCGAAACGGCGGCTATATATCTTCCGTGGGAGTATTTCGTAGAATCGTAGGCCCAACCATTTTTAACGATCTCTTGATTGATATTCCGACCATTTAAGAACACCGTGCAGGTTAGGCGGTCGTAGGATTTCCCGTCGCACTCAAGATCAACTTTGTGGCCCTTCAGAAGAGCCTCAGTAAAGTGCTTCGCATCTTTCCCAAACTTCTGTGAAAGCTCTGGGCAATCGATTCCGGCGAAACGAATCTTCAAAGATTTATTACCATATTGAACCCGGCAGGTGTCTCCGTCGTGGCAGCGCTCAACCTGCCCGGAAATTTTAAAGACTTCAGCGGGCTTCTTTTTTCGGGCGAAGGAAATTGGAGTGAATGCGATGAGGGTGGAAAAAAACAAAGCTGCAAATTTATTCATGAAGAACCTCAAGCATTAAATTCTACGCGAATCAAAGTGGGAGGCAAGGCCTTCGGAATGCAGAAACGAAAAAAGGACTGATTGCTCAGTCCTTTTTTCGTTCGTCGTTTAGGGAGGGGCGACGGGCTTGGCAGCTTATTAGGCAGCCAAGCTCTTTGATTTTTTTGCTTCTTTTTTAACCGCAGGCTTCTTTGTTTGGTTTGCAGCGTCTCTGTCGAAAGCTACTGCGAACACTTCATCGAGGTTTTCTGCGAAGATAAAGTTGATCTTGTCTTTGAAAACTTTCGGAATATCCGCCAAGTCTTTTTTACAAGCCATTGGGATCACGATATTCGTAATACCTAGGTTCAAAGCTGCAAGACACTTCTCACGAATACCGCCTACTGGAAGAACGCGACCTTGAAGAGTCACTTCACCTGTCATTGCCAAGTCATGGCGTACAGGAGTTCCAGTCATCAAACTTACAAGTGCTGTTGTAAGAGTGATACCTGCAGAAGGGCCATCTTTAGGGATCGCGCCTGCTGGCAAATGGATGTGGATGTCGTACTTATCAAAGAAGTCTTCAGGGATACTGAGTTCTTCCATGTGTGCACGAGCGTATGACATCGCCGCGTGAGCGGACTCTTTCATCACGTCGCCAAGTTGACCCGTGAGTGTTAGATGTCCTTTACCTTTCATTTTCAAAGCTTCGATAGTCAACACTTCGCCACCAGCCTGTGTCCATGCAAGACCTTGCACAACACCAACCTGAGAATCAGTGATTTTATCGTCGCGGAGGAATCTAGGAGGACCAAGAAGTTCTGGAACTGTTGTTGCGTTTACTTCAACAAAAGTTTTTTCGCCCATCACAACCATTTTTGCCACCTTACGGCAAACTGATCCAACTTCACGCTCAAGGTTACGAAGTCCTGCTTCACGAGTGTAGCCCGCGATCAAATACTTGATACCTTCGTCTGTGAAAGAGACGTTTTCTTCTGTGATACCATTTGCCTCAACTTGTCTTCTGATCAAATGTTTTTTAGTGATCAAAAGCTTGTCATTCTCTGTGTAACCAGGAATGTTCAAGATTTCCATACGATCGCGCAATGCTGGTGGAATGTTTTCCAATACATTGGCAGTCGCGATGAACAACACGTTTGAAAGGTCGAAATCGACGTTCAAATAGTTGTCACGGAAAGTTGCATTTTGTTCTGGATCCAAAACCTCAAGCATCGCTGCTGAAGGGTCACCGCGGAAATCAGAACCCAATTTATCAACTTCATCGAGTACGATAACTGGATTGTTTGTTTTCGCTTGGCGAAGTGCTTGGATAATCTTACCTGGCATCGCACCTACATATGTACGGCGGTGACCACGGATTTCCGCTTCATCTTTCACGCCGCCCAAAGCGATACGGAAGTATTCACGGCCCATCGCGCGAGCGATAGATTTACCCAAAGATGTTTTACCTACTCCTGGAGGACCACCGAAGCAAAGGATTGGACCTTTGAGGTTTGGCTTAAGTTTACGTACAGCCAAGAACTCCATGATACGGTCTTTTGCTTTTTCAAGTTCATAGTGATCTTCATCAAGAATTTCTTTTGAACGCTTAAGATCGATATTGTCTTCGCTCTTTTTACCCCATGGAAGATCAGCCATCCAGTCTAGGTAAGTGCGAACCATTGTTGCTTCAGAAGCATCTGGATGCATACGCTCCAAACGTCCAAGCTGTTTCATTGCTTCAGCTTCTACGTGGGGTGGCATTCCAGCGTTTGTCAACTTGTCGCGAAGTTCGTCCATCTCTTCAGATTTAGAGTCTTGTTCGCCAAGTTCATTCTTTATAGCTTTCATTTGCTCGCGCAAGAAGTACTCACGTTGAGATTTCGACATGTCTTCTTTTGCATTGCCACGAGTTTTACCTTGAGTTTGCATAACTTCAAGTTCTGCAGCCAAGATCTCGTTAACAATTTTAAGTCTTTCAGTAGCATCGTGAGTCTCAAGAACTTTTTGAGCGCTATCAACTTTGATACCCAAGTTTGAAGCAATCAAATCAGCGATGCGACCTGGATCAGAAACATCATCCAATACCAACAAGATATCTGGAGAAAGAGGGCGACCCAACGCGATGATGCGTTCGATATGCTCTTTTGCTGTTCTGATCAAAGCCTCATTTTCCACAACTGTTTTTTGAGTTGGGATATCTTCGATCTTTTCAACAGCCACTTCGAATGAAGGAGATGTTTTGGAATAATTTTTAACGCGGCCTTTTGCCACACCTTGGATAAGGATTTTTACGCGACCATCAGAAAGCTTTCTCATTCTCATGATCATCGCAATTGTGCCCACAGTGTAGATATTTTCCGGAGAAGGGTTTTCCTCAGAGATATCTTTTTGTGACGCCAAGAAGATAAGGCGGTTTTTTGCCAAAGCTTCTTCAACTGAGCGAATAGAAGAATCACGTCCTACAAAAAGTGGGATAATCATGTAAGGGAAAACAACGATGTCTCTCACAGGTAGCATTGGAAGTGTCTGTGGGATTTCTAATACTTTATCGTCAAAACTCATACCGCTCCTCCGCGTTGATGCGGGAATTGTGTTTTCTTGGTATGAATCTTCTCGGCGTGAGACAGTTGGAGCTTAAATAAAAACTAAAAATATGGACTGACATCCATGTCAGTAGACCTCATCCAATGAGAGCTAGACGTGTAAACCTACTCTCGCAGGATGTATTACTGGTAAATATTCGAATGGCTTTCTTGTTCTTCCATGCAATCAATACAAAGGGCTGTGAATGGTCTAGCCTGAAGTCTGCGTGCTGCGATCATCTCGCCGCAAGCCTCACATTGGCCGTAAGTTCCATCACTGATTTTGCCCAACGCTCTTTCAATTGAATAAAGCGCTGTACGATCTCTTTCATGCAAATGAATGGAGATGTTGTTGCTGGCATCCAATGAAGCAATCTCAGCCTCATCGCCATGAGCTGAAACAGAGGACTGTTCCGCTTTGAATTCGTGTGACTTATTTAGGATCGAAGCTTTTTGAAAAAGCAGCGACTCTTTTAAGTTTCCGATTAAGTTCTCTAAATCTTTGATTTGCAGTTCGGTTGCGTTCATCTCACCCCCCGATATGATGATCATGGCCGAAAAATTAAGTTCCTTATTGCGGGGGATGGGATTTGTGTCACTAAAAAAGCAGTGCGTGACGAATTAGTAAGCACTGCTTTGCTGCGCTCCATCGCATTCATAGTTGCGACAGAGCATGAAGAAATGAATTTTTCAGAGGAGAAATGAACTCGCTAGAGAGATGAACTAGCGAGCGTATTTACGACTTACAGCTTCACGAAGCTCTGCGCCTTCGATGCTGAGACGAGTCCAAGGAACTGCAAGCAATCTTTCAACTTCAATTGGCTCTTCCGTTTCTTCGCACATTCCGAAATTTCCAGTTTCGATTCGTGCAAGGGCCATCTCGACTTCGAGCAGTTGATTTCTCATGCGCTCTTGTGAGACTAAAAAAGAGTGCTCCGCGATATGTGCGACAGATTGATCGGCTTCGTCGCCTGACTTTTCTGTGTGGATGTATTCACGTTGGGCTGTTCTGAATCTATTCAGGATTTCCTGCTTCTGTAGAAGAAGCTTTTTGCGGCACTCCATGATAATTGTTTCGTTAATAAAACTGTTCATAACAACCCCCTTCTTTAGATTTGGCGGCCTGCTCCGGTTTTGCCGGAGGGCTCATGGCCGCTGGTGTTCCTAAGACGAAGGCCCCCCAGAAGGGGGTTAATAAAATGTCATTAAATAAATTTATGGATGCTATTTACGAACTTTTAAGGGAGTGATTTCACCTTTTTCGACGGTTAAAGCCGTCACAGGACGCTCAATTTCCCTGTCCGGACTCATACTTAGAGGTCCAAGGGCACCTGGGAACTTTTTAAGCTCTGTGAGCTTCTTAACGAGATCCTGACGTGAATCAGCCCCAGAGGCGATGAGTTGGCGAAGAATAAGGCCAGCATCATAAGCTTGGATTTCAATAAGTGAAGGGCTCTCGTTATATAGAGACTTATATTCATTCACGAAGCGGGACTGTTCTTGAGTGTTCGGCGCAAGGCTGTCCACGAACATTAGATTATTTGCGAAATTACCAGCGCGTTTTGCAAGACCTGGGGTGTTCCACAAGTTTGTACCCATCAACTTCACGCCGCGCACATCATTGAAGGCCAACATTGCAGCGATTTGTCCCAGGGACTTTGCGCTATCAGGAATAAAGATTCCATCGAAATCAGTCACGGGTGGAAGGATGGTTTCAACATTGTCTTTACGAGCAGAACGCTTTTTATCAGACTTCTGCATTTCCTTCAGACGAAGATTAAATTCATCTTGGCGAGCCTCGCCATAGTAGGTTCCAACTAAACGTTGAATGACAAGGCGGAAATCTGTTTCTTTGGTGGAGTATGTTTGCACTGCGGTCACTTGACCTCCACGCGCCAACACCTCATCCCAGAAGATATTCGAGAACTCAATCCCGTACTGATCATTGGGATAAAGAATAGCAAACTTTTTCATGCCCAGATCGTCCATAGCTGTGCGAACTAGATAGCGAACCTGCATTTCACTGGTGAGTGAATTTCTAAAGACTGTCGGGCCGATCTCAGTCAAACCGGATCTTTGCGACAGGGCAATGGACGGGACGCCCAGCTCGTCAGATTTTGCAGCGACAGCGGGTGCGGTCTTGCTCAACAAGCTTCCAACGACTGCGATGACATTGTCTTCCTTAACCAAACGCTCGACACCGCGTCTTGCGGAGTCAGGATTCCCTTCGCTGTCCATCACGGCCAGCTTGAAGCTAGATCCCGGCAAATTAAGACCTAGACCCATTTCCAGGCCGCGCAAAGCTCTTTGACCGACAGGAGCGTTCTTTCCGCTGAGGGGCAGGACAACGCCGACGGTTTTTGCTTCAACATTACGTGTGGCTTCAAGTTGCGAAATAATATCTTGCGATCTTGCCGCCAAATCACTTCCGGGCAGATATTCAATGACACCGGTGAAATATTTTTTAGCTTTGCTGGCATCGCGAGCTTCAAGAGCTTTCTCACCCAGGCGATACATGGCGTTTCCGCGCAAGTATCCATAGTCTGAGTTGTCCGCGACTTCTTCGAGCTGCTTTTCATTGAGTTTGTTGTCGACGATTTCAATTGCTTGAAGGCGATAGGATTCCTGCTCTGGTTTGGTAGGAGCTGTAATCGACTCCATAACCAGTTTTTTCAAATTCGCCATAGGGTCCGCTGTTTGCACAGTCGGAGCAGCCGGAAGAGTTTGAGTTGCGGGACCTTTGCTGGAAGTCATGCCGCCAACACGCTTTCCTTTTTTTCCCGCAGCGGCCGCCGTCGTGGGCTTGATTTCCGGCTTTTTTGTGGCAACAGTCGTGCATGAAACAAGTAGGCAGGCTGCGGTAATCAATGAGAGATTTCTATTCAAAATCATTTTCTGTTCCTCATAAGCTGAGAGACTTTTTCCTGGAATGCCTTAACCATTGGCGTAGGCTCAGCTGACTTCGCGAGTTCATCCATAAGCTCTTTCTGTCTTGCAGATAAAGTATGGGGAGTGTCTACGAGAATTCGGACCAACATATCGCCAGATCCAAAGCCGCCGATTTTTGGGAAGCCTTTTCCTTTAAGACGGAAGGTCTGACCAGAGTGCGTTCCAGGAGGAATGCGAATCATGGCTTTTCCAGTCAAAGTTGGGACCTCAATATTTGTTCCAAGAATTGCATCTGTATAAGTCACGGGAAGATCTAAAGTGACATCGTTCTCATTGCGTTTAAAGAGAGGGTGTTCTTGCACGCCAATGATGACGTACAAATCACCAGGAGATCCGACAGATCCTGCGTCACCTTCACCGGCAAGCTTAAGACGTTGGCCTTCTTTAACGCCGGCAGGAACGTTGACAGAAAGTTTTGCGGACTCTTCTTTGCCGCCACGTTGGCGAACAAAGCTAATAACTTTTTCACATCCAAGAGCGGATTCTTCGAAAGAAACATTAAGAGTATAGCGAAGATCAGTCCCTTTGGTGGGACGACGAGTCCTTTGACCGGCGCCACGCGGGCCACCAGCGCCAAAGATGTCGCTAAAGACATCGCCGAAAATATCCTGGAAAGGATCTCCACCTTGGGAGCCACTTTGATTGTAGCCTCCGCCGCCACCGAAGCCGCCGAAACCACCGGCGCCACCGAAGGGACCACCAGCTCCGCCCCCAAATCCTTGTGCGCCCGCATGACCAAACTGATCATACATTTCACGCTTTTTAGGATCGCTCAGAGTTTCATAAGCCTCGCTAAGCTCCTTGAACTTCTCTTCAGCTTTTTTGTCGCCAGGATTTTTATCCGGATGATATTGCATCGCTAACTTGCGATAAGCCTTTTTCATCTCTTCTGGAGAAGCAGAGCGAGGAACATTCAAAATGGAGTAGAAGTCTTTTTTAGACAATCAAGGCCTCTTATTCTGGTTTTTTCGCAACAACGACCTGACCAGTGCGGATAACTTTGTCGTGTAATTTATAAGGTTTTTTAAATACGCGTGCGATGTGACCCGCCGCCACTTTATCGGTGGCTTCGGCGCTGAGGGCCTCGTGAACCGCCGGATCAAAAGGAGCACCTTCTGACGGAATTTCTTGAACAGAGTGCTTTGCAAGAAGAGATTTCAATTCTTGAGCGGTCATCTCAACACCTTGTTTGTATGTCGCGATGTTGTCAGCGTTCACATTGACTTGAAGAGCGCGTTCGAAATTATCGACAACCTCAAGAAGGTCGCGGATGAATCTTTCGCCGCCGTATTTTGTGAGATCAGAACGTTCTTTAATCGCATTACGTTTGTAGTTTTCAAACTCAGCGCGCAGATACAGGAAGTCGTTTTTATACTTCTCTGCAAGATCTTGAAGTTTCTGAATCTCTGAAGAGTTCTCAGCGTTTTCAGCTGTACCGGTATTAGAGTTTTGAGAGCTATTTTCTTCTGACATAAGAGATCCTTTCGCAATAATCAACATTGTGTATTCATTGAACAATGTCAATTCGCCCAGCGCGAATTTAGTCTCTGTGAAAGGGGAACTAGACTGCGCTTAGATATCTTCTTTTAAAAAGGTAAGTTCTTGGAAGACTTTGTTACTAATAACAAGGCCATCACGTGTTAACGACCAATTTGTTCCGTCATGCTGAACCCAGCCGCGATCAGTCAGCTTATTCATAATGCTGGAAACTTGGTGGAATACAGTTGCTGGGAACTTTTCTTGAAGTGTGCGTTCGTTGAGGCCCCGCATAAGACGCATCGAAGTATGACAAAAGTCCGTAAGAGCCTGGTGCATTTCGAGGGCCTCAAACTGATCTGATGGAAGATGCAGCGCAGGTGATGTGAACTCTTTGCCCTGATGTTCAAGTATTTGCTTTTTGTATTCGCCAATAGAATTGATGTTCCAATAGCGGGTGCCCCAAGGGGACTCTTTTGTATAGGAATGAGAGCTCAGACCAATTCCCCAATAAGGTTCATCGATCCAATAAAGCATATTGTGTCGGGACTCATGCCCTGGAAGAGCAAAGTTGGAAATCTCGTACTGCTTAAAGCCATGCTCGGTAAGTTCTTGGGCGATGAAATCAAACATATCAACTTGCTCGTCATCAATGGCGCGGCCCTTTGATAAAGGATGCCCATCAGGGACGGTGAGGCAATAGGGGCTGATGTGCTTGGCACCTTGTTCAACAGCAATGCGCACATCATTTTTCAATCCTTCCAACGTTTGTGAAGGAAGGGCGAAAAGGATATCAAAGCTAAAATTAAGATTGTGCTTTCTTAAAAGGTCCAGTGTTTCGAGGGTTTGCTTCGCGGAATGCTCGCGATGAACCATCTTTAGCAAACGATCGTCGAAAGTTTGGGCTCCGACACTAAATCGGTTCACTCCGGCGTCGAGATAGATCTTCAGCTTTTCTTCGCTGACTGTTGCCGGATTGATCTCGATGGTGATCTCTGTGTCAGGTCTAGTTGTAAAGCCATATCTACCCAGCTCTTTGATAACCGCTACAATAAGGTGAGCAGGGATCAGGCTCGGAGTGCCACCACCGAAGTAGATGGTATCTACGCTTTGAGGTTTGTAATAGCGATGCTTTTGGCGAATCTCCTCAAACAGTAGATCGACGTACTGATCCGGCGGCAAAATTTTACTTTGCTCGTAAGTCGCGAAGTCACAATAAGTGCAGCGCTGAATACAGTAAGGAATATGAACGTAAATGCCGAAAGCCATAGGAGTTATCTAGAGTATGTCTAAGAAATTTCAACTAAAAAACGGTCTAAAGGTCCTTTTCTTACCTAGCCACAAATCTCCGGTGGTCTCAGTGCAAATGTGGGTGAAGACAGGCTCCGCCGATGAAAAACGCGGCGAAGAGGGGATCTCTCACTTTATTGAACATTTGGTCTTTAAAGGCACACGTAAATATGGAGTGGGCGAAATTGCTTCCACCGTCGAAGGTTCCGGCGGAGAGCTGAATGCCTACACCTCCTTTGACCAGACTGTCTTTTATGTGACTATTTCCAAGCAGTTCTCTGACGTGGCGATGGACGTTATAAGTGAGATGATGGGATTTCCTACTTTTGATAAGCAAGAAATCGATAACGAACGTGAAGTGGTGATCGAAGAGATCAAACGAGGTCAAGACAGCCCTGGCCGACGTGCCAGCCAATTGTTATTTACGAATACTTTCCGCAAGCACCAGTATGGTCGCCCCGTAATTGGTTTTGATAAAGTTGTGCGCAATGTTTCTGTTAAAAAGATCAAAGACTATTATCACAGTCGCTACGTGCCTTCGAATATGTTCTTGGTCATCGCTGGTGACTTTGATGCTAAAGACATGAAGAAAAAAGTTGAAACTATGTTCGGTGGTTTTGCACCGTTCAAACTTCGCAAGGTGAAACGAACGAAAGAGCCGGCCCAAACCTCCATTCGTATTAAGGTTGAAGAGGCTAAGTTTGAATCAACTACAGGTTATCTAACTTGGCGCATTCCGAATGTAAAACACAAAGACATCGCTGCGTTGGAAGTTCTTTCCGCACTCTTTGGGCAGGGTGACTCTTCGCGCTTGATGCAAACCTTACGCATTAAAGAGCCTGTCACGAACTCGGTGGGCTGCTTCAGCTATTCAATGCAGGATGACGGTCTTTTCTCGATTTCCTTTAATTTAGAAAAAGAGAATCTGCAGAAAGCTTTGTCATTAATGATTCCCGAGATTACTCGCTTGATTGAGGAGCCACCGACAGCCGCTGAAGTACAAAAAGCCATGACGAATTTTGCCAGCCATGAAGTTTACTCTATGGAAACTGTCGACAACATCGCTCGCAAAGCGGGTGGAGACGAATTCTATTATGGTGATCACGATCACTATCGTAAATACATGAAGGAAGTCTATGCCTTGAAGCCAGAAGACATCCAAAAAGTTGCTAAAAAGTATTTCAAACCAGACACGTTCGGACTCTCTTTGCTAACCAATATGGAAAAGAAAGAGGCGGAAAAGATTCTGAAAAGCTTCGCTAAGGATTTGAAGAAATCCCTGACGGCCGCGAAGGCGAAAAAGCAAAAGGTTGTTAAATTCGCTGCTAAAAAATTCAATATCAATACGGCAGCAGTTGCGCACGAACCGAAAACTGAAAGAATCACCTTGAAGTCGGGCGCGACGCTTTTGATCCGAGAACAGAAAGACACTCCTTATGTCGCAATGAAGGCGGCGTTCTTGGGTGGAACTCGTGTTGAAAATGAAAGCCAAGGGGGATTGACGGAAGTCTTCTCTCGCAACTGGCTTTCTGGATCTAAAAACTTCACAGAAGATGACATCAATCTTCGTATTGACGAGCTGGCGTCTGGCATCAGTGCCTTTGGCGGAAGAAACTCTGTGGGTCTTTCTATGGACTACTTGTCGCCTTTCGAAGACAAGATGCTGGAAATTTTCAGGGACTCACTGCTCTATCCACAATTCCCAACGCAGATACTGGAACGTGAAAAGGTTGTGCAAAGAAACCAAATCAAAGCCCGCAATGATAATCCAGCACAGCTTTGCATCATGGCCTTCATGCATGAGATCTTCAAAGACCACCCCTATTCGCGAGACCTGTTGGGAAGCAATGAAAGTATTAGCAAAATTTCCCAGGAAACTTTGCAGGAATACTATAAGAAGATCGCCAATCCTAAGAATTTAACTTTCTGTGTGGTTGGTGATGTAAAAACTGATAAGTGGGTGAAAGAGCTTGAAGCGACTACTGCTCTTATGTCGAAAGGTTCAAAAGTTGAGAATTCTTTTGCAGCTCCGGTCATAAAGACTTCAAAACATTTATTCAAAGAACTTAAAAAAGAGCAAAGTCATATTATCGTTGGCTATCAAGGTTTGACTTTGAAAAGTCCGGATCGATATGCCTTGGAAATCATTCAGTCTATCTTAAGTGGGCAGGGTGGCCGTTTGTTCCTTGAGCTGCGAGATAAGAACTCACTAGCGTATTCAGTTTCTCCAATGCATATGGAAGGAATTGAATGTGGATATTTCGGTGGATATATAGGTTGTTCACCAGAGAAATCTGAAAAAGCCATCTCTATGCTGAAACAGGAATTCAATAAATTGGTCAGCACCAAGGTGGGCGAAGAAGAATTGGCTCGGGCACAAAGATATTTGATTGGCCGTCATGATATTGAGTTGCAAAGAAAAGGGACGATCTGCAATGCGATCTTGTTCGATGATATCTATGGTCTAGATTATCGCGACAGTCTTGATGTGGCAGACAAGTATTTTGCGGTGACACCGGATGATGTGCAGCGCGTGGCTGAGAATATTTTCTCCCAGCCAAGCATCATCAGCCTTGTAGGCCCCAACGACGTTCGTTAGTTGGTTGTTGATGGGGAGAGGTTGATTGAAACATCGTTTCGGCTCAACTTCTTTCCAACTTTGCGAGTGTTTTCCTGAGCAAGAAGGCGCTTTAAAACTGCTTTTGCTGAATCATTCACCATCAATTTGAAGCCCGATGGAACGGAAGCGTTCTTTTCCACGGCCTTCTTTAGGTCGGGATTGAACATGATGAAGTCTTCGTGGCTCAAACCACTTACACGCAGCAACTCTTTGGCAGAGACAGTGCGAGCGAGCTTCACTGAATGTACATCCAGTGATTTTTCTTTCTGAAGGTTTTTGAATATATCTTCTTGATAGCGTTCTGCATACAGCGCCGCCAAGAATTCAGAATAGAAATTCGAAGAGGCAAAATCAAAATTCTTGGTGCGGAAGCTCGCGACGATATCGCCCAGGTTTTTAGATCCAGTTTCGCGAATCGCTTTGCGAATTCCTGGGGGACCGTGGTTCCAAGCAGTAATAGCCAACGGCCATGAGCGATACAGAATCATATGATTCTCTTTAAGCAATCTTGCTGCTGCCTCTGTCGCCTTAAATGGAGAGTGGCGCTCATCAATTTGATGATCAACCGTCATAAAACTACGGCCTGTATTTCCCATGAATTGCCAGATGCCAGAAGCACCCACTTTGCTGACCGCGTGTTTGTTGAAACTGCTTTCTACAAATGGAATGCGAGTTAGTTCAACCGGAACTCCATGTGCTCTGAAGATCTCTTCCATTCCGGATAGATAAAGAGGGCTGACCTCAAGGCCTTCCTCAAAGAAATTCTTCTGGCCGGTTTGCACGCGAAGATTTTTTAATGCCTTTTGGGCATTTTCCTGTGGATTCCCCGGTAAAACACTTAAGCTTTTTGCGACCACAGTTTCATATTCATCAAGATTATCCAGATCTTTTCGCCCAGAAAGTGACTTCAATGCCTGGCGAATTTTGCTGACTTCGTCTTTTACAAAATCATCTGCCTTTACATTTCGCAACCAACGATGTTTTGGAGTTTCGGCATTGATGATCGATGAAACATCGACAACTTTATAGATTATCCACGGGTTGACAGAGTCATGGATAACACGGTTGTTGTTGTCGTAGCGGGTATAAATATCAAACCAGAATCCAACACGCTCACGCATATCCGCAGGAATTTTGAAATCTTCAGAGATTTTATTTTGATAGTCGTTCAATATTTCTTCGCGATTGTAGACAACGTTTGGATCTTTCTCCAAAGTCATCGCGCTTAAAAGCATTGTCGTGATTCGTTTCACTTCAATTGGAAAGCTTGCAGAATTAAAGATAGCAACGGCCAAAGAGGCTGACATGACTGTCAGAACAATTCCGCGGGTGCTTCGTTTTGAGACTATTTTGCTAACCTTATTGAGTACTTGCATACCATTAGTGGGAGCAACGAGGGTGCCACCATAGAATGGCTTTAATCCGCCACTAGGTTCTAGGGGTGGTCTTGGGGTGTCTAAAAGTTTGCCAATGAGGCGCAAATTGGCCTGGCGGGGGTGGCATTGGGCTTCGACTTCGGCCCAGAATATTTTAAACAACTAACCATTTTGAACCGATAAGTTGTTAGACTAGATAGTAGGAGAGCTTGTGTTTCCCATTGTGAGACCTGGCTCTAAGCTGTTGGGAGCTGCTGAGATGAGGGAAAAACCATCGTCTGCAACTGTAGAGCTGTTATTGAGTTCGCAAGGATTCTTTCAAGAGCTCGTTCAAAAAGGCCTGGCACAAAGGAAGATGCAAACTCCTCCTTTGGTGGAAAGTTATCTCGTAAATCTTTTGAATCATTATTTAGATGCTCGAAATCTTTTTGAGTCCGAGTATGCAAACGAGTCTGGTCAAAAGAACCCAACCACTCTTGCGGAAATGTATCTTACAGCCCAAAACGCAGAGGCTTCTGCAAAGATTGAGCTTTTGCGCAAACTTGGTGACCGTGCTTTGTATATCAGTGGCTTCTTTGGTGACTCTCTTCAGCGAAAAATTGTCGACATCGATTATTATGCGGAGATTGGTGGAGCGGCCTATGCGTCATTGGCGCACTGTACCCGCGAAGACACAATGGCCAAGGTTTATAGTACTTTCTCCAGCCGCTTTTTGGACTTTGTCGATGTGTTGACCTATATCAGTCATCACTCATTTGTGAAGAGTGATCAAAGCATTCTTCGCTTGTATGACCGCTATATGCGAACTGGCTCGGAATTGGCCCGCGAGAAGCTTGAGGAAATGGGTGTTTTGTCATTGCCCCATGACCAGGTAAAGCTTGGCAAACAGGGTTGATTCCACTATTCTGCGGCCATGTTTGGCTTAAGTATTTTTGAGATTCTCTTCCTTGCCGGTCTCGCGCTTGTCGTGATCGGACCCAAAGAACTTCCTCAGGTAGCACGCACCTTGGGGCGTTTTCTCAATGACCTCAAACGAACAACAAATGGTTTTACGGAAGAACTCAAGCAACAGGCGCGCATAGATCGCATTGATTTGAACGAAGCACCGAAAAAGCCGGAGCCTCAACAGCAGCAGCAACATGAATCTGAATCCTCCCAAGTGGTTCCTGAGCAAATGGAATTGCACGCACAAGAACCGGTTCAAGAATCCTCTTCAAGCGAAGATAAAAAATCATGAGTAACGAAGAAGTAGATCTTAAAGGTCAATCCCTGTTTGAACATCTTGGTGAACTACGTACAAGGCTTGTGTACTGTGCCTACATTCTGGTGATCGCAACGGGTATTTGCTATGGCTTCAGTGAGCATATCTTTAACTTTATCCGCGCACCCATTCAGCCGTATTTGCCAAATGGTGGTCTGATCTATACCGGTCCGTTGGATAAGTTTGTTGCACATATCAAAATCGCTTTTGTTTGCGGAATTATTATTTCTTGTCCGTTGTGGCTTTACCAGGTCTGGAAGTTCGTGGCTCCGGGCCTTTATTCCAACGAGCGAAAATACACTATTGGATTTATTTTTTCCGGCACGGCACTGTTCCTTTTGGGTGCAGCGTTTTCATACTGGGTGGTCTTGCCAATGGCCTTCCATTTCTTGATGAACTTCGGTGGTAACATCGATAAGCCAATGATCTCGATTGATCAGTACTTGGGTTTCTTCACGCAGATGTGCTTGATGTTTGGCGTATCTTTCGAACTCCCCTTGGTCATTGCTATTCTGGGAATGATGGGAATCGTGAGCCACAAGTTTCTTACTGAAAAACGTCGTTATGCTATTATGGGTCTAGCCATTGCATCAGCGATCATTACTCCGCCAGATTTGATGAGTATGATTATGATGTTGATCCCAATGGTTGGGCTGTATGAGCTTGGCGTATTTGTGGTGGGCATTGTCGAGAAGAAGCGCGCTGCGGAAGTGCGCATGAATGAAAGAGAATAGCTTTCTGACTTTTAATTGATCTGAAATAAAAAGAGGAAACTTCGCAGGAAGTTTCCTCTTTTTTTAACTAAATTCAATATTCTTGAAATTACGATGGCTCTTCGAACTTGATCAACACCGCGCCTGATTCAACAGAGTCGCCTTGTTTGACCTTGATCTCTTTGATTTTTACATCGCGAGTGGCACGCATTTCGTTTTCCATTTTCATCGCTTCCATGATCAACAATGGCTTGTTGGCTTTCACGATTTCGCCCTCTTTGGCGAAGATCTCGATAATTTTACCAGGCATTCCTGATTTCAACTCAAGATCGCCACCGAAGCCGCCACCTTTTTTCAATGATTCATGCAAAAGCATTTCGTCATTGAAGATTTTGATAGAGCGGAATGAGTTGCGCGTGAAAACTGTGTATTCCGTGTCAGATCCAACGACGTCCACAAGGTAAGACTTACCCTGGAACAAGAAGCTGATGTATTCCTCAGCTCTCTTGTAATCATTTTTGGATACATCGTGGTGAACCCACTCTTTGCCTTCTTGTTGCAAAGAGATTTTCCAAGAGTGGCGACCTTCAGTCACATCCACTTTATACTTTTTGCCTCTAAGTTCTGCTTCGAAATACATATTACGTCCTCAACTGCATTTTGCGGCCCAAACGTCTCCACGTGGAGCTGACGTTAAGCTGACGGATATCCTTCGACTTGCGATCGTTGTAGGCTTCAATAGCCGCAGCGATCAAGAACACAGGATCTTCAACTTGTTTGAACATCTCTGGCTCGATAACTTCGAAGTTTTTCTCGATAAATTGTGTCGTGTAAGTGCCGTCTCGGAAGGTCGGGTGATCCAAGATGGTTCTATGCAGAACGATATTGGTTTTAATTCCCGTCAGTACGAATTCACTCAGGGCACGTTGCATTCTGTTGATCGCCTCTTCACGAGTATCACCCCAAGTAATGAGCTTAGAGATCATTGGATCGTAGAAGATAGGTACATTGTAGCCAGGATATGCGTATGAATCCACGCGCATGAATGGACCTTGTGGATGGCGACAAGCTCTGATCACGCCTGGTGATGGCTTGTAAGTCACAGGATCTTCAGCGCAAATACGGGCTTCAATTGCATGACCCTTTTGCTTGATGTCTTCTTGTTTGAAGCTCAAAGGTTTGCCTGCAGCCACATTGATCTGCTCACGAACCAAATCCACGCCAGTCACGATTTCGGTGATCGGATGTTCAACTTGAAGACGAGTGTTCATCTCCATGAAGAAGAATTCTTTGGTCGTGTTATCGAAGATATACTCAATTGTCCCGGCACCTACGTAGTTAATCTGCTTCGCCGCGCGAACAGAAGCCTCACCCATGCGCAAGCGCACTTCCTGAGGAACTGATGGAGATGGAGACTCTTCGATGATCTTCTGATTACGACGTTGCACAGAGCACTCACGTTCAAAC
This sequence comes from Bdellovibrio svalbardensis, assembly GCF_029531655.1. Lineage (NCBI taxonomy): Bacteria > Pseudomonadati > Bdellovibrionota > Bdellovibrionia > Bdellovibrionales > Pseudobdellovibrionaceae > Bdellovibrio > Bdellovibrio svalbardensis. The sequence goes on from NZ_JANRMI010000001.1 coordinate 270,306, forward strand.
AAATGAACGTGGTTGTTGTGTTTGTCGCCGAAAACTTGGATTTCGATGTGTTTCGGGTCGTTGATGAATTTTTCGATATAAACAGTCGGATCCGCGAAATAGTTCTGACCTTCAGAGCGACAAGCGCGGAACGCACTTTCAATCTCGTCCATCTTGCGAACAACGCGCATCCCTTTACCGCCACCACCAGCTGACGCCTTGATGATAACCGGCAAGCCGATTTTTTCAGCGATTTTGATCGCTTCTTCCACGGAATCAACGCCGCCATCACTGCCAGGCACTGTTGGAACTCCAGACTTCTTCATCAAAGTTTTTGCAGAGATTTTATCTCCCATAGCTTCGATGTTTGCCACAGTCGGTCCGATGAAAGTGATACCTGCTTCGTCGCAAGCCTTCGCAAAGTTCGTATTTTCAGACAAGAAACCGTATCCAGGATGGATGGCATCTGCGCCTGCTTTTTTTGCGACTTCGATAATTTTTTGATAGTTCAAATAGCTTTCTTTAGAGGGAGAAGGCCCAATATGGTAAGCCTCATCCGCCAAGAAAACGTGCAAGCTGTCACGATCTGCATCTGAGAATACCGCCACAGAACCAATGCCCATCTCACGACAAGCACGGGTAATACGGATAGCAATCTCTCCACGGTTCGCAATCAGGATTTTTTTAAATACTGCCATTTAATAGATCCTTATAGAGGGATATTGCCATGCTTTTTAGCTGGCGGGATTTCGCGTTTATTTTTCAACATTTCCAAAGAGTCGATGATGCGTTTACGAGTCAAAGCTGGCTCGATAACTTCATCTGTGTAACCAAGTTCTGCAGACACATATGGATTGCTGAACTTCGCTTCGTACTCTGCTGTCAAACGAGCTTTTTCTGCTGCCGGATCTTTTGCTTTGTTGATCTCTTCGCGGCTGATGATGCTGACGGCACCTTCAGCACCCATGACTGCGATCTCTGCAGAAGGGTAGGCCAAATTCACGTCAGAACGCAAAAGTTTAGATCCCATAACGATGTAAGCGCCACCGTAAGCTTTACGAGTGATAACTGTGATTTTAGGCACAGTTGCTTCAGCGTAAGCGTACAACAACTTCGCACCGTGAGTGATGATACCATTCCACTCTTGATCTTTACCTGGCAAGAAGCCCGGAACGTCAACGAATGAAACAACGGGGATGTTGAAAGCATCACAGAAGCGGATGAAGCGGGCAGCTTTACGAGAAGCTTCGATGTTCAAGCAACCAGCCAAGTTGTTTGGTTGATTTGCTACGATACCAACAGGACGACCGTTGAAGCGCGCATAACCGACGATGATGTTTTGAGCGAAATGCTTGTGAACTTCCAGGAAGTAACCTTCATCCACGCACTCAGTGATAACTGAAAGCATGTCATATGGCTTCTTAGGATTTTCAGGGATGATATTCGCGATAGCTTCAGTCAAACGATCAGGTCTGTCTGTGTTAGGCAAAACTGGAACGTCATCCAAATTGTTAGAAGGAAGGAAGTTCATCATTTCACGGATCAACAACAAGCAATGCTTATCATCTTCAGCCGCAAAGTGAGCAACACCTGATTTAGCAGAGTGAGTTGTCGCTCCGCCAAGATCTTCTTTGGTTACTTCTTCATGAGTCACAGTCTTGATAACATCAGGGCCCGTTACGAACATATAGCTCGTGTTTTTAACCATGAATACGAAGTCAGTGATAGAAGGAGAATAAACTGCACCACCAGCGCATGGGCCCATGATTGCTGTGATCTGAGGGATCAAGCCAGAAGCCATGGTGTTGCGAGTGAAGATATCCGCGTAACCACCAAGAGATTCGATACCTTCTTGGATACGCGCTCCACCGGAGTCATTGATAGAGATAAATGGCGCACCATTTTTCATCGCAAGATCCATCACTTTGCAGATCTTGTTCGCCTGGGTGCGAGACATAGATCCACCGATGACTGTGAAATCTTGTGAAGAAACGTAGACCAATTTTCCGTTGATACGGCCGTAACCAGTGATCACGCCATCGCCAGGAACAACATTCTTGTCCATGCCGAAGTTCGTGCAACGGTGAGTAACAAAACGATCCATCTCAACGAAGCTGCCTGGATCAAGAAGTACATCGAGGCGCTCACGAGCACTCAAACGTCCACCTTGTTTATGTTTTGCAATACGGGCAGCTCCGCCACCAGCCATTGCAGCTTCATTTCTTTTTTCAAGGTCCGCAAGCTTCGCTTGAATACCTGTAGATACTTCGCTCATAAAGTCCCTTTTTTCGGCGGATAGATTCCGCAAACAGACTCCAGCAAAGCTGAAGTCCAATCGATAACTAAGGGGATATTTTGTATCATGAGAGCTTCAAGAAGCATCTTAAAACGACAGACGCAGAGCATACTTTAAAGCTCTGCGTCGAAACGATCTATGTTATTGAATTCAATGAAAATTAGGGAACTAACTGGTTGAGGACTTGCAGTGCTTTCTGGACGTTAACTCGACCTCGAGTACTTACTTTAAATTCATGCCCGCTCGTGACATCAACTGACTGCAAAATAGCCTGCTTAATCTGTGCCGCTGTGGCATTGGGTTTGGCGCTCCAAAGGAGGGCCGCGATGCCGCTGACAAACGGAGTCGCCATGCTCGTTCCATCCATGTAGGCCGTTCCATTATTTGGAATCGTACTAAGAATTTGTTCACCAGGAGCGGCAACGTGAACGGCGGTGAAACCACTATTAGACCAAGAAGTCATAAAGTCTGATTTCGAAGAAGCGGCCACGGTAATTTGATTTGATAAGTTGAATGAAGCGGGAAACTCGGGATACACGTCAACATCACGTCCGTCATTTCCAGCAGCCACCACAATCAAGATGCCTTTCGCTTCAAGTTGTTGGAACGCATTTCTTAATGAGGCAACACAGGGTGCTCCACCCCAACTTGCATTGATAATCTTGGCTCCACGAGCGGCCGCATATTGCAATGCTAACACCGCATCGCCTAGAGACCCTCCACCATCGTTGGCAATAAACTGCGCGGGAATAATCTGAGCACGGGGAGCAGTACCATAAACACTCCCGTAACTGGAGTCTGCAGCTATGATCCCTGCTACGTGAGTTCCATGAGGACTCTTGGTTGTCGTAGAGCCAGGATTGGAAACAAAGGCTGCTCCATAATAGTCGTCAATATAGCCATTGCCATCGTCGTCTTTTCCGTTGTTTGGAATTTCGCCGTAGTTAATCGCAATACGCGGGGCAATTTGTGGGTGAGTCACATCGACATACGCATCCACGACAGCAACTTTAATATTTTGCCCGTAGATGCCTTGAGACCACAAAGTATCTGCTTTAATCGTCTGTTGTCCCCAGCTGTCGTTCACTGCGCTGGTGGTAACCTCATTGAAGCGATCCATTTGAATGATGCGATCGTATTCAACCTGCTTGATATTTTCCAAATTGGGTTTGATGAACTTTTCTTTAAATTCCTCGGCGTTTTTCGCGGATTCAACGGTGAACTTTCCGTCTTCCCACTGAACGATGAATTTGTTTTGTACGGCTTGCCCCATGCATGCGCTGGAATCAAGAGCACCATTTTCTGCGAATACTGATTCGGTCGACTTTTTGCCACAAGCTGAAAGCACTAAGATGCAGGCAACCGCCGAGAGAAATTTTTGAACATCCATGTTCACTCCCTGTGCGGGCCATACTGGTCCCATCCATAAGACGTATTTCATCTCCCGCACCGGTTAGCCTTTCGGTATGAATATGTCTTATTTTGAGGCTAGATTCTGCGGGACTAGATCTTAAACGGACGGGGGCGGGGAGATCCCTCATCTCGATGAATTTTCGTTCATAAGTTTAAATATTTGGAATTACGCAAGAAAAAGAACGACTGACGCGCTCAAAGCTTCCCAGGTCGGGCTCTTTAAGCGAGGGGTTTTTTGTTCATTTATTATTTGAAGCGAACTAATTTGTCAGCGCGGACCTGGTAAAAGGTCCGGGTGATCCAGCATTAGATATGACCGATGAATTCTTTAAGGAAAGAAGTGAACTGCATCTCAACTCGTTTTGCAGTTTCAGTCACTTCGTCATGAGATAATTTTTGATTAGAGATTCCCGCAGCCAAATTAGTGATGCAGCTCAAAGCCGCGACACGAAGACCCAAGTGGTTCGCTGCGATAGTTTCAGGAACCGTACTCATGCCCACTGCTTTTCCGCCAATCAATTTCAAGTAACGAACTTCAGACGGAGTTTCATAAGTAGGACCGCTTACGCCGCAATAAACACCTTTGTGGTAGCGAGTTCCTTGTTTTTGTAGAACTTGCTCCATGATGTTGATCATGCGTTTGTCGTAAGCTTCAGTCATATCTGGGAATCTTGGACCAAGTTCCTTGATGTTCGGACCCATCAAAGGATTCGTACCCATCAAGTTGATATGATCTTCGATAATCATGAATTCGCCGGCAGACATGTTTTCACCAAAGCCGCCAGCAGAGTTCGTAAGAATAAGATTTTCAACACCCAGCAAAGCCAAAGTTCTAGTTGGATGCACAACACTTTCCATGCTGTGACCTTCATAGAAGTGATTGCGACCCTGAAGGATCACAATCGCCTGGCCGCCGACTTTTCCAAAGATCAAGTTGCCGGAATGTCCTTCAACTGTCGGAGGAGAAAAGTGCGGGATGTCTTTGTAGGGAATCGTTGTTTCGACTTCAACGTCTTTAACAAATGAGCCCAAGCCAGAGCCTAATACAACACCGATCTTCGGTTTAGCCGAAGTAATTGTGCGAATGAAGCTGACTGATTCTTGAAGCTTATTAAGTACCAAAACGTTCTCCCTTTTGTCCTTGAGCTTTAGCTCAAAACTTTGAGTATCAAACTAGGCTTTGTAATTTTTGGCAAGGAAATATTGATCGCTGATTTCAACATAGGCACTGCTGAATTAAGTAGATCTTTATCGTCGCCATGCAGAGTGAATATTGCATCACCGTTACGAACCTCATCTCCCACTTTTACATGGAACTCAATTCCTGCTGTTGGAGCAATGATATCGGTTGTTTGCGCGCGCCCTGCTTTAATTAAAATCCCTGCAATACCAATGCTTTCAGTGTGGAAGCCATGAACATAACCTTGTTTGTCAGAGCTAATAACGACGCTGTGCTTCGGCTTCGGTAATGCCGAAAGATTGCCACCGTGTATAGAACAAAGCTCTTCAAATTTCGCCATCGCTTTTCCAGAAGTCAGGATATCTTCAGCAATTTTGTAAGATTCTGTCTCGTTTTTGCCGACACCCGCCAAAAGCAACATGTGAGCAGAAAGTCGCAAACTGAGTTCGCGAGTATCCTCATAAAGATCGTACCCGTGTGCGCCGATAAACTTTTCGTTTTTCATAATTGCCACACACTCTTCCACTTCCAAAGAGTTTCCAGCAAAACGACCCAAAGGTTGATCCATATTAGTAAGCAATGATGTTACTTTTTTTCCGTAGCCCTTTGCGATGGCCATAAGATTCAGAGCCAACTCTTCCGCCAAGGCTGGAGTTTTCATGAATGCTCCAGATCCAAACTTCACATCCAGAACCAGCCCGTCGATGCCCTCAGCCAACTTCTTGGACATGATGGAGGCGCAGATCAATGGCAAGCTTTCCACTGTTGCAGTGACATCACGAAGTGCGTAGATCTTTTTATCTGCTGGGCAAATCTCTTTTGTTTGACCGATAAAACAAATTGCATGCTCGCGAACCAGATTTACAAACTCAGTCAAAGACTTTTGTGTGTTGAATCCAGGAATGGATTCGAGCTTATCTAAAGTTCCGCCAGTGTGGCCCAAGCCACGGCCTGAGATCATTGGAACGGGAACTCCGGCAGCCGCAACGATAGGACCAAGAATCAAACTTGTTTTATCGCCAACGCCCCCAGTGGAGTGTTTATCAACTTTGAACCCCGGGACAGAAGAAAAGTCGACAACTTCTCCGGAGTGAAGCATAGCTTTCGTCAAAGACAATGTTTCCTCTTTAGTCATGCCACGGAAGAATGTCGCCATCAAAAGGGCTGACATTTGGTAGTCGGGAATAGTTCCTTTCGCATAACCAAGAATAAATTCATTGATCTCGTTGAAAGTAAGTTCGCCACCGTTACGTTTAGTCTTAATAATTTCGGCTGGAAGAAATGCCATTAGTAACCACCTTGAACTTTTTGACCTTGAACCAAAGCTACACCTGAGCTTGTACCAAGTCTTGTTGCGCCAGCTTCAATCAAAGCCATTGCGGATTGAATATCTTTAATACCACCGGAAGCCTTCACTTCCATTTTTTCGCCAACAACCGACTTCATAAGTTTGACGTCAGCTACGGTGGCACCGCCGCCGCCAAAACCTGTAGAGGTTTTCACGAAGTGAGCTCCTGCCTCGAGGGCCGCTTGGCAGGCAAGAGTTTTGTCTTCCTCTGATAAAAGGGATGTCTCGATGATTACTTTAACTGTATGGCCTTTTGCAGCCATAACGACGGCTTTAATGTCGTCGCGAACATAATCCAAGCGGCGATCTTTGAGCGCGCCTACTTGAATAACCATATCAATTTCTTGAGCACCATTAGTAACGGCTGTTTGTGTTTCAAAAGCCTTTGATACTGAATCCATGGCTCCTAAAGGGAAGCCTACGACACAACAAACTTTGACAGAAGACCCCTTAAGAAGGTCTGCACAGGCTTTTACGTAAGAAGTATTTACGCAAACGCTGAAGAAGTTATTATCGCGAGCCTCCTGGCAAAGCTTCGCAATCTGTTCCATTTGTGCGTCGGGTTTTAATAATGTGTGGTCGATATAACGATTTAATTCCACGTCTTTGTCCTTTTTTGCCAATCCTGGACGGCCTAAGCCTCTAGGATTGATGTAAGGGAAAAAGGTAGTCTAAAACCATACTTCTGTCACTAGGGCATTATTAGCTGCACTAACGTAAATCTCTACTTAGTCCCGTTTACTTTTGGTTGTGAATTTGGGTAAAATACAGGAATGAGTAAATGCAAAGTTCTTTGGACCATTCTGGTAGGCTTTCTTTTTTCAATATCTGCCATCGCAGCAGACACCTGTGTTAGCACAGCAACAGAATTTGCTGCTAAAAGTGCAAGCTTCCCTCAAGTTATCCAAAAATTACCAGCGATGCTGACGACCGATGGCTTTCTTGTGACGGCGGGTTTAAAAATTCGCACAGTGGGGGAGAAGCTTAAGCTCGAAGGTTATGTTTGGAAGCCCGGTGAAATCAGTGTGGATGATGGATACGTCACGAAGGCTTGTTTTGATGGCAAAATTCTTAACGTCACCTTGGAAAACGGGACAACATACGCGGCCAAGGTTAACGGTGAAAAGAGTGTTTCTATTCAGGGGGTGGACTTTGATAGATCCAGTGAGGCTAAATTCGCAGGCATTGTAGAAAAAATCAAAGAAGCTCAAGCTAAGAAAAGCAGAAACTCAAACAGCCAGGCTGGAGTTAAATGATGTCTAGGATCTTAGCTTTATTTGTACTTTCAGCATCAATCATCACTTCGGTAATCGCCCAGGGCGGGAACAAAGGGACACCAGCACCCTTCACCTCCAAGGAGCTTTTAGATTTTGTGGGCAGAGGTGATTTGAAATTCATCGACTTCGGAAAGACCGCGGATTTTGTTGGAGTTGTCACACGAACTCATGAGCAGAGTGATGCGCGTATTGCCGATGTCTATGAGTTTAAAGACATTCAAGCGGTCCCTATGGATAAGGGCCTGTGTGAGAAAATTCTAGAAAAGATATTTGGTCCACTGGATAAGATCTCTTTGCGAGTCAAAAAAATCGAGATATTTGCATCTCACACCGGAAAAACCTGCGAAGCGCAATTGGACGACGAAGATCAGCAGGCAAAAATTCCTGAGCGCCGAGTGATTGCCGGGTTTTTAAATGCGAAACCGAGAGCACTTGTATTTAAGATGACCAGAAAGTCAGCGCCTAAAGAACAAGAGAGTATCCGCAAATTCTGGGATACTCTCCGTTAGTGTTTATATTCCAGCAATGTCGCAGGGTGCTTTATCCAACTTTTGCTTTAGTGGCACCCAATCCACCACCGGCAACGGTGTCACCACTGCCGGCTTGACCCAAGAAAGTTTTCGCATCTGTTGCTGAAACCTTTCCTTTTTTAACAAGATCTTCAATGTATTTCTCAAACAAGATCATGCCTTGGTTTGCACCAGTTTGCATTGCTGAAGCAATTTGATGGACTTTGCCCTCACGAATAAGGTTGGCAATGGCTTTTGAGTTTCTCATGATTTCATAAGCAGCCACGCGCCCTTGGCCGTCCGCTCGAGAGAAGAGGGTTTGTGCGACAACTCCACGCAAGCTTTCCGCAAGCATGGTGCGAATTTGAGCTTGTTGCCCCGCTGGGAAAACGTCGATGATACGATCGATTGTTTTCGCAGCACTGTTTGTATGAAGAGTACCGAAAACGATATGACCTGTTTCTGCAGCAGTTAAGGCTAGAGAAATAGTCTCCAAGTCACGCAACTCACCCACGAGCAAGATATCCGGATCTTCACGCAGAGCAGCCTTCAAGGCATTGCCGAAACTTTTCGTATGGCTTCCAACTTCACGTTGATTCACCAAAGAGCGAATGTTGGGATGCACGAATTCGATAGGGTCTTCAACCGTAATGATATGTGATTCGCGTGTCATGTTGATCTGATGAATCAAAGCGGCCAGCGTTGTTGATTTACCAGAGCCTGTCGGCCCGGTAACCAAGATCAAACCACGATCACAATCGATCATGTCCATCACTGCAGGTGGAAGTCCCAATTCTTGTGCGGTTTTAATTTTCTCAGGAATAATACGGAAAACGGCGCCAAGTCCTTTTCGTTGCATGAAGATGTTGCAACGGAAACGACCGATGCCCGCAAGGGTGTAGGCAAAATCCAGTTCCCATTTTTCGACGAAGGCTTTTTTCTGTTTTTCAGAAAGAATTTCGAAGATCAGACCTTGTACGTCTTGATTTGTGAGTTCGCGATAGTTCAGCGGAACCATGTTACCATGGAGACGAAGAAAAGGTGCGGCGCCACTCGTCACGTGTAAGTCCGACGCTCCTTGCTCAACCATGAGTTTAAACAGTTCATCAATTGTTGCCATCATTCACTCCATAAAGATGCTAATTCAGTGATCTTTTCGGCAAGTTGTGTTTCAATATTGAATATTATTTGTCATGGGTCTTGTTTCTGGACTATTGAATTAATGATCTAAGTCCCGCTTCAGATTTGCTTGGAGCAAAGCTAGACCCTCTCCGACTATATCGGAGTGTAAGCAGTTCCCGGAGGTAAAGTGTCTGCAGAAATTCTCATCAATGTTAGACCTCAGGAAACCCGTGTTGCCTATGTCGACGGCGGCGTTCTCTCAGATTTGAAGATCGAACGAAAAACATCACCAACTTTGGTCGGGGCCATTCATCGCGGAACAGTCATTCGTGTTCTTCCAGGAATGCAGGCGGCCTTTGTGGATATCGGTCTGGAAAAGGCGGCTTTTCTCTATGTCGGCGATATTCGTGAAGACGTTGACGACAACTTTCTGACCAACGTGGATCGTGATGAACCTCTTGAGATGGATGGTGACGACGACAAGCCACCCACACATCACAATATCAAAACACCGATTCAAGATCTGCTAAAAGAAGGGCAATCCATCCTGGTTCAAGTGGCAAAAGATCCTCTTGGTACAAAGGGCGCACGCCTGACGACTCACTTGTCATTGCCAGGTCGTTTCGTGGTTTTTTTGCCGACGGTTCGTCATCTTGGTATTTCGCGCAGAATTGAAGATGAGGGAGAGCGGGAGCGTCTTCGCAAGCTCGTGCAAAAAATCAATCCTTCCGGCGGTGTCATTGTAAGAACCGCGGGCGAAGGAGCCTCTGAAGAGATGCTCAAGGCCGATATCGAGTATTTGGATCGCTTGAGCAAAGAGATTTTTAAGAATTACGAGAAGAAAAAAACACCAGGGGCGCTTCACACTGAGCTTGATGTCGAACTTCGTGCCCTGCGCGATCTAATGAGTGAAAATGTCACGAGCGTTTGGGTGGATGACGTTGAAATTCACAAAAAAGTTGTGAAATTTGTTTCGCAGTTCATGCCGAAATACAAACAGAACATCGTTCTTTATGAAGAGCGCAAGCCCCTGTTCGATCTTTATGACATCGATATCGAGATTTCTCGTTCGATGGAAAGAAAGATATGGCTGAAATCTGGTGGATACATCGTGATTGACGAGGCGGAAGCACTGGTCGTCATCGACGTGAACACCGGCAAGTTTGTCGGCAAAAAAGATCTTGAAGATACTATCTTGAAAACAAATCTGGAAGCGGTTCGCGAGGCGGCTCATCAGCTGAGAATTCGTAACTGCGGCGGTATTATCATTATCGACTTCATCGATATGGAAAAGGAATCTCATCGCGAAAAAGTGATGGAAGCTTTCGCTGAGGAGCTTGAAAAGGACCGCGCCAGAACAAACGTTGTTTCAATGTCTCAATTGGGATTGGTTGAAATGACCCGTAAGCGTATTCGCCCAAGTTTGATTAAGACTCTGTGCGAACCATGCTCTTATTGCGACGGTAAAGGCTATATCAAGCGCAAATCCACAGTGGCGAATGAGATCTTCCGTGAGTTGGAGCGCGATGCCGACATGCTAACGAACAAAAAAACCAATGTGGTGATTCATTGCCACAGTGAAGTCGTGGATTGGATCTATGAAGTTGAAGGGGAGAGTCTTGAGAGTATCGAAAAGAAACTCGGCCGCTCTGTCGCCTTCAAGATTGAACCGAATTATCACTTAGAACAATATGAGATATTTTTCGTGTAGCGTGGGATGAGGACTTGTTAACAAGTCCTCTACCATGGACCAGTTGAGTCCTTGGAAGAAGGGGCCGATCAGGCCTAGATGAATCAACTGGCTGTTCTCATATTTGCACTTCTATTTTCCACGCAGTCATGGTCAGAGCCTTGTGCGACTGGCAAGACGAACACCTCCAGCCTTAAGGCAATTTCAACAAGCAGTTGCATAGAAACTTTGAAGTCAAAACAGTGCCAGGATCTCTTTGCGAAGATGCGGGCCAATGGTCAAAAGCCCGAAGAGAAGGCTTTGCAATGCCACGACCAAAATTCACTCTCGCGCGCCTTTGAGACCTCTTGGAACTACTCATCGGGTTGTGCCATCGGTGGCTGGAACTTCGTTGCAGATACTTTTGTAAGTCTTGGAACCGCAATTGGTGAAGGTGCGGCAAAGGCCGTAATAAGTTATCAAAATACCCAAGCTGAAAATGCGATCTGTGACAGCGATTTCCAACTCAAAAAGAATTTATTTACTGAATATAACAAGAGCGTTCCCAAAGTTCTAAGAGTGAATCCACCTTTAGATGCGGTGTTGGCAAAAGCAAATTGTGCATCAGTCAAATCCACTCTCAAGTTGGCACGCATTGATAAGTCCAATGAAGTAGGCAGATCCATCACAGCTAAAATCATGTCGAGAACTCCAAACTACACAGCCGATGAGCAGGAGTTCATGGAGTGGGGCAAAGCTCAAGCGGGTCCATCTGTGGATTTGGTTGCTTTAGCGAAGGACAAACTCAAGGAGATGGGTGTTCAGCTTCAGTGCTACAACTCCCAACAAGCTGCCGCGATGGTGTGCGAAGCTATTGCCAATGTAGCGACACTAGCTGCGGGCCCTGCGGGGGTGGCGTTGAAGGCCGCCAAGGCCAATAATATCGCAAAAATCGCCGGTGTTGCTCTGGAAGCGGAGAAGGCTGCCGAAGCAGGCACAGTCGCAAGGGCAGTTGCCAGCGCGGCCGATCTTCAGAAGGCAGCAAAGCTATCAAATGTAGAGCGAGTGGCTGCCGCAGAAAAGTCTTTGGGCAGAGCTTTGTCCAAAGCTGAAAAGCAGGCACTTATAGACGCCCATGAGGTGGCCGCAGGGACAGGCCGTGGATATGGCTCCTACTCTGCAACAGATCTGAAACAAAAAGCGGACATATTAAAGAAGGCAGGATTCTCTGACTCCGAGCGGGACCTGATGATGAGACAAGGTTTGGCGGGCACTTTTAGTGATGTTCAAGCGGCGAAGAACTCTTCAAATTCGATGCGACTGACGGGCGAAAGATTTCAGGCTGAGGGCAAGGTTTCAGAGGCAAGGCAGGCCTATAGATCGGCGGCAGACTCGTTGGAAGTGGTCATGAATGAAGCCAAGGCGCCGAAGTCAGCCAGAGACTATAATGTAGCGGCGAGAATTAATGCAGGAGCTGAGCGCTACGAGAAGGCGTCGGACTACTTTATTAAGGGCTTTGCGATGGAGCGTGATTCTGCAAAGAAAGCGGAGGCCATTTTTGAGGCTTTAAACCGCGAAAAGAATGAGTTGCGCGTTATTGCGTATAAAAACTCCTCGAGTGTTTCTGCACAAATTAACTATGAAAACCAACGTAAGCTCATTGAGGCCGTGGTGAATAATCCTCAATTCAAACTCGGTGACGCTTATAAGCGTGAACTTTTGAAGCCGTAGCTGATAGTTAACTACATGATAAGAGGAAGATTTTCGGGAACATCCAGTTTCTTAAAAAATCTTTCTTTTTCGTTGCCAACAATCAGCGCCAGGCTTAATCTCTTCTTCTTCCTGAAAAGCTGAAAAAAATAGCATGTATTAGGTTGACAAAGCCTAGTGCGAAGTGGCATTTGTCATTGGCTTAATTCGGGTAGCTGGAGGTCAAAGATGTACGCGATTATTCGTACTGGCGGTAAGCAATATAAAGTTCAAGCTGGTGATGTGGTTCAAGTTGATAAAGTTGAACACAAGCTTGGTTCAGAGTTTGATATCAACGAAATCTTGATGGTTGGTGGTGAGTCCACTCATGTTGGTCAACCTCTAGTTAAAGGTGCGAAAGTAACTGTTGTAGTTACTAAGCAAGCTAAAACTAAAAAAGAAATCGTTTTCAAAAAGAAACGTCGTCAAGGATACAGAAAGTTTGCAACTCACAAACAAGAGTTCACTGAACTATTTGTGAAAGCAATCACTTCTCCAGACGGAAAAGTAACTAAAACAGATGCTACGCCTAACGTAGTAGACGTTGCTGCAAAACGCGCTGAAGCTGAACAAGCTCGCATCGCGGCTCGCAAAGAACGCGCTGCTAACAAATCTAAAGGCGAAGAAGTTGTAAAAAAAGCTGCTAAAAAAGTAGTTGCTAAGAAGAAAGTTGCTAAGAAAGTAGTTAAAAAGACTGCTAAAAAAGCAACTAAAGCTGGCGCGAAGAAAAAAGTAGCTAAAAAGACTTCTAAAAAAGCGTAATTAATTTTTTAAGAGAGGTTTGTCATGGCAAGTAAAAAGGCCGGTGGTAGTACAAAGAATGGTCGTGATTCACAGAGTAAACGCCTTGGCGTAAAACGCTTCGGTGGAGAAAAAGTTCTTGCGGGAACTATCATTGTTCGTCAACGCGGAACTAAATTCCACGTTGGTAACAACGTAAAAATCGGTCGTGATCACACGATCTATTCTGTAATCGAAGGTCTCGTTAAGTTTGAACGTTTCGCAAAAGATCGTTTCAAAATCAGTGTTTATCCTAAAGCAGTTTAGTCTATAAGCTGAAGCCGAGCCCGAGTAGGAAACTACTCAGGCTAAGCCGAAGTTAGACAAACGGTTCCGATAAGCACCAAGAGATTTTTTCAATACGCAAAAAGGAGCCATCCAAGGCTCCTTTTTTGTTGTATAAGTCCTGTTTCGAATGGTGCTGTTATGAAATTTATCGACGAAGTTAGAATCACATTAGCCTCTGGTCACGGTGGCCCTGGATGCGTCAGTTTTCGCAGAGAATCTATGCAGGCTCGTGGCGGCCCGGATGGTGGCGACGGCGGTAAAGGTGGCGATCTCGTTATCCGCACCTCAAGACATATCAACTCTCTTGTAGATCTAAGACAAAATAAAAGATACGCAGCTAGAAATGGCGGGATGGGCTCTGGCCGTCAGCGCACAGGACAAGATGCGGAAGACCTTGTATTAATCGTTCCTGAGGGAACAATCTTCCGTAATATGGATGGTGAGATTATCATCGATATGACTGGAATCAATGAGCACGTTCTTCTTAAGGGCGGTCGCGGCGGTAAGGGAAATGAATTTTTCAAAACCAGCGTGAACCAAGCTCCAGAGCATGCCCAACCTGGCGAAGAAGGCCAAGAGATCGAAGTTAAACTCGAACTTAAGCTTATCGCGGATGTTGGTATCATTGGATTCCCTAATGCAGGGAAGTCGACTTTGATTTCTCGTATCTCGGCAGCAAAACCAAAAATCGCAGACTATCCGTTTACAACCCTAACTCCAAACTTGGGAGTGGTTAAAGCGGGCGACTACAGTTCATTTGTGGTTGCGGATATTCCGGGTCTTGTGAAAGGCGCGCACGAAGGTGTGGGTCTTGGAATTCAATTCCTGAAGCACGTTGAACGTACGCGCATCTTCATTCACTTGGTAGATGCATCAGGTATGTCAGGACGTGATCCTCTTCAGGATTTCGAAGACATCAATTATGAATTAAAAATGTACGATGAGAACAACAAGGACAAAGAGGGTTTCTTCCCTCTATCTACGCGTCCTCAGTTCGTTGTGCTCAATAAAATCGACACTCTCAGTTCCGATCAATTGCAGAAACTTTTGAATTCATTCAAAAAAATAACCGGCACTGCTCCGTTGGCCATTTCTGCTGTGACCGGCACGAACATCAATGAACTTGTTGTTGAGTTGGGTCGTCAAATCTTGAAACAGGAAGAAGAATAATGAAAATCGGTATTTTTGGTGGAAGCTTTAATCCTCCGCACATGGGCCATATCAACGCCATTCAAACAGTGGCGAAGAAAATGGGTTTGTCTAAAATTCATGTGGTTCCAGCAGCTCAAAATCCTCTTAAAACTCCGGTAGAAGGCCCCACAGCAGAACAACGTCTTGAATTGACGAAGTTGGCTTTTGCTTCTTACGGTGACACATATTTCGTCGACGACCAGGAACTAAAACGTGGTGGCAAAAGCTACACAATCGATACAGTTCTTGAGCTTCGCAAAACTTACGATGCCGCTGATTTGTATTTGATCGTTGGCGCTGACAAGTTTGAAGAGTTGGCACAATGGAAAGACTATCAAAAGATTCTTTCTGAAGTGAATTTGGTGATCACGACTCGTCCTGGGTACGATGTTCCTGAATCATTGGATGAAATGCCGGCTTACTTGAAGCCTTTGGTAGCTGATTTCGATTTCAACTTCATCGAGTTGACAACAGGTCGTAATATTCAGTTCATCACTTTGCGTGATATCGAGATTTCTTCCAGCGAAGTGCGCAAATGGCTTCGTACTGGAAAGCCTGTGGAAAAATATCTTCCATTGGCGGTTGAGTCTTATATCAAAGATCATAAGCTTTACAGAAATCTTGGCGAGCGTATCAGCGACTATAAGAAATTTGCTGAGTTCTGCGCGAATGTTTTGTTCGCTAAAAAAGGTATCAATGTTCGTGCCTTTGATTTGACGAAAATGACTGCGCCAAGCGAATACACTGTGATCGCATCTGGTACGTCAACACGTCACGCGGCTGCGATGGCCGAAAATATCGTGATGGCCGTTAAAGAAGAATACAATCTTCATCCACTCAGTGTTGAGGGAATCGACGAGGGCCGCTGGGTTCTTGTGGATTATGGTTCTTTGATCGTTCACTTGTTCTATGATTTTGTTCGTCAAGAATACAGTCTTGAAAACTTGTGGAGACAAGGTATCGATCTAGGATTGAAAGATCCAGATGCTGGTAAAACAGGACCTCAGTAGTCATGAAGTTCGTCTTGTACAATCTCGCCACGGCTAAAGAAGCTTGGGCCGATGAAGTCTGCGAATTGTACAAGAAGAAGATCTCGTTTTTTATACCCTTCGACGTTCAAAGTCTGAAAGCCAAGAAGTCTGCTCGTGAAGATGCAGACTTCAAGCGCAACGAAGAATCAGAACTCATTCTCAAAAACATCAGTAACGACGATTATGTTGTCTTGTTTGATGAACGCGGCTCTAATTTCGATTCCATCCAATTCGCAAAAAAAGTAGAAGGCATCTTAGGCAGCTCTAAGAAGCGCGCCGTATTCATTATTGGTGGAGCTTTTGGCGTTAATGAAGACGTTCGCAAGCGCGCCGACATGAAAGTGGCTCTTTCGCCAATGGTAATGAATCACCTTATGGCTCAGGCAATGAGTCTCGAACAAATCTATCGAGCCTTCACAATCATCAAGAAACTGCCATACCATAACATTTAGGTGCGGCAGGTCCCCCAAGCGTGGGTCAATTAAGAGAATTTGAGGTTTGCCGCATTGCCGGCTTCAGAACCGCAAAAGGTGCCTGGCACCTTTTGCTTCACTCAGCGCATAAAAAAAGGAAGCTTGGGCTTCCTTTTTTGTTTTCAAATTTAATGAGTGCTTAGAGCCAAGGTGGGAAATCGCCCAGCTCTTTTTCTGGACTGCGGTTGAGTTCTAACAAACGGTCCCATTCGTCTTGAAGGAAGCCACTTTGTTCTGCCTCTGCTTGGGCTGCGCTCATTGGAAGTGGGCCGTAACAGTCAGAGTCTGGATCGAAGGTGTCATGAGAGCAAATTGCGTATTGCACTTTTGTTTGCTCGCCACCAACGGCCTTGTTCCACTCTGTCAAAGTCATAGGTTTCTGTGGATTCAATGCCGGATCCACAACGTAAGCCACTTGTCCTACGCGATAAATTACAGCGACATGATACCACCATTGAACGGAGCCCCCTGGAGCATTCGTAGTCTTTGCGGAAAGGTTTCCGAAAACGAAGATCTTTTTAGGCTCGGTGAAGTGTTGGGCGATTATTTTTTGAGAAACCATCTCTGCTCGCGCGTAGCATCCGTCATCCGGGTACATCCAAGTAAGACGGCGGGGGAAATGAGAGTCCGCCATAAAGCGAGTGTCTCGAACATATTTAAACTGATTTTCCAAATCTGGAAGAGAACCTACATCAGGGATCTCTTTAAGATCTAACTTCTGAAGTGGTTTCTTGATTCTGTCAGGAGTGGAAGGCCTGCTACCAACAAGCTCGATATGACGAGGATAGTTTCTAGCAGCAGCTTGCTGATAGGACTCTCCGGCATGGCGATGCGCTGATAAGCCACGAGCTTCAGCTAGAAATGGAATGAGAACAGCGAACGAGAAAAGAACCCCTACAATACTTTTCATAAACCCCTCATATTTCTTCTAGGACGGGGTGTTGGGCTTGTCAAAAGAAAGAGTCCCATTTGTTAACCTGGCCGTCTTTTTGCGCGCCCCCTCAAGAATGAACTTCTTAACGCAACTCTTTCGATCCTTTGTATTTCCCTGTCTGCATTGCGGATCTTTGCAAAGTACCACTCTGCAATTTTGCACGAACTGTTTCGCAACACTGAGTAGGTTCCAATCAGAACGCCTTCATTGTTACAACGAAGCCCCCTATCCTATTTACGCACAATACGAATGGAACCCTGGTGAAAGCGATCTGCTTTCCACACTTTTTCTTTCGATGAAGGGAAGCAGATCCGAAGCGCGGTGGCAGACCATTGCGCCTTTGTTTGCAAACAAGCGCATGAGCGAAGAAATTGCCAGCTTGCCGGTTAGGATTGTTCCAGCGCCCTCTTCAGTTAGCGGGCCAGATCATGCCTTTTACTGGGGGAGGGCCTTGGCTGCGCATCTTCAGGCGGAGTTTGCTCCTTGCCTGGTGAAAGCTCAAAAAAGGCATCAAAGAGGAGCTAATAAGCGACAGAGGCAAAGACTTCGTATTGAGGTAGATGAAAAATATTCAGGTCTGTCAAAGGAGTCGACGGAGGTTCTTTGGGTTTTTGTCGATGATATCTTAACTACGGGCTCTACAGCGCACGCGGCCTATGAAGCTTTGGGGAGCCCCCCTCATTTTGAAGTCTGGGTCTTAGGACGAAGGAGCCTCTCTTGCGGAGCGTCCAGGTATCTGCTATAACGCCCGAATGATTAGAAATATCAGCATCTTGTTTTTTGCCTTAAGCCTGTCCGTAACTGGATTTGCTGCGCAGAAATCAAACGAAACACTGCAAAAGCTTTCCAAGAAATATCGTTCTGCCAAGTTGGTGGAGATGGATGTGGAAAAAACCGTGAAACTTGAACTTCAAGGCCGTGAGACCAAGTACGATGGCAAGATCTATCTTGCGAACGGAAAGTTTCGCTGGGAAAACACCACGCCTGAAGAAACATTGTTAGTGTTTGATGGCACGACAATTTGGAGTGTGCAGACTCCTCCAAAGGAATTTGGTGGGGCTCCACAAGTAGCGCGTGGCAAAGTTGATAAAAAGACGAAATCACAAATCCTCATCTCATCTTTATTGGGTGGCGATTTAGAGAAGAATTTTAAAGTTGTTAAAGAAGAGAAGGGCAGCGACGTTGTAAAAATTGAAGTCGCTCCTCAAGGAAATGAATTGTCTGTGAAGTCTTTGAATCTGGTGATAGATGCAAAGAAGAATCAGATGACAGAACTTTCCTACAAAGATGATTTGGGAAATCTCACGACGATGAAGTTTTCTAAAATCCAATTTTTGAAAAAAGCAGATAGTTCAAAGTTTAAATATCAACCACCTAAAGGTGCACAGGTAACCGACCTATGAAACAAGAGACCTCTGAAAATAAAAAAGTCCATTTTATCAGCCTAGGTTGCCCTAAGAATCTAGTAGACAGCGAGATCATGGCCGGTACTTTGATGAAGGACGGCTATCAAGTTGTGGGCGAAGCTGAAGATGCTGACACAGTTATCGTGAACACTTGCGGTTTTATCGAAGATTCAAAAAAGGAATCTATCCAAAGAATTTTGGATATGAGCGATTTGAAACAACAAGGTAAAGTGAAGAAGGTCGTCGTCGCGGGTTGCCTTACTCAACGTTATAAAGATGATCTTGTAGAAGGTCTTCCTGAAGCCGACCTTTTCGTAGGTTCTGGTGAGTTCCAAAACATCGCAAAAATCTTGAAAAAGTCAGATGAAGGTGAAAAGCAAAAGACCTTCTTCAATCTTCCAACTTATTTGCAAGAGGAAGAAACTCCACGCGTGAACTCTCAACCGGGTCACCGTGCTTATATCAAAATCTCTGAAGGTTGCATGAAGCGTTGTGCTTTCTGTGCGATCCCTTTGATTCGTGGAAATCTACAATCACGCTCTATTGACGCGATCGTGGCAGAAGCGAGACTTTTGGTTGCTGGCGGCGTTAAAGAATTGATCGTGATCAGCCATGACTTCACGGATTATGGTTGGGATATTCGTCGTAAAGATCCAACTCGCAAAGAAAGTCCTGTTGAGCTTTTGAAAGCTTTGGATGCAGTTGAAGGTCTTCAGTGGATCCGCTTGATGTACTTGTATCCAGATGGAATCACTCAAGAGATGGTTCAAGTAATCAAAAACAGCACTAAAATCGTGAAGTACTTCGACATGCCTTTGCAGCATATCAATGATGCTGTTTTGAAAAGCATGAATCGCAAAATGACTCGTGATGAAGTTGAAACAGCTTTGATGAACATCCGCGAACATATTCCAGATGCAGTTATCAGAACTCAATTCATCGTGGGTTTCCCTGGCGAAACTGAAGAGCAATTTGAAGAGTTGTTGCAATTCATCGCAGATCAACAGTTTGATCGCGTAGGTTGCTTCCAATATTCACCGGAAGAGAATACTCCGGGTGGAAAAATGGAAAACCAAATTGATGCTGAAACCAAGCAATACCGTCACGATGCAGTGATGGAGATTCAGCAAAACATTTCCCGCGATAAACATCGCGATTTCGTTGGTAAGACTATCGACGTTATCGTTGAAGGTTTCAGCGAAGAGACTGATTTGTTGTTGCAAGGTCGTTTCTGGGGCCAAGCTCCAGATATCGATGGCGTTGTACTTATCAATGACGGACAAGCCGAAGTCGGCGATATGGTTAAAGTGCATATCACCGACAGTTTGGAATACGATCTTCTAGGTGAGATCGTTACCCCAAATTAGAACTACGGGCAGGCCTCAGCGCCTGCCTCGAACTTTCCAACCCATTCTGTATATTTTGAATTTCTTAGTGCCGTGGTCGCTTTTCTAAAGTTCACGGCATATTTTCGGTCGTACTTGCACGCATTCTTGTAAGCAATCAATGAGACCTCGAATTTTTTAATTTCAAATGACATTGTCGCCAGGCCCAGCCAGCTGCGTGCGGCCGTTGGGTCAGCCTCTGTACCTGCCTTATAGTATTTCATCGCGTCTACGGTGTTCTTTTGGTCTTCTAGGACCTTGCCATAGGTGTATTGTGCGAATTCAGATTTCGGGAAGTCATTGGCGGCCTTCTTGAGTGTGGCATTAGCCTCTTCCTCTTTACCCGCAATCTTGAGGCTGTTGCCTAAATTTACAAAAGCATTTGCTGTTTTTGGGTCTTTGGTGGTCGCCTGTTTGCAAGTTTCAATGGCCGCCTCAAAGGTGTTGTCGTCCTGGGCATTCACTTCGCATAGTTTTTGGAAGAACTCTGGCTTGGGGCCGAGGTTGTCGATCATGTCTTGGAACAGAATACGCAATTCGTAAAGATTCGGCGGATTGCGTTTCTCATAAAGATTGGCGATTCCCAGATAAGCCGGCTCATACTTGGAGTTGATCTCAATGGCTTTTTTGTAGCTATCGAGGGCGTCTTTATTTTTCTTCTGGAGAGTGTAAGCGTTGCCGAGCAGACTGTAAGCCTCGAAGTCCTTCTCATCTTTTCCTATCAGAATATTCAAGGCGCGAATCATTTCAGCAGGCTCTTTCTTTTGCTCATGAGCTTTAGCTAAAAGAATGATTGCCGGTCGGTCAAGCTTGTCGATTTGTTTCCATAAAAGCAGAGTCGTCTTTTCATAATCCTGTTTTTTGTAGAATAAGTCAGCGAGCTCGACAATTTTTTTGATGTTGCGTGGATTCTTGTGAATTTCTGCCTTCAAACTTTCAATCTTGGCATCCAAGGGATCTATGGGCGTCGCTGCGACTGCATGGGCATCTGTGTTTGTTGCAGCTTCTGTCGTTTTAGTTGGTGTTGGGGTTAAATCTGCGACAGGTGTCGGAGCGACAGAGGGAGATGTCACTTTGCTATTGTCTTTTTTTACCTGACCAGAGGTCGAGGATTCAGCAGAGGAGATGTTTAAGAATGAGACAAAAGACAAGAACAAAGTAAATAGGAAGCGATTGAAATTCAGTCTGTATTTCATATGTTGTAGTATGACGTAAATGCCTTCACGAGTGAAGAAATCTAAATATACAGCTAGACTATCTAATGATCGTGGCCAGGCTGCGATCGAGTACGTTCTGCTATTGATTATTTCAGTCTCTCTTGTCCTCGCACTTGTGTACCAGATTTTCAAACCGATGCAGAGATATATGGATGCCTACATGGGCGATTACGTCGCATGTTTGCTTGAGACGGGAGGCCTTCCTAGTTTTGGTAGCGATATGATGTCGGCCAAAGACATGGGTTGTACAATTGCTCAGTTTGACAAAAAAGATGGAAGCTTTGGTAACTCAAAAGGTTCTAATGGCCAAGGTGGATCGGGATCCGAATCTGGAGATGGTTCAAGTGGTTCTTCTTCGAACTCCTCAGGGGGCGGAGGGTCAGATTCTTCTGGCGGCTCCTCAGGTCGGAGTGGCTATGCTGGGTCGGCTTCGCGAAATGGTGGGCGCCTAGCACGGGCTCCGCGAAAGGGCGCGGCGGGCATTGAAGGCGGTGGCCAACAAGGCGGTCGCGTTGTTGAAATTGCTCTGGACGGAAATGGAAGCGGCAGCTTTTTCGGCGGAAGCAGAGGGAGCAGTTACGCGATTCAAACTCGCCGTAAAGTTTCTTCAGTGAACATGTCAGGGTGGAGTGAGTCCGAACGTAAAAAACTAGAAAAAAATAGTGATGCTGGCCGCACAAAAGTTATTGCTACTGATGATATGGGCCCGGCGCCCAAGAAAATAATGGTTAAAAAGCCAGATGTAAAAACGGTCCTTCAAGAGGAAAAAGAAGAACTCACCGTTGGAAATTTTATACGTTACCTGTTTATTGCGGCATTAATTATCGCTCTCGTAATTTTTATCGGTGGTCAGGCACTGTCAATGTCCAAGGGCGACGAGAATTAACTGCAATGCGTTTAGAATTTTTCCATGCATTTTCTTAACTTGTCTTACACCGGTCATAATTTGTTGTAACCCCTCCGTGTTTCATACATACAGATTCTCTCACGACATTTTTGAGGGGGCCTCTTTGGATACTGTGATTGAGATCAATCGCAAGAAGACTTTTAGTTTGCAGGATGCACGTCAGTTATTGCCGATAGTTTATCGCCTTACTGAAGAGTCATGTCGTGAAGTTAAAACTCATGTGAATCGTATTGAAGCCTATTCTGATAAATCTCACCCTTCAGTGGCCGTAATTGAAGAGCAAATTAACGCCATTATTGAGCGTTGGCAGACCAAAGTAGCCAAATTAGGCGGGGAGCCTAAAGGTTTGTGGATGGCCGATTTTGACAACGGGAAGGGCTACTTTTGCTGGAAGTACCCAGAGATTGAAATAAATCACTGGCATGGCTACCAAGACGGATTTTCTGGGCGTATAGTCATTGAATGAGAATTGCATTAGCACAAGTAAACCCAACACTTGCAGACTTTAAGTTCAATAAAGAAAAAATCTTAGAATTTATTCATCAAGCACAGCAACGAAAGTGTGAGCTCGTGGTTTTCCCAGAGTGCACACTTTTCGGGTACCATCCGTTCGATCTTCTTGAGCGTTCAGAGCTTCTTAAAAAGCAAGAAGCTGAGTTTAAAGACCTCGTAAAAAGAATTCCCAAAGACATGGGCGTGATCATTGGTTTGATCACCCGCAATCCGGAAAAAAAGGGTCGTCCCTATTTTAATTCCGCAGCTTTTCTGGTTAAAGGGCAAAAGCCCCGCTTCTTTAACAAACAACTTCTTCCGACTGGCGATGTCTTCGATGAGGCGCGCTTTATCGAACCGGGAGATATGTCTAAAAACTATTTCAAATTCAAAGGCAAAAAGTTTTTCCTTACGATCTGTGAGGATATCTGGGCGTGGCCCGACACGAAGGGATGTTCTCCTTACAAAGTAAATCCCTTGGCGAAGGTGAAGAAGCAAAAGATCGATATGGTTTTGAACCTTAGCGCCTCCCCGTATTTTATCGGGAAGATGAAGCTTCGCGAGTATGTGGCTTCTAAAACTGCCGCTTATTTTGGAGCGCCGATCATGTATGCAAACTTGGTAGGTGCCCAGGATGAGATCATCTTTGATGGTGCAAGCTTCGTGATGGATAAAAAGGGCAAAAAGATTTTAAACTGTCTTCCCTTTGAAGAAGATATCAATGTGATTGATATCGACACGATGGAAGTTTGGAACAAAACCGCGAAAATCGAGACAGCCGAAGAGCTTCGTCGCGCTTTAGTGCTGGGTCTTCGTGATTTCTGTCAAAAGACGGGATTGAAGAAGGTTCATCTTGGTTTGAGTGGAGGCATCGATTCAGCTGTGGTGGCGGCCTTGGCGGTGGATGCTTTGGGTCCGGCTAACGTTGCGGGAATTGGCTTGCCTGGCCCGTTTAATTCGCCAGAAAGCCTGGCGTTGGCGCATGAACTAGCGAAGAACTTAGGAATTGATTTTAAGATCGTTGAAATCGGTTCAATGTATGATGAGGTCGTAAAGACTTTGGCCAAAGGCATTTCGTTGGAAGGCTTTAGCCTGGTGAACGAAAACCTTCAGGCGCGACTTCGTGGGCTGTCTTTGATGGCTTACTCGAACAAAGAAAACAGCATGCTTTTGACGACGGGTAATAAGAGCGAATATGCCACCGGTTACTCGACAATGTACGGAGACATGTGTGGCGGTTTGGCGCCGATTGGTGATCTTACGAAAGCGCAGGTATATGCCTTGGCTCGCCACTACAACAAGGAAGATGAGCTGATTCCGGTTGAGATCATTGAAAGAGCTCCCTCTGCAGAACTTCGTCCGGATCAAAAAGATCAGGACTCTTTGCCTCCATATGAAGACTTGGATAAATCTGTGGCTTATCTTGTGGAAAAAAATGGAGTTGCCAAAACCGCGACGGATAAATGGCTTTTGCCTATTCTTATGCGAACAGAATTTAAACGTTGGCAAGCTCCTCCTATCTTGAAAGTTTCCGGGCACTCCTTCGGGCGTGGTCGTAGATATCCGATTGCTCACAGGGCAAAAGAGTAAATGAACTGGAAGCTCCCTCGGCCGAGGGAGCTGTTTAGAGTCCCCCTAGCATGTCAAAAAGATAGACACCCGCCATCAGCTCAATTCCAACAGGCTGACTATTAAAGGGCACCCCCTTTGCTTAAGAGAATGAAAGAGTTTTTTTATTCAGGCAGAGGAAGTAATCGATGCGCGCATTTTTAATTTTGATTTCTTTGATTGGAACAGCCTTTCATTCTCATGCCTCCGAGATCACTGAAAAAATCACCTATTTTCCGGAAACCAAGTTACTTCAGGAAGTGAAGCGATTTGAGGGCTCTAAACTGATCGAGTTGATGTCATATTCACTTGAGCAAAAGATCGCATTCCATGAAAAATACGCTTACCCAAAAGACAATCAAAAACTTGTTACTACGGTATCGCCTTATCAGCCCTGTGAAGGGCAAATTGTTGGGCAAAGTCTTTTCAGTACAGAGTCAGATTCAGAGGTTTTGCTAAAAAAGTGGAACTACGACAAGGGCGATTGTCGTTTGCTTTATGTCGATTATTTTTCGCCTGAAAATTCCCAGATTATTTTGAAAAAAGAAACTTATACTACGGAGCAACGTCTGCAAGAAGTGACGACATTCACTTGGGATTCGGCAGGGGAAAATGTGACTTCATTTAGAACCGTCGATACTCATGGGCGTCTAATTAAAAGCTACCAACCCTATAAGAAGTTCGACTTAAATTTCGTTTATGCCAACTATCCTGAAGCGGAGAGAGCACGACGCATTTCATTGCATAACAAGTCGGATCGCTTGCTTATTGGAGTGATCGATTCTGGCTTTGACTATGGGCACACAGAGTTGGCGTTTAAATTTTGGAACAATCCCAAAGAGAGTTTCGACGGTCGTGATGATGACGGCAATCATTGGATTGATGATGTCTTTGGCTGGGATCAAACTTCACAAACTGGATTGCCAAGTGAAAGTGGAAGTTCTTTGGCTAAAGACCGACTACCAATGTCTCACGGTACTCACGTTGCTCATATTGCGACGAGAGATCTTGATGAAGTCGCTATTTTTGGCTTCGCTGGAGACTTTACAAATGTAGAGTATATTAATCAAATTTCTACCTTCTTGCGATCGCATCCTGTTCGCGTGATCAATATGAGCTTTTCGCTTCCGTTGGACAAGGGTGGGGACATGGGCTTGCGCAAATCTGCTAAGGCTCTTGAAAAGATGATTCAAGAAAATCCGCAGGTGCTTTTCGTGGTGGCCTCTGGCAATGACGGGAAGAATATTGTTGAGTATAAAAATCGACAGTTTCCGGCTTCTTTTCACTATGAAAATTTAATAACAGTCGGGGCGTTGGATGATCTTACGTTGGGGCTTAAGCGCGCCAGCTATAGTAACTTTGGTGAGGGCACTGTGGAAATCTATGCGCCGGGAACCAAGATATCAGCAGCAAGCATTGGTGGTGGACTGATTTCCCATACGGGGACTTCGATGGCGGCGCCTTATGTTGTGCACGTGGCCGCAGAGGCCTTGCTTTTGAAACCAGAACTTCAGCCTGCGCAACTCAAAGCTTTGATTCTAGAAAGTGCACAACAAGTTTCTGATGAAGTACTGGGCTCTATAAAAGCAGTTGATGTTGAAGCGTTGAAACGCAAACTAAAATAGGCTTTTTAGGAAGCCTATTTTTTCTTTCGACTTTTTCTCCAGGCAAAAAAGAAAAGCGATAAAAATGAGAAGGCAATCGCCAAGCCTGTCCAGATCAGATCTGTTGTCGACGCATCAGAGGCACTTTTCAAACCGAAATAAAAGATAACAACTTTCATGATAATCATCGCTTGGATCAGCGTGAATATATAGGATCTCAATTCCTTGAAGGCTTCAGTGCGCTTTTGTGTTTGCTCTTCCGTGTAAGTTGGAAAACCCCAGTAGTTGTTTTTCTTGAAACTTTCAATTACCAGCGGCCACAAACTTTCTAAATTTGCTTGGGGAGCTTGTGCGAGCTCCTGGGCTAAGCTTCGGCCAGCCGCTGTGGAGATAAAATCTTTGGTGTCGGCATCGAAAAAGATACCAGGGATAGTTATAAGATCCTCTAGATGAGACTCAGAAATTTTATTGAGGCTGTCTTGGTTAAAAGACAGCTTTAAATCGGTGGCTCTTTTTTGAAATTCTCTTTTGAAAGTTTCGACGTAAAAGGAGTCAGTTGTCTGTGTCATCAGAGCCCCTTGCTTTTAGAGGCCGCCGAAGAAATCCATTTGTTTTGGCTGACGGATAATTTGTGGGAAACGCAATTCAGGTTTCCCAGTCAAAGCAACAAGGTTTGAAACCTGTGGAGCTTGTCCGCCGATAGAAATTCTTTTCATCATTTGCGAGAACATGTGACCCAGGTAAGTTGCATCGGCCTCAGCTCTATGGAATTCCGCTGTTGGGATCTTCAAGTGTTGAACCAAAGTTCCTAGCTTGTAGTTCGGAAGACCT
Source organism: Bdellovibrio svalbardensis (assembly GCF_029531655.1). Taxonomy (NCBI): domain Bacteria; kingdom Pseudomonadati; phylum Bdellovibrionota; class Bdellovibrionia; order Bdellovibrionales; family Pseudobdellovibrionaceae; genus Bdellovibrio; species Bdellovibrio svalbardensis. The sequence goes on from NZ_JANRMI010000001.1 coordinate 296,995, forward strand.
GGGAAGACTTTTCTTGCGATAGGAAGGGAGTCGATCACGATCCCTTTTGGCGCTGGTGATTCGTGCTTCTTAACGTCTGCGGTAAGGAACTGAGCATCGAAAGGAGCATTGTGCGCAACCATGATGTCATCACCGCAGAATTCTGCAAATGAGGCCAACAAAGTGTCGATCGTCGGTGCGCCTTTAACCATGTGGTCATAGATTTTATTGACGTTAGAAGCGCCCGGCGGAATAGGACGAAGAGGATCAACAAAAGTTGCAAAAACAGCGTCAGGCTGACCGTTGATGAAGCGAACCGCTCCAATTTCAATAATTTGGTCAACGCCAGGAACTGTGCCGGTAGTTTCGAAGTCAAAAGCTATGAATCTCATGAATTCATTGATACAAAATGGTAAGGGGGGTTTCAACTAAAGACTGCCCTTTTGAAGGAGTTCTCGGACATGAAGCCTAAGTCTGGAAAATCTATAACCTTTTTACCGGACGACAAGATTGTCTTGGTGAGTCATCAGGACGAGACTGTCTTGAATGTGGCGATCCGTGCGGGTTTGCCGATAGATCATACCTGCGGTGGCTTTGGGACTTGTGGAACTTGCGTAGTTTTTGTGCGAGCGGGGCTTGAAAACCTACCCCCACGAAACGAAATTGAGGCAGAAATGGCCCAAGACAGAGGCTTTTTGAAAGAAGAGCGTCTTTGCTGCCAAATTCCACCCGTCGATGGCTTGGTTCTGGAAAGACCTTAAGGCTGTACGTAAAATGGATTTGTATAAATCCACGTAATCCATTTTTTAGCATCAGGCAAAGGCAACATCGGGCTCACGCGAACCTGCACGCGATAGGTGCCAGTTTGTGTGATTGGATAGTTCACTTCGGGATCATTCACCTGGGCAACAGTTTCCCCGTTGCGAAGAACTCTAATTTCAAAGAAGTCTTTTGGCTTCGCTGGAAGCTTAACTTTCAAAATCATATTTTTTGAGAGCTTCATTTCAGAGCCCATTAAATGAGATCTGTTGTCTTCATCAATCGTTGCGACGAAGCCTTTGGGATCTCCAAGCATGTCCAAAGCCAAATAAGAGTTTCCATTTTTGAGTGCATTGAAAACTTTCACGCGATCACTGTTAAAGCTTCCGGTGAGTTCTGACTTCAACATGATGTGATTGCTCATCACCTCAAAGGTTCTTTTATAGCTGGGGAAGCGAATCAAATAATTCGCCAAAGGGATCGCACGTGCTGAGGCTTCAGTTCCCGCATAGATAACGATTTTTCTTTGCGTGCTGATTTTGTCGAGCAACGCAAGTTCATCAGAGGGCTCGGTATAAAGACGAAGGATCGAAAGGCGAGGGTTGAAAGGATAAATCAACAAACTCCAGATCACTGAAAGTTTGGATTCGGCCCATGCGCGATTCGAAAGACTTTTTTGATTCCAAAGTTCGAAACCATCCAGGCCCGTTGGAATCTCACCGTTCCAGTTATATCCCGCTTTGTAAGGGTGAGCTAAAACCGTGAGCGTGTCTTTGCTCGCGCCAGTTTTTTGCGACAAGAGATCCGCCAATTTTACCTGAGCATCGCCCAGTCCATTGCCAATGGCCTCCTGATTTAGGGAATAGTAAATCAAGCGAGCATCGAGATAGCTGTACTTACCTGCTGAAAAAACCAAAAGATTGCCGTGATAGGATTCAAAAGTAGTCGGTACATTAAACATGTTCACATCCGTGAACATCAGGAAATCCAGATTTGCCAATTTTGCAGAGGTGATAACAAAACTTGCTGGCGCCGAGCCTGCGCTCAAATCTGTGTGGACATTGAGAACGCCTTTATAATCATAGTAATTCGCGGCGTGCTCTGCAGTCAGTTGACGAGGAATGGTGCTGACTTCGTACTGGTTGATATAGAAACCGTACAAGAAATAAGTAACTGCTAAAAATGCGATGACAACTAATGACTTCATAAGGGTTCTTATTCTGGCTTTCGCCAGTTATTTTCCAGCTGCTTTTCAGCTCATTTACTGGCGCGTGAATTCCAACAACACAAAATCGGGAGAAATCTTTTTAATTTCTCGATGAGTCCATTGTTGTTGAGAAACCCATTCAGGTAAACCATTTGTCTCACGCTTCACTAAATAAAAACGATTTCCTGCGGGATTCGCCTCTTTAAGCGTGTCAAAAAAGTCAAAACGGCTGATGCCTTGAAGTTTGTACACCGGAACTTTGCTAAAATACCAAAGAGACGCTGCCATTTGGTAAGAAGCTGCATAAAGGGGAGAATACTCATGAGCGATAGAGCTTAATTTCTGGAAATCATAGGGTTCGCTGATCTTTGAATTTGTATTTCTAATTGCGGGGACAAAGAGAGATGTCAAAACCACCACGATAATGACACTCCAGAAGGCAACGTAGTAACGAAGCCATTTTTGGATCTGTGGATGGCAAGCCGCCAGTACGCACACTGCAGGCAGTGCAATGATCGGCCAATTGGCTTCAACCAAGGCGCGGAAAGAAGTCAGGAAGAAAAACACCAGAGGGAACCAGGCAAAGTAATAAAGATAGCGAAGCTTTTCAGGAAGTTTCGCTTTGAGAGCCGCCCACAAAACCCAGGGAAAAATAATCAGAATTTGGCCAAGAACATAAGAGCTTGTCCAACTGAATTTATAAGAGTCCCGTTCCAAGCCATGCTTGAGCTGAAAAGTGAAAGAGGCAAAATCATTTTGATAGTTCCAAAGAAGGACAGGAGTGCAGAAAATCAGTCCAGTCAGAATCGTCAGTGGAACCCACTTCCACTGGATATCCTTCCACTTCTTTTCAAAGATGAAGTAAAGAAGCAGGCAGGGAACGAAAAGGACGATGTGATATTTGGCGCAAAAGCCAAGTCCCAAAGCGGCGCCCAAGGCGGCATAACTGTTAGGATTCTTTTTCTCCAGGACTTCTTGAAACAAATAAAGCGATAGGACCCAAAAGAAAACCACGGGAAGATCCGGGGTCACAATTAATGAGCCAAATCCCAAGAGAGGAG